>CAZCEZ010000212.1:0-1520 GCA_964497795.1 uncultured Acidimicrobiaceae bacterium | reverse complement strand
CGAGGTCCACACGCTGCACGTCGACGGGCACTGGTTCCGGGCCGAGGCGTTCAGCTCCGACTCGCGCCCGCTGGCGGCGATCGACGTCGGGATCTCCGAGCGCTTCGACCTCGTCCTGCCTGCGGCCGGTGGCCCGCAACGCCTGCCCGGGGACTACCTCTACGAGAGCGGCCGACCGACGAAGCTGGCGGAGGGCAACTGGGGGATCCTGCGGGTGCTGCCACCGGACGACGACGCCATCCTGCCCCTCGTGCGGACCGAGCCGGTCGAGGTGGGCGACGGCAGCTGTCCGCCGGACGCGCCCGTCCGAGCCTTCGACGTCGTCGCCGTGGAGGCACCGCTGCCGATGCTCGACGGCGACCCTGGCCGGGTGTTCGTCACCTCCGACCAGGCCGATGCCGTCACCGACGGGACGCGCCCCCCGGAGCCGCTCGTCCTCCACGCCACGGTCGGTGACTGCCTGTCGGTGACCCTGCGCAACGACCTCCCCGACCGCCCCGTGAGCTTCCGGACCGACCTGCTCGCCCGCGATCCCGCGACCGACGCGGGGGTCGCCGCTGGCCGCGAGCCGGACCAGTCGGTCGCCCCCGGCGCCAGCCGCACCTACCGACTGCACGCGTCGGAGGAGGTCGGGCCGACCACGGCACTCGTGCGCGACGGCGCCGACCCCGTCGAGGGGCCACGCCACGGCCTCTACGGGGCCGTGGTCGTTGCCGACGCGGGTACAACCTTCCACGACCCGGTGACCGGCGAGGAGCTCGACGGCTCGGCGGCCGCGGTCGTGGACGTGACGGCCCCCGACCGCACCAGCCGCCGCGACATGGCCGTGTTCCTCCACGACGAGGACGAGGCGATCGGCAGCCACCTCATGCCCTACACCATCGAGGTCGACGGCCCCGTGGCCGTGAACTACCACCGCGAACCGCTGGACGGCCGCTCCATCGCGGAGGCCGCGGCCGCGGGCCCGTCCACCCCGGTGCTCGAGGTCGAGGCGGGGACGCCCCTGCGCATCCACGTGCTCGCACCGTTCAGCGAACAGGTGCAGGTCTTCTCGCTGGAGGGCCACGGCTGGGCGCTCGAGCCCGGCCGGGACGCGACGCCGGAGCTGTCGTCGCAGCGACTCGGCGGGCTCCAGGTGCTGACCGTCGACGTCCCCAGCGCCGGGGGGCCGGAAGCGTTGCCGGGCGACTACCTCTACGGCAACCACCGCCTGCCCCACCGCGAGGCCGGCGCCTGGGGGATCCTGCGGGTCCTCCCCGCGGCCGACGCGGTCGCTGGAGGCGCCGGCGCCGACGACCCGACCGCCGCCGAGGCGGCCGCCGCGACGCCACACCTCGTCGTGCTCGGGCCGCTGGCGGCGCTCGGCCTGCTCACCGGCGTCGCCGCGGCGACGCGGCGCCGACGGACCTGACCACCCGCCCGCGGCGACCGCCCCCGGCGCTCAGCCGGCCACCTAGGGTCGTCAGGACTCGACCGTGGAGGCCAGGACGGTGCGTGTCGTCGAGCGGGGCCCGACCCTC
>CAZCEZ010000211.1:0-1556 GCA_964497795.1 uncultured Acidimicrobiaceae bacterium | reverse complement strand
CGCCCGAGCCGGTGACGCTGTCCTGGCGGGCCCGCGCCGGCCACATGATGGCGGCGACCACCGCCAAGATCGTGGTCGGCGCGGTCGCGGCCACCGCGACCACCGGCGGCCTCGCGGCCACGGGCAACCTGCCGCAGCCGGTCGAGAGCGCCGTCAGTGCGGTGTCGACGGCGCTGCGCCCGTGGACCTGGCTCGAGGGTCGGGACCGCGACGACGTGGTCGTGGCCGAGATCCCGCCGGAGGTCACCGCCGCGGCGCCCGCGGTCGAGGAACCGACCGACGAGCCCGAGCCGACCACGGCCCCCGAGGTCCAGGACGAGCCCCTGCTCCACCTGCGTCCCAGTGCGTCGCCGACCCCCTCGGAAGCGGCCGAGGCGCAGCCGGCGTGCGAGGTCCAGCACGAGCCGGAGTCGACCGCGACACCCGCGGACGAGCCATCAGAGCCCGAATCCGGTCAAACAGACGCGGAATCGACCGACGCGCCCTCCGAGGAGTCGACGGAGCCGACGGACCCGTCGTCCAGCGAGCCCGACGACGGGTCGACCTCCGAGCCGTCGGAGGAGCCCACGTCCGAGCCGACCTCGGGGCCGACGAGCAAGCCCCGCGACGACGCGCCGGGCCGGCTCCGCCGTGAGGCCCGCGTCCAGGCTGGTGACGACCCCGACGCTGCGCCGTCGGAGGAGCCCAGCGAGGAGCCGACGTCCGAGCCCACCGGGGAACCGACGTCCGAGCCCACCGGGGAGCCGACGTCCGAGCCGTCGGAGCAGCCCACGGGGGAGCCGACGTCCGAGCCCACCACCGAGCCGACGTCCGAGCCCACGACGGAGTCGACCGAGGGCACGGCGGCCGCGGACGACCCGGCCGACGAGGACCCCGACTGCATCGAGGAGGACACCTCGTCAGCGCCGACGGCCGAGGACCCGTCCGACGAGCCCACCGACGAGCGGACCGAGGAACCCACCTCCGCGTCGTCGGAGGAGCCCACGGAGGAACCGACGTCCGAGCCCAGCGAGGAGCCCTCGCCGAGCCCGTCCCCGTCCCCGAGCAACGGGGACCGGCGGACCGCGGATTCGGACGACTCCGGTTCCGGGTCCGCGGACGGCAGCCTGGCCTGACGGACTCGGCGGGTGCGGGGACCGGCTTCCCCACCAGCAACTTCCATCACGCTGGCAACAGACTCAGCCCGGTGAGCGCGGGAAGGCGCGGTTCGAAATCGGCCTCGTGCATGGCGTTTCTCGTCCTCCTGAGCCGGATCCTCGACTGTGTGAGCGCGAGCCGAACGTCTACGAGCGCTTGACGCTCACCTTCGATCCATGGACCGCCGCTCCCAGTTCCTGGGGCACAACCGCCCTCGTCCGGGGTCGCAGGTGGGGTCGCGTGGCGAAGTCCGGTGGGGAGCCGTCCCGTGGCAGGGCCTGCCAGGGCGGCTGCGCCAGGGAAACCTCGGCCTTTGGGCGGCAAGAACGGTTGCCGGTCGCCGGGGGGCGCGTCTAGCGTGCCGAACCGACGTGGGACGTCCATGCCGGCCAGATGCCAGTGTGGCGCGCGCGTTCACG
>CAZCEZ010000210.1:0-1588 GCA_964497795.1 uncultured Acidimicrobiaceae bacterium | reverse complement strand
CCCGGGTACACCGACGAGCACCGGCCGAGGACGACGTCGTGGCCGACGGCGACGAGCTGGGACACCTGGGCGTGCTGGCCGAGCACGACGTCGGCCGACACGCTGGCCCCGCCCAGCACGACGGATCCGGCGCCGAGCGTGACGAGAGGCCCGACGAGGGCGCCGGGGTGGACGAGGGGCGGGGCGACGGCGACCCCGGCCGTGGCGAGGCGGTCGGCGACGGCGGCTCGGACGGCGGGCGCGCCGATGGCGAGCAGGGCGTGGACGGTGCCGGCGACCCCGTCGAGCGCACCGGCGGCCAGCTCGTCGTCGGTGCCGAGCCAGCGGACGCCCCGACGCTCCAGCCGTCCGGGGCCGTCGGGTGGCGTCGCGGTCACGTAGCCGACGACGTCCCAGGTGCCGGGCGCGTCCGCCTCGGCGGCCTCGATGGCGCCGAGCAGGTCGGAGGCGTGCCCGCCGCCGCCGACGAGCACGACGGGCAGGGGCGGTGCCGGGGCGGACGAGGTCACGTCGACCCGGTCAGCCGGCGAGGGCCTGGCTGACCCCGACGGCCACGCCCACGGCGGCCCACACCGACGTCATGATCCAGTAGGTGTGCCGCCGGAGCTCCCGGTGCAGCTCGGTCAGGATCTCGGCCCGGAGCCGGACGCCCATGCCCTCGATCCGGTCATCGAGACCGTCGATCCGACACTCCAGACCGTCGATGCGGCGCTCGAGGTGGTCGAGGTCGCGCTTGGTGGCGATGTCTGCCCACCCGACGGGTGGCAGGAGGTCCATCATCGTCTCGGCCACCTCCTCGCCTGCCTGCTGCCGGACCCACTCGTGCAGCGCGTGCCGCTGCCGTTCGGACACCGCCATGGTGCCACGCTCCCCTGTCCCATCGGTGGGCGCCGGACGCCGAGCCGCCGAGGCGGTGAGCCCATCCTGCTGCGTCCCTCCGACGGGAACCTCAGCCGGAGCCGTCCCGGCAGAACTCCGAGCTCGGGACGACGGCGGGGGCGGCCTCCCGGGTCGTCACGTAGATGGCCGTCGAGCCGTCGCACACGAGCGCGAGGTTCGGGAAGCGGTCGGGCATGACGATGACGGTGCGCTCGCCCTCGAGCTGCTCGCCGACGGGCGCGTCGCCGAGGCCCCGCTCGTCGCAGGACCCGGCGGTGAGGGCGAGGCCGGCCACGGCGGCGGCGGCCACGAGGACGGGACGTCGGAGGGTGCGTGCCACGCCCTCATGTTCCCGACCCGTGACGGCCGGAGCGCGGATCCCGCGCCTCCGGCTGCCAGGGCATCCGATCAGTCGACGCCGCCGTGCAGCGCCCGGACACTGCGCCACGAGCGCAGCGCCTGGAACCGAGTCGTGAGCGCAGCGAGCGACTCGAGAGGTGCGGCTCGCCCTGCGAGCCGAACCGACTCAGCCGTGCAGGGAGCGGCCGGTCATGGCCAGCACCGACTCGCCGAACAGCTCCGACAGCGTCGGGTGGGGCTGGATGAAGTGGGCGACCTCGTCGACGGTGGCCTCCCAGTTCACGGCCAGGTAGCCCTGGCCCAGCTGCTCGGTGGCCCACGGCCCGCACAGGTGCACGCCCAGGATCCG
>CAZCEZ010000209.1:0-1681 GCA_964497795.1 uncultured Acidimicrobiaceae bacterium | reverse complement strand
CGCACCGCGTCCTCGACCAGCACGACCAGTTCGTGGTCGCTCCTGCAGCCTCGCCCGCAGCCGTCGGCCTGGAGCGCGCCGAACCGTCGCCTGGCCACCTCGATGTCCTCGAAGAGCTCCACGCTGAGCATCCCGCACCGGGCCAGGACGGCGACCGGGCCGTCGCCCACCACCCAGGCGGCGTCGGGCCACGTGCACTCGGCCAGGGACTGGTACCCCCGGTGCACCCGCCCGCACTCGTGTTCCACCGCGATCCGCACTGCCCCGACCTCCCCGCCGGGCGCGCTTCGTCCGGCGCGGGATCGTTCGCCGCCCCGGTCCCGCTCCCCTGCCCAGCGGGCAGGGATTCCTCAGGTCGGCTCGACGCCCAGGATCGGGGCCAGGAACTGGCCCGTGTGGGACTGCGGCACGGCGGCCACCGCCTCGGGTGGACCCTCGGCGACGAGCGTCCCGCCGCCCGATCCGCCCTCGGGGCCGAGGTCGATGATCCAGTCGGCGGTCTTGACCACGTCCAGGTTGTGCTCGATGACCAGCACCGTGTTCCCCTGGTCGACCAGGCGGGACAGGACGGTCAGCAGCTTGCGGATGTCTTCGAAGTGCAGGCCCGTCGTCGGCTCGTCCAGCACGTAGATCGTGTGGCCCGTCGACCGCTTGGCCAGCTCGGAGGCCAGCTTCACCCGCTGGGCCTCGCCGCCCGACAGCGTCGGAGCCGACTGGCCGAGGCGGACGTAGCCGAGGCCGACGTCGACCAGGGTCTGCATGTGGCGGGCGATGGGCGGCTGGTTCGAGAAGAACTCGAGCGCCTCCTCGCACGGCATGTCGAGCACCTCGGCCACGTTCTTGCCCTTGAAGGTGATGTCGAGCGTGTCCCGGTTGTAGCGGGCGCCCTTGCAGATCTCGCACGGGACGTACACGTCGGGCAGGAAGTGCATCTCGATCTTCAGCGTCCCATCGCCCGCGCACGCCTCGCAGCGGCCGCCCTTGACGTTGAACGAGAACCGGCCCGGAAGGTAGCCGCGCACCTTGGCCTCGTTCGTCTGGGCGAACAGCTTGCGGATGTGGTCCCACACGCCGGTGTAGGTGGCCGGGTTCGATCGGGGGGTCCGCCCGATCGGGCTCTGGTCGATGGCGATGACCTTGTCGAGGCTGTCGAGGCCCTCGACCCGCTTGTGCAGGCCGGGGGGCGTCTTCGACTTGTACACCTTCTGCATCAGGGCCTTGAGCAGGATCTCGTTCACGAGCGTCGACTTGCCCGACCCGGACACGCCGGTGACGACGGTGAACAGGCCGAGGGGGAACTCGACGGTCAGGTCCTGCAGGTTGTTCTCGCGGGCCCCGACGACCCGGATGCGCTCCTCCCCCGGCGTGCGGCGCTGCTCGGGCACGGGGATCGACCGCCGGCCCGACAGGTACTGCCCGGTGATCGACGCCTTGTTCTTGAGCAGCTGCTTGTAGGTGCCGGAGTGGACGACCTCGCCGCCGTGCTCGCCGGCGCCGGGCCCGATGTCGACGACGTGGTCGGCCTCGGCGATGGTCTCCTCGTCGTGCTCGACGACGACGACCGTGTTCCCCAGGTCGCGCATGCGCAGCATCGTGTTGATGAGGCGCCGGTTGTCGCGCTGGTGCAGGCCGATGGAGGGCTCGTCGAGCACGTAGAGGACGCCGACGAGGCCGGAGCCGA
>CAZCEZ010000208.1:0-1702 GCA_964497795.1 uncultured Acidimicrobiaceae bacterium | reverse complement strand
TCAGGTCGGGCCGATGGCCGTCGACGGGATCGGCCCGTCGGCGAAGACGGCGTGGCCGTCGGGCCCCCAGATCGTGACCGAACCCCGGCCCACGGCGGCCAGCTCGTCGGGCCCGCCGTCGGCCGGCCGGTGCCGGACCAGGGCGGTGCCGCCGTCGACGCCGACGACGGTCAGGCCCCGCCCGACCAGGCCCTGGACGACCCGGGCGACCATGGAGGGGTACTCGTCGAAGTGGGGGAGCACGATCGTGTGGGGGAGCAGGCCGAAGCCGGGGGTGGCGTTGCCCGGGCTCCGCAGGCCGGCGATCCGCTCGCCCTGGATCATGGCCCCGGCCGAGCAGCCGGCCAGGACCCCGCCGCGGGCCAGCACCGACTCGATGGCGGTCCACACCCGGGTGCCGGCCAACGTCTCGTACAGGTGGGTCGGCTTGCCGCCCGACAGGTAGACGAGGTCGGCCCCGGCGACGAGCTCGGCGTGGGCCTCGTCGTCGGCGCTGGCCCGGTCCACGACGTCGGCCGAGGCCGCATCTGCGCCCAGCCCGGTGAACCACTCGACGCCCTGGGCGGCCCACCGTCGCCAGACCCGCTCGCCCTCCGTGGACGACGCCGTCGGCAGGCAGACCACCCGAGGCGCCCGCTCGCCGGTCCCGAGGCGTCCGAGCAGGTGCTCGTCGACGTCCCGGCACGCCTCCAGGTACTCACCGCTGCCCACCAGGGCGATCGTCGCCATCGCCACAGGATGCCCGGTGGACCGGGCCACCCCACCGGCCCCGGCATCCCGATCGCCCGGCCGGTCACCCTCCTGCCAGCCGTCGACGGCCAAACCTGACAACGAGACACTCAAGTTTCCTGTCGTCCGGGTTTGCATCGGCGACGATCGCTGGCATCATGGTGCCCACGGCGGCGTCGACTCCGACCCGGGCGACGCCGCCCGAGCCGCCCGGTCCGGTCCCTCGAGGAGCGGCCGGACCAACTGAGACCACCCCCGTCACCGGAGGAACACCCCCATGCCCAAGGCCGTCGGCATCGATCTCGGCACCACCAACTCCGTCGTCTCCGTCCTGGAGGCGGGTGACCCCGTCGTCATCCCCAACTCCGAGGGCGCGCGCACCACGCCCTCGGTCGTGGCCTTCTCCAAGGCCGGTGAGGTCCTCGTCGGCGAGGTGGCCAAGCGCCAGGCGATCACCAACCCCGACCGCACGATCCGGTCCGTCAAGCGCCACGTCGGCACCGACTGGACCATCAAGATCGACGACAAGGACTACACGCCCCAGGAGATCTCGGCCCGCACGCTCCAGAAGCTCAAGCGGGACGCCGAGTCCTACCTGGGCGACACCGTCACCCAGGCCGTCATCACCGTCCCGGCCTACTTCGACGACGCCCAGCGCACGGCGACCAAGGAGGCCGGCCAGATCGCCGGGCTCGAGGTGCTGCGCATCATCAACGAGCCGACGGCGGCCGCCCTGGCCTACGGGCTCGACAAGGAGGGCGACGCCGACCAGACCGTCCTCGTGTTCGACCTCGGCGGCGGCACCTTCGACGTGTCGGTGCTCGAGATCGGCGACGGCGTGTTCGAGGTGAAGTCGACCCACGGCGACACCCAGCTCGGCGGCGACGACTGGGACGAGCGGATCATCGACTGGCTGGTCGACTCCTTCAAGGGCGCCCACGGCGTCGACCTGTCGAAGGACAACATGGCGATG
>CAZCEZ010000207.1:0-1730 GCA_964497795.1 uncultured Acidimicrobiaceae bacterium | reverse complement strand
CGCCCGGTGGATCCTGCGCTGCAGGATCCCGACCGGCCGGTCACTGCGGCGCACGGTGATCCCGGGCCCGAGGCCCAGCCGCCCGTCGACGGGGTGCTGCGGACGCTGCGCAACGCCCTGGTCGGGCCGCCGGCCCCGGAGGCCCGCGTGACCCACCTGCAGGCGATCGTCGCCGCGGCGTCGGTGCTGGCGCACGACGAGGACGAGATCGCCGCCCCGAAGCTGTCGTGGCGCACCCGTACGGGCCAGTTGATGGCGGCCACGACGGCCAAGATCGTCGTGGGTGCCGTGGCGGCGACCGCCACGACCGGCGGCCTGGCCGCGACCGGGGCGCTGCCGCAGCCCGTCGAGGACGCGGTCTCCGCCGTGTCGGTGGTCGTGCGGCCGTGGGACTGGCTCAAGAACATCGGCGAACGCCAGACGGTCGTCGTCGAGCCGCCGCCCACGATCGCGGCGCCCGAGGTGACCGCGGTGCCCGCCCCGCCCGCCGAACCGCTGGTCATGGCCACGCCAACCCAGGCGCCCATCCCCAGCGACGAGCAGCGGATGGCCCAGCTCACGGGCGAGGAGTCGACGACGGCCGCCTCCACGCAGCCGGCCGTGGTCGTCTGCGAGCCCAACCAGTCGACCGCCGCGGACGCCGAGCCGACCGAGGACCCGTCCAGCGAGCCGTCGTCCGAACCGTCGTCCGAGGCGTCCGACGACCCCTCGACCGACCCGTCGTCCGAACCCTCGCAGGACCCGTCGACCGATCCCTCGACGGACCCGTCCGAGGACCCGTCGACTGAGCCGTCGACGGAACCGTCGAGCGAGCCCACCGAGGAACCGACCGACGAGGCGTCGGAGTCGGACCGCACGAACAACGGTCGCCGCGTCGGCCAGCGGGCCATCGACGAGCCGACGGATGAGCCGACCACCTCGGCGTCCGACGAGCCCACCGACGAGCCGTCCGACGAGCCGACCCAGAACCCGTCCACGGAGCCCTCAACCGGGCCGTCCGAGGAACCGACGCCCGAGCCCTCGACCGAGCCCTCGACCGAGCCCTCCGAGGAGCCCAGTTCGGCGCCGTCGACCACCGAATCCGGCGGATCCACGGCCGAGGACCCCTCCTGCGTCGAGGAATCGGACGGCACGTCGAGCTCGAGCGCCACGGCCGAGGAGCCCACGGACGAGCCGAGCCCGTCCTCGGAGCCCTCGTCCGAACCGTCGTCGGAGCCGTCGACGGAGCCGACGGCGGACCCCTCGACGGAGCCCTCCGAGGAACCGTCGTCGGAGCCCTCCAGCGAGGCCACGGCCGAACCGTCCGAGGAGCCCAGCGGGGAGACGGACTCGACGCCCGGCCCGCCGCTGCGCAACCTGCAGGCCTCAGCGGCCGGCTGACGTGCCTCCCGCCGGCGACGACGCCGTGCGCCGGCGGTGGTGCCACCAGCCGGCAGAGGACAGCAGGACGTCGCGCAGGACCACCAGCGCCCGGTGCCCACCGAGCAGCAGGGCCGCGCTGGGCAGGTCCGGAGCGGCTCCGGCGGCGGCCGACGCGCCGAGCAGGGCCGCGAGGGTGACCTCGAACACGCCGGCTCCCTGGGGGGCGAGGACGGCCAGGAACGCCACGGCCCAGGAGACGAGGTAGGAGCCCGCCAGGACGGGCAGCGAGGCGTCGGAGAGGACGGGGAAGGCCAGCAGGTAGACCACGAAGCTGGTGGTCGACCACGTCCAGTGCAGGGCGGCCCAGC
>CAZCEZ010000206.1:0-1758 GCA_964497795.1 uncultured Acidimicrobiaceae bacterium | reverse complement strand
CGACGCCCCGCCCGGTTCCCCACCCGTCGAGTACGAACCGCCCGCCTCCCTCGCCGCGCACGCACCACCGAAGGGCCGGCGGCGGGCGAACAGGGCGGTGGTCGAACTCATGCACGCAACCCAAGCCGAGGGGTGTGACATCACCCCCGCCCCACGACCCCGATCCGTGCGCCCCGTGCGAACCCCACGCCCCGAACGTGCGATCCGGGGCGGATCGGTCAGAAGTAGGCGTCGAGCCAGGGCGTCGGGGCGCGGAAGGCCTCGGTCAGGGCGTCGAGGTCGGCCGGGGTCGCCCCGGTGAGCCGCCCCTGCCAGGCGAGGTCGGTGGGGGTCGCCCAGCCGGTGAACAGTGCCGTCAGGGCCCCGACGTCGAGGTGCACGCGCCCCGGCCCGCCCGGCTCCCACCTCGCCTCGCCGCCGGTGACGTGCAGCGTCCCCGGGCCGTCGTTCGCGGGCAGCCAGTCGTCGTCGACGTGCAGCGGCACCTCGACCTCGACGCCCGTCGGCCAGCCCCGGGCCGCGAGCGCCCCACCCACGTCGAGGATCCGCCCCTGCCAGACGAGGTGCTCGAGGCGGGGGTCGACGGTGGCGGTGGGCAGCAGGTCCAGCAGCGGTTCGTGCGGCCGGCTGACGACGTCGGTGATCGTGCAGACCGGGGCGTTGGAGGCCACCAGTGACCAGAGCGCCAACCAGGCGTCGTGGTCGTCGGCCACCAGGTCGGTGACGAGCAGGCGGAACGAGACGTGCCCGTCCTCGTCGCGGGCCCTGGTCTTGTCGGCGGACAGGTACCCGACGACGGCGTCGCCACGCAGGGCGACGTACTGCAGCAGTTCGTCGTCGGGCGCCAGCAGCCGGCGGTGGAACACCCGGCCCCGGTCGAGGGTCCCGTGCCCCCGACGGTTGGTCCGGTCGACGGCGGCTGCGGCGGCGTCGAGCTGGGCGTCGTCCTCGGCGTCGAGCGCCCGGACTCGCACGGCGCGGTCGGGGCGGGGCAGGTCGGCGAGTCCGGCCGTCCGCAGGCGCCGCACGGTGCGGCCGCCGGCCTCGACCCAGCCGAGGGACCGGTAGAAGCCGGGCAGGCTGGGGTAGAGGCTGGAGAACACGTCGCCCTGGTCGCGGCACACCTCGACGAGGGCCTCCATGGCCCGGCGTCCCAGGCCTCGTCCCCGGGCCTCGGGCAGGACGGTCACGCCGCCGATGCCGGCGGTCGGGACGCGGCGGCCGAGGAACCACTGGCCGAAGGGCCACGCCCCGGCCTGGGCGAGCAGCGTGCCGTCGTCGTCGAACACGCCGATGCGGCGGTCGTCGGGGACGTACTCGTCGTCGGGGTCGTACGCGATCGAGGCCATCGGCGTGAAGGCCAGCACGCGGAGCTGGAAGCCCGCGGGCCGGTCCTCCGGCGTGAACGTGCGGACCTGCATGGCTGGTTCTCCCCGGACAGTCCGGCGATCCTAGGCTTGCCGCTTCCTCGCCCAGCGCCCTCCACCGCCGCGGAGCCCGACGTGCCCGACGCCAACGACGAAGACCGCCAGGCCGTCTCCTACGCGGACGCCGGCGTCGACCTCGACGCCGCCGACAAGTCCGTCGAGCTGCTCTCCGGCGTGCTGGAGAAGGCGACGCGCCCCGAGGTGCTCGGCGGCATCGGCGGGTTCGGCGGGCTGTTCGCCTTCGACCCCTCGAAGTACGACCGCCCCGTGCTGGTGTCCGGCACCGACGGCGTGGGCACGAAGGTCGACCTCGCCCGTCGCCTCGGGAAGC
>CAZCEZ010000205.1:0-1773 GCA_964497795.1 uncultured Acidimicrobiaceae bacterium | reverse complement strand
TAGTTCTCGTGGCAGCCGTAGGAGTTCCCGGCCGAGTCGGTGTTGTTCTTGAACAGGTAGATGTCGCCGCGGATGCCCTCCTCGCGCAGGCGCTGCTCGGCGCTGCCGACCAGCTGCTCGAGGATCCGCTCCCCCGCCTTGTCGTGGGTGACGAGCTCGACGATGTCGTCGCACTCGGGGGTGGCGTACTCGGGGTGGGAGCCGACGTCGAGGTACAGGCGCGCCCCGTTGGCCAGGAACACGTTCGATGACCGTCCCCAGGACACGACGCGACGGAACAGGTAGCGCGCGACCTCGTCCGGGCTGAGTCGCCGCTGCCCCCGCAGCGTGCAGGTGACCCCGTACTCGTTCTCCAGGCCGAAGATGCGCCGCTCCACGCCCGCAACCTAGGTGCCCCGCCGCCGGCTCGCGGCGCATCGCCGGCGGGTCGGGTGCGGTCAGCCGTGGGTGGGTTCCCAGCCGCCGCCGTAGCCGCCGGCGGCGAAGGCCCGGGCCTGGAGGGCGTCGGGCACCGAGGTGAACACGGCGTGGGTGGTGGTGAGGCCCCACCGCTCCAGCACGAGGCGCCCGGACAACCGGGAGGCCACGATGCACCGCTCGCGATCGTCGCTGGCCCGGTCGAGCGCCTCGACCAGGTGGGTGAGGCCGCGCTGGTCGAGGAGGGCGACCTGGTCGAGGTCGAGGACCACGGCCTCGGCGTTGGCCACCAGGCCCGCCAGCATGGGTGCGACCTGCTCGGCGAGCGGCCGGTCGAGCCCGCCGTCGAGGGAGACGACGGCGACGTCGCGCTGGGTCGACACGGACAGGTGGCCGGCGAGGACGGCGATGGCGGGCAGCTGGCCGGTGACCGGGCCGTCGTCGACCTCGCTGGGGTGCGTGCCGGTCCGGACCCCGATCAGGGGCTCGTCGGCCGGCCGAGGTGCGGGATCCTCGACGAGCTCCACGCCGACCCGCGTCCCGTCGCCTGCCGCCGCGCGGCTGGACGGCGATGCGCCGACGTGGTCCTCGTCCCGGGTCCGGGACCCGCTCGACGCGCCACGCCGGGGGCGCGTCCGCCCCTCGTGGGGCGTCGTGGTGGTGGCACGTTCGGTGGTGGGCGTGGACATGACGGGCTCCTGCTGCGATGTTGCAGTCAGGTTACAGCCTGTAATGTCGTTGTCAACCGCGTTTCGGAGGCTCCGCCCTCCCCTCCGTCGTGCCCGCACCCGGGTCGTGACGGACGGCGGTGCCGGGGCGCGGTGCGCTGCGGTGGGCTCAGTCCCCCAGGAGCCCGGCGAGCTCGTCCCCCTCCACCCGGGCGAACTTCCGTCGGCCGTTGGAGCGGGCCAGGACGGCGACCTCGAGGTCGTCCACCTCGAGCGTGCGGTCGGGCCCGGCGAGGGCGCCCACGGCGGCCCGCACGGCGGCACCCAGGTCGAGGCCGTCGGCCCAGGACTCCTCGAGGCGGGTCACGATGGGCTCGGCCTCGCCCCCGAGCACGGAGAAGCGGCGCTCGTCCACCACGGAGCCGTCGTAGAGGATGTGGAACAGGGCGTCCTCGCCGGGGACGTCGCCGATCTCGGCCACGAGGATCTCGACCTCCATGGGCTTCATCTCGTGGGTGAAGATCTGCCCGAGCATCTGGGCGTACTGGTTCGCCAGGCTCCGGGCGTCGACGTCCTCCCGGGAGAACTGGTAGCCCTTGAGGTCGGCGGCCCGGACGCCGGCGACGCGCAGCTGGTCGAACTCGTTGTACTTGCCGACGCCGGCGAACGCGATCCGGTCGTAGATCTC
>CAZCEZ010000204.1:0-1835 GCA_964497795.1 uncultured Acidimicrobiaceae bacterium | reverse complement strand
GGGACGTCGGGCAGGTGCTCGACCTCCCGGACGACGTCGTAGCCGAGGTAGCCGACGAGGCCGCCGTGGAGGGGCGGGAGCTCGTCCAGCTGCGGTGACCGGTACCGCTCCAGCACCGCCTCGACCGCGGCGAGGACGCCCCGGTCGGTGGGCACGTCGGGGTGCAGGTCGCCCTCCACCACGAGGTCGCCGCCCCGGCTCGTGATCGTGGCGAGCGGGTTGCGGCCCACGAAGGACCAGCGCGACCACCGCTCGCCGTGCTCGACGGACTCGAGCAGGAAGCCGTCCCCGTCGCCGACGACGCGGGCGAAGGCGGCCACGGGCGTGACCAGGTCGGCGAGCAGCTCCCGCCACACGGGCACGACGGTGTGGTCGGCGGCGAGCTCGTGGAACTCGGCCCGGGTCGGGCGGACGGTCACGGGCGGCGCACGATCAGCCGTTGGGCCGCACGTCGGGGTCGGCGAAGGACCGGTAGAAGCAGGAGAACTCCCCGGTGTGGCAGGCCCCGGCGCCCTCCTGGTCGACGACGAGGAGGAGGGTGTCGCCGTCGCAGTCGTAGTGCGCCTCGCGGATGTACTGGCGGTCGCCGGAGGTCTCGCCCTTGCACCAGTACTCCTGCCTCGACCGGGACCAGAACCAGGTCCGCCCGGTCTCGAGGCTCTTGCGGAGCGACTCGTCGTTCATCCAGGCCATCATCAGGACCCGGCCGGTCCCCCGCTCCTGCACGATGGCCGGGACGAGGCCGTCGGCGTTGAAGGTCACGTTGGCCAGGTGGCCCTCGTCGAAGGCGATGGGCGTGGCGGTGTACGTGGGTGCGCTGGCGTCGGACATCGGCGGGGCATCGTAGAGCCCGTGACCTCCCCGTCCCGAAGGACCTTCTCGGCCGGTGCCCCGACGGCCGCCGCGGGCTGGCGTCGCGTCCGGCACGGCCTGGACGGCGCGTGGGCGGGCGTTGCGCTCGGCGCCGCCGTCGGCGCGGCGCTGCGGTGGGGGCTGGGCGAGGCGCTCGTCGACGCCGGCGACTGGCCGGTCGCGACCTCGGTCGCGAACGCGCTGGGCTGCCTCGGCCTCGGCCTGCTGCTCGGCGCGCCCCGCAGCCTCGCCCTCGCGCTCGGCACGGGCCTGTGCGGTGGGCTCACCACCTTCTCGACCTTCGCCGTGGAGGTCGCCGACCTCGTCGCCGCCGGTCGCGGCGGCGTGGCGGCGGGCCACCTCGTGGCCTCCGTGCTCGGCGGGCTCGCCGCCGTGGTGGCCGGCCAGCGGCTCTCGCCCTGGCGACGGGAGCTCGTGACCGACCCTCGACCCGGGACGGGCGCGGCGTGAACCCGCTCGTCGTCGGGGGCTTCGTCGTCGCCGCCGCCCTCGGCGCCTGGGTCCGGGCCGGGGTGACGGTGTGGACCGCCGGGCTGGGCGGGCTCGCGGCGCGCTCGGTCCGCGTCCTCCCGGTCGGCACGCTCGCGGTCAACCTGACCGGCGCCCTGGCGCTGGGCCTCGTGCACGGGTGGGGCGGCCCCGCCGCGACCGTGGTCGGCACCGCCGGCGTCGGCGCCCTCACGACCTTCTCCACCCTGTCCGCCGAGGTCGTCGCCCTCCGCGACGAGCACCCGGGCGTGGCTGCGGGCTACCTGGTCGTCAGCCTCGTGGGCGGCGTCGGCCTCGCCGCCCTCGGGCTCTCGATCGCCCGGTGACGCGCCGGGGCCGCCCGCTCGGGCGGCCCCGGTCGTCTCGTGCCGGTCGTCTGCGCCGGGCTCCGGGCTGGACCCCCGGGCTGGCCTCCGGGCTGGTCGAGCCCGTGCCGGTCGCGCCCGGGTCAGTCGAGCCCGGGTCAGTCGAGC
>CAZCEZ010000203.1:0-1838 GCA_964497795.1 uncultured Acidimicrobiaceae bacterium | reverse complement strand
CCTGCCCCGAGTGCGGGTGGGGCGACGCCGTCGGCCGCAGCAGGTTCTGCGGCCGCTGCGGCACGTTGCTGCCCGAGGCCGTCGCACCGGCCGGACCACCCCCGAGTGGTGCGACGGGCCCGGGACCGGTGGCCCGGCGCCCGGTCGTGCGGGTCGTGGCCGGGCTCGTCGCGGTCCTCGCTCTCGGGGTCCTCGGACGCGTGGTCCTCGCACCCGAGGAGCCTCCTGCCCCGGTCGGCGGTCCCGAGGCGGCCCCGGCCGACGCAGTGGTGCCGCTGTGGCGACGGGACGACCTCGTCCTGGCGCGTCCGTCGGCCGACGTCCGGGCGGCCGGGGCGCGGCACGTGCTGGTCGGTGACCGCGTCGTCCCCACGACGAGCGGCCTGACGGTGCCGCGGTTGCGTGCGCTGCCGCAGCAGTCGGGGAACCTCGGACCGGACGGGCAGTGGGCCGTCGCGGACGACGGCGTCCTGACGACAGGGACGATCGACGGCGTCGTGACGAGCGTGGCCGGCCCGACCCGGCCGGCCCCGCTGGGTGCCGCGGTCGCCTGGGTCGGCGACGAGCCGGTGCTCCCGACGACGGACGGGGGCCTCGTCCGGGTCGACGGCGACGCGACGGTCGTCTGGGCGACCGACGGGGCGGTCCAGGCCACCGGTCCGATCGGCACCCGGTGGCTGGTCGGTCGCGGTGCGGACGGCCAGCCCGTGCTCGTGGACCTGGCGGACGGCCGGCTCGCCGAAGCCCCCGGGAACGTGCTGGCGCTGCTGGACGACCTCGCGGTCGTGGCCGGTCCGGAGGTCGTCGGACTCGACCTGGCCGACGGGTCGGAGCGCTGGCGGCGTCCTCCTCGCGGCGGGGACTGGACCGTCGTGGACGGCATGCTGGTCAACCTCGGCAGCCGGCGCGTGCGGCTCGTCGACCCGGTGACGGGCGAGACGACGGGGGAGGTGCCCGGGTTCGTGCCCGTGCCGACGGCCGGCGGTGGGGTCGTGCAGCGGGACGGCGTGCTGCGTGCCGCGACCTGGGACGGCGAGCCGTCCTGGACGGTGGACCTCGACCGTGCACGGACGCACGCGCTGGACCAGGTCGACGGGACCCGGCTGGCCGTCCGCAGCGGGGACGGCGCGGGCGGGGTCGTCAGCGTCCTCGCCGCCGCCGACGGCAGCGTCCTGGCCCGCCTGCCGGTCCCGGCCGGTCCCGCCGCACCCCTGCGCACGACGGGCGGGGCAGTCGGCGTGCCGCGGCTCGGGTCGGAGGACCGCACGTGGCTGGACCCCGCGACCGGTGAGGATGTCCCGGCACCCACGGACGTCGTGGAGGACGCGCTGCGGGTCGCGAGCGAGTCCGGCCCCGTCGTCGTCGCCACGGGGGCCACGACCCTGACGGGGCGGTTCCAGGACGGTCGTGTCGCATGGCGGGTGCGCCTGGGTGCGCCCGTCGCCGCGCCACCCGTCAGCACGGGGGCACGCGTCGTCGTGGCCACCACCGACGGGACCGTCCGTGCCGTCGACCCGGCCCGGGGGACCGTCCAGTGGACGGTCGAGCTCGACGCCCTGCCGACGGCGCTGGCCCCGGCCATCGACGCCCTGCACGTCGGCACGGCCGACGGTCGGGTCGTCGAGCTCGACTCGCTCGGGACGCTGGTCCGGCAGCGCTCCGTCGGCGGAGCGGTCGTCGGCCTCGCCGTGGCCGACGACGTGCTGGTCGTGGGGCGCCCCGAGTCGGTCCTGGCGATCCCTGCTGACCGGTGACGCGCTGGGGCTCCTGAACAGGCACCGGAGGAGTTGTACGGTCGGCGCCACGGGAGACGGGGAGCGTCCCACAGCATGGCCACG
>CAZCEZ010000202.1:0-1872 GCA_964497795.1 uncultured Acidimicrobiaceae bacterium | reverse complement strand
TGGTCGGGATGTTCAGGCGCTGGCCGAGCCCGTAGGCCTCCATGCCGTAGGCCAGCCCGTAGGAGACCATCTTCGCCTTGGCCCGCTGGTCGGGCTTGACCTCGTCGAAGCCGACCCCGAACACGCGGGCCGCGGTCTCGGTGTGGATGTCGGTGCCGGCCACGAACGCGTCGAGCAGGCCCGGGTCCTGGGCCAGGTGGGCGATGCAGCGCAGCTCGATCTGGTTGTAGTCGGCGACGAGGAGGCGGTGGCCCTCGGCCGGCACGAACGCCTCGCGGAACTCCCGGCCCATCTCGGAGCGCACCGGGATGTTCTGCAGGTTCGGGTTGTCCGAGGACAGCCGCCCGGTCCGGGCCACGGTCTGGTTGAACGTTGCGTGGATGCGCCCGTCCTCGGCGACGTCGGCGAGCAGCGACACCCCGTAGGTGGACCGGAGCTTCTCGACCTCGCGGTAGGCGAGGATGTGCTCGACGATGGGGTGGTCGTCGCGCATGCGCTCCAGCGACTGGGCGTCGGTGGAGGGGCCGGTCTTGGTCTTCTTCACCGGCGTGAGGCCCAGCTCGTCGAAGAGCACCTCGCGCATCTGCTTGGTGGAGTTGACGTTGAACGGGTGGCCGGCTGCCTCGGTGATCCGCTCCCGCAGCTCGTCGGCCTGGGCGGTGAGCCGGTCCCGGAGCCGCTCGAGCACGGCGGTGTCGACGCCGACCCCGAGCACCTCCATCTTGGCCAGGACCCGCACGAGCGGCGTCTCGATGTCGTCGTTCAGGCTGCGCACGCCCTGCGCGTCCATCGCCTCGACCAGCGGGACGGCGAGGCGCTCGGTGGCCAGCGCAGCGCGCGAGGCGAGCACGGACGCCGGCGTCGGGTCCTCCCCGCCGAGGTCGAGCTGGCCCTCGGGCACGGTGCCGTCGTCGGGCAGCTCGAGGCGGGCGTAGCGCAGGAGCAGGTCACCGAGGCGGTAGTTCGACTCGGCCGGGTCGAGCAGGTAGGCGGCGAGCGTCGTGTCGACTGCGATGCCGGCCAGGTCGAGGTCGACGCCCCACGCGGCCTTCAGCAGGAGCTTGGCGTCGTGCACGGCGAGACGGCGGCCGTCGAGGAGCGGGCGGAGGGCCTCGCGCACGGCGTCGTCGACCAGGGCGGCCGCCGGCAGCCACAGGACGTCGCCGGCCGCGCCGTCGACCACGACGGCCAGCCCCTCGAGCCCGCCGTCGAGGGCCCAGGCGCCGGCCACGCCCACGACGTGGTCGCCGGTGCCGGCGTCGGAGGCGGCCAGGCGGCCGAGGGCGGACACGGCCTCGTCGGTGTCGGTGCCGTCGAGCACCTCGGCCTCGAGCACGTCGGTGCTGCGCATGCCGCCCATGTCGCGCCCCAGGGCGTCGGTCAGGCGGTCGAAGAGCGAGTGGAACTCGAGGAACTCGAACAGGCGCTTGAGCTCGTCGACGTCGATCTCGCCCATGGCGAGGTCGTCGAGGCCGCCGGGCAGCTCGGCGGACAGGTCGACGTCGCGGAGCAGCTCCATGACGACGGCGTTCTCACGGACCTGCTCCTCGTGGGAGGCCAGGTTCTCCCGCAGCTTGGGGGTCTGCTCCTCGACGTGGGCGAAGATCCCGTCCAGGTCGCCGTACCGGTCGAGGAGCTTGGCCGCCGTCTTCTCCCCCACCCCGGGCACGCCGGGCAGGTTGTCCGAGGTGTCGCCGCGCATGGCCGCGTACATGACGTACTTCTCCGGGCGGACCCCCGTCCGCTCCTCGATGCCGTCCTCGTCGTAGAGGGCGTAGTCGGACACGCCCCGCTTGTTGTAGAGGACCTTGACGTGGGGGTCCTCGACGAGCTGGTAGGCGTCGCGGTCGCCGGTGACCAGGATCACGTCGT
>CAZCEZ010000201.1:0-1875 GCA_964497795.1 uncultured Acidimicrobiaceae bacterium | reverse complement strand
CACCAACACCTCCCCGCTCGCCGGCCAGGACGGCGACAAGATGACCGCCCGCCTGGTCAAGAACCGCCTGGACGCCGAGCTCGTCGGCAACGTGTCGATCCGCGTCCTGCCCACCGAGCGCCCCGACACCTGGGAGGTGCAGGGGCGCGGTGAGCTCCAGCTCGCCGTGCTGGTCGAGATGATGCGCCGCGAGGGCTTCGAGCAGACCGTGGGCAAGCCCCAGGTGCTGACCCAGGAGATCGACGGCAAGGTCCACGAGCCCGTCGACCGGGTCACCGTCGACCTGCCCGAGGACTACCTCGGCGTCGTCTCCCAGCTCCTGGCCGTGCGCAAGGGGCGCATGGAGCAGATCGTCAACCACGGCACCGGCTGGGTGCGCCTCGAGTACCTCGTCCCGGCCCGCGGCCTGATCGGGTTCCGGACCGAGCTGCTGACCGAGACGCGCGGCACGGCGCTGATCCACCACGTCTACGAGCGCCACGAGCCCTGGGCCGGCGAGATCCGGGCCCGCCGCAACGGCAGCCTCGTCGCCGACCGCTCCGGCGAGACGCGCAGCTACTCCCTGCTGAGCCTCCAGGACCGGGGCCAGCTCTTCTGCGGCCCCGGCGTGGCCGTCTACGAGGGGATGATCGTGGGCGAGAACGCCCGCACCGAGGACATGGACGTCAACCCGACCAAGGAGAAGAAGCAGACCAACGTCCGCGCCTCCTCGGCCGACAACTTCGAGAAGCTGATCCCGCCGACGCTGCTGAGCCTGGAGCAGGCGCTCGAGCACATCGCCGACGACGAGTGCGTCGAGGTCACCCCGAACCACGTCCGGCTGCGCAAGGTCGACCTCGACCAGAACGTCCGGGCCAGGATCGCGAAGGCCCGGAAGCAGGCCGCCCTGGCCGAGAACGGCTGAGCCACCCCGACGGGTGGGTCTCGTGCCCCCACGTCGGGGCCCGTTGCCCACGGCCGATCGTGGGCCTACGGTGGGGATCTCGCCACTCGGGGTCGACGTGTGGGCAAGCGCGGTCGACCCGGGAGAGGAGTCCCCCTTGACCATCGAGCGCATCGACGCCGGCGACGGCGTCGCCTCGACCCACGACCACGACGTCCACCTGGACGTGGTGGTCGACCTGCACGACGACGGCTCGGCCACGATCCGCCTCGTCGGCGTGCTCTGCGCACTCACCGCCCCCCGCCTGGTGGAGCGGCTGCGCGTCGCCCTCCCGGAGGCGACGCCGAGCCTCGACGTCGACCTGTCCGGCCTCGGCCTGTGCACCACGCACGGCGCCGACGCCCTCGAGCACCTGGCCCGCCTCACCGCCGACTCGGGCGCCGGCGACCTGCGCACCCACGGCGCCGGGCGGGTCGTGGCCCGCGCCCTCGAGGTGCTCGGCACCGTCGACGCCGACGACGTGGTCCGCGTCGACCGCTAGCCCGAGGTCCCGCCCGACGCCCTCGTGACGGCCTCCACCAGGTCGTCGACCGGGGGGCGGGCGTCGGGCTCGGGCGGGTGGAAGGCGTAGGCCATCGTCCCGTCGGGTCCGACGACGAAGTCCCCGCCCAGCTGCAGCGTGTCGCTGCCGGATCCGTGGCGGTGGTAGCTGCCGCCCCGCCCCAGGATGCGCAGGTAGGCGAGCACCGTGCGCGGCCCCCAGACCCGCCACCACGCCCCGCGCCCGACCCCGAGCGCCCGGTACGCGGCCCGGTCCGGGTCGGCGAGGAGCGCGATCTCCTCGGGCACGTCGAAGCTGCGCCGGTAGTCGCCGAGGCGGTCCGTGCTGTCGAAGAACACGACGGCCACGGCCGCGTCACCCAGCTCGTCGAGGCGGTCGCGCACGGCGACCACGTGCTCCTGGCACGGCAGTCAGTAGAAGTGCCGGTGCA
>CAZCEZ010000200.1:0-1879 GCA_964497795.1 uncultured Acidimicrobiaceae bacterium | reverse complement strand
ACACCGCCCGGGCGACGTCGCCCCACCCGTCCGTCGTCCGCGCCAGCAGCGTCACACGCGCCGCGTCGTTCTCGAGCCACTGCTGCCCGGCCCGCGGCCGCAGCGCCCGGGGATCAGGACTCCCCGCTCGCGACGCTGGCCCTGGCGAGGAGCTTGCTCGACGCTCGACGGCACTCCTCGTCCCGATCCTCCTCTCCCCGGCATGCGGTCGGCCAGCACCACCCCCAGCCGTCGTACGGCTTCTGCCGGCACGGTCGATGCGCCAGCCGGGACGGTCCTGGTCGGGGGCGAGGGCGAGGTCGGCGCCGTACACGGGCGCCACACCGACCTCGGCGCAGGCCTTCGCGAAGCGGACCGCGCCGTAGAGGCCGTCGCGATCGGTCAGCGCGACATGGGTCATGCCTGCCGCAGCAGCAGCAGCCGCGAGCTCGCGCGGTCGGATCGCCCCGTCGCGCAGCGAGTACGACGAGCGCGTCCGCAGGTGCGTGAACGGCACCGGGGCGGCGCCCTGCGCTGCGACCCGCTCGGCCACCGCTCCGGCGGCGACCTCCGCCCGTGCGACGTCCCAGGCCTGCTGCTGCTCGAAGTCCTCCTTCTCCTGCTCGGAGAACCGGCGGCTGGACGGCACGCGTCAGTCCCAGACGCGGTCGAGGCGCCAGTGCTCGCCACGGCGGACGAGCTCGTAGACGCCGGGGAGTGGTGCACCGTTGGCCGCCTCGACGCGCCACAGGTCGTGCTGCTCGATCCGGATCGGCTCGCCCGACGGTCGCCGCCACCAGCCGGGGTCCTCACGCCAGTGCCCCAGCACGGAGGTCACCCGGTACCGGTGGCCGCGCCACCGGAACGCCAGGGGGCGCTCCCCACCCGACTCCTGCTCCACCTCGACGTCCTCGAGGTCCTCGCGGTACCGCTTCGTCATCGCCTCGCCTCCTCCTCGCACGACCCGAACGGTCGACCTGACTCGAACATCTGTTCGAGTCCTCCACCGTACGACCGCTCCCCCGGCTCGGCCAGCGGCCGACCGGTCCGGTGCGTCAGGTGTGCGCCGCGCGCAGCCGACGGTGCGCTCGGCCCCTGTCGCTCGGCCGCGTCGTCACCCGGCCTCCGACTCCTCGCCCAGCAGCCCGACAGCGGCCTCCTCGGCGACGACCGCCGGGGCCTCCCCCTGCACCACACGGGAGTTCCAGCCCCCGAGCATCGCCGTCGTCAGCTCCTGGACCAGCGGCCGCAGCACGGGCTCGACCTCCTCCAGGACGTCCTGGGAGACCACCGGGGCGACCACGAAGGCCGGGAAGACCCCGAGGTCGTCCACCAGCGGCCGCTGCCCGACCGCCCACGCCGCACCGTCGGTCGCGCTGGTCAGGCCGGCGTCGCAGTCGCCGGCGGCGACGCCGAGCACGGCCTCGGTCGGGGTCGTGCCGAGGCGCTCGACCGACTCCGGCGCGATGGAGTACGCGTCGAGGACGACGGGCAGGCCGTCCTCGCGCTCGGCGAACGCCGGGTCCACGCACAGCACCGGAGCCTCGAGCTGCCCCAGCCGCGCCGCCAGCTGTGTCATCGTCGCCACGTCCGCGTGCGGGCCGTCGGCGTCGACGACGAAGGCGAACGTCGCGTCCGCCGGTGGTGCCGCGACGCCCCCGCCACCGATGGGTGGACGGATCCACACCAGTCCCTGCTGCTCGTCGAACTCGGCCACACGGGCCAGCGACGTCGCCTGGTCACTCGGCGGGTCGGCCCGGTTGAGGACCTCCAGCCACGCCTCGCCGGTGTAGGACGGCAGGACGTCGATGTCCCCCAGCTCGAGCGCACGCCGGGCATCGGCGTCGTCGGCCAGGGCCACGAGCTCGGCCGGGACCTCCGCTGCCGCCAGCATCGCGAC
>CAZCEZ010000199.1:0-1898 GCA_964497795.1 uncultured Acidimicrobiaceae bacterium | reverse complement strand
TACCAGCCGATCGCCGACGCCGACGACCGCATCGTCGCCGCCGAGACCCTGTGCCGAGCCGCCAGCCCCCGCCTCGGGGACATCGACGCCCAGTCCCTCGTGACCACCGCCGAGCGGCGGGGCACGGTCTCGGTCCTCGACGGCTGGGTCCTGCGCCGGGCCGTCGAGGACCAGGTCGTCCTGGACCGGGCGGTGCCGGGTGTGCGGACCGCCGTGAACGTGAGCGTCGACTCGCTCCTGACCGGCTACGTCGACGACGTCATCGCCGCGGTCGACGCCGGCACCCTCGACCCGACCCGGATCGGACTCGAGCTCACCGAGACCGCCCGGCTGTCGGACCCTCGGGCCGTCGCCGCGGTGGAGCAGCTGGCCGAGGTCGGGCTGACGATCGCCCTCGACGACCTCGGCGACGGGTTCGGTCGCCTCGCCCACCTCTCGACGCTCCCGATCGGGGCCGTGAAGATCGACAAGGCGCTCCTCCACCGGGCCGCGAGCGGTGCGCGTGGCCTCCTGGTCCTGCGCGGCCTGGTCGACATCGCGCTCGACCTGGGCCTGGAGGTCGTGGTCGAGGGCGTGGAGACGGCCCACGACCGCGAGGTGGTCGCCGAGGTCGGCGCCACCACCTGGCAGGGTCTGTGGCTGTCGCCCCCCGTCCCCGCGTCCGAGTTCCCCCGGCAGCCCGGGTGACGCAGGCGTAGCCTCGGGTCATGGCGCTGCGCCCCTGGGCCCGACGGATGCGCGACGAGGTGGACCAGCTCCCGGACACCCTCGCCGCACTGCGGACCGCGAGCGGCGACATCCAGCGCGTCGCGTCCGACCTGACCGTGGTCGCCGAGCGGCTCCGGCGGGTGACCGAGGCCCTCGACGCGGCCGGCCTGGCCGAGGCCACCGAGGTGCTCCAGCGCTCGGGCGAGGCCATGCGCGCCTCGGTGGCCGGCATGGAGGCGGCCCAGGCCCAGATGGCCCAGCTCCAGGACGGCATGCTCGGCGCCCTGTCCAAGCTCCCCGGCGGGCAGGTGCTCGACGCCCTGCGCCGGCAGCGGTGACCGCTCCCCGGGGTCCGGGGCCGGCCGCCGAGCCCGTCCCGCCGCGTCGGGTGGATCCCGCGGACCGGGGCTAGGTTCGCCCCCATGGCGGTCCCGAAGATCTGCGGCATCGAGACCGAGTTCGGCATCTTCGTGCGCGGCGCGCAGGAGTCGAACCCGATCGCCGCGTCGTCGGTGCTCATCAACTCCTACGTGTCCGAGCTGGTCCGGACCGGCCAGGCGGCACGCACCGCCCCCAAGGTCGGCTGGGACTTCGAGGACGAGATGCCCCACGTGGACGCCCGCGGCTCCCTGCCCGGCGACGCCCAGCCCCCCGAGGTCGAGACGCACCTCGTCAACGCGGTGCTGACCAACGGGGCCCGCTACTACGTCGACCACGCCCACCCGGAGTGCTCCACGCCCGAGTGCGCGACGGCGTGGGAGGCGCTGGTGTGGGACCGGGCCGCCGAGGAGATCCTGCGCCGGTCGATGGACGCGTCCCGGGCCGTGGTCGCGCCCGGCGAGGAGATCGTGGTCCACAAGAACAAC
The DNA here is from genome assembly GCA_964497795.1 of uncultured Acidimicrobiaceae bacterium. Lineage (GTDB taxonomy): Bacteria > Actinomycetota > Acidimicrobiia > Acidimicrobiales > Salinilacustritrichaceae > Salinilacustrithrix. Next base: position 324 of record CAZCEZ010000199.1, on the reverse strand, counting down.
TCCGACGGCAAGGGCAACTCCTACGGCTGCCACGAGAACTACCTCCTGGCCCGCGAGACGCCCTTCGGCCGGATCGTCCGCCAGATCACGCCCTTCTTCGTGAGCCGCCAGCTGTTCTGCGGCGCCGGCAAGGTCGGTGTCGAGGTCGCCGGGATCTCCTCGGAGGAGGTGCCCTACCAGCTGTCGCAGCGGGCCGACTTCTTCGAGGAGGAGGTCGGCCTCGAGACGACGCTGAAGCGACCCATCGTCAACACCCGCGACGAGCCCCACGCCGACGCCCAGAAGTACCGGCGCCTCCACGTGATCATCGGCGACGCCAACATG
>CAZCEZ010000198.1:0-1938 GCA_964497795.1 uncultured Acidimicrobiaceae bacterium | reverse complement strand
CCGACGACGACCTCTGGGAGACCCACGCCGACTGGTGGCAGGAGGGATTCACCGACGGCGTCGACCCCGAGTACGAGGAGCAGATCCTGCCGCTCGCCGCCGAGCACCTGGCCGGGGCCCGGCGGGTCCTCGACGTCGGGACGGGTGAGGGCCAGGTCGCCCGGCTCGCTGCGTCCCTCGGCGCCGACGTGGTCGGCCTGGACCCGACCTGGAACCAGGTCCAGGTCGCGGCCGAGCGCGGCGGGGGACCGGCCTACCTGCGCTCCGGCGCCGCCACGCTGCCGTTCCCCGACGGCTCCTTCGACGTGGTGCTGGCCTGCCTCGTGTTCGAGCACATCGAGGACGTCGACGACGCCATCGCCGAGGTCGCCCGGGTGCTCGAGCCCGGCGGTCGGTTCCTGTTCTTCCTCAACCACCCGCTGCTGCAGACGCCCGGCTCCGGCTGGATCGACGACCAGATCCTCGACCCGCCCGAGCAGTACTGGCGGATCGGGCCCTACCTGCGGGAGGACTCCACGATCGAGGAGGTGCAGAAGGACGTCTTCATCCCCTTCATCCACCGGCCGATGCACCGCTACGTGAACGCGCTGATCGCCAACGGCCTCCTCCTCACCCGCATCGAGGAGCCCGCCCCGCCCCCCGGGTTCCTGGCCCGGGCCGCCGAGTACACCGACGCCGCCGAGATCCCCCGCCTGCTGTTCCTGCGTACCGAGAAGCTCCGGTGACGGGCTCGGCGGGTCGGCGGCCGGAGCGGTCGCTGATCCGGGAAGGGTTCGCTCGGCGCGCTGCGGTCGCGGTCCTCGTCGCACTCGCACTCGCACTCGTGCTCCAAGTCGCCACCGCGGACGGACCGGACGCCGTGTCGGGCGGGCTCGGAGGCGACTACCCCGCGTTCCACGCCGCCGGCGAGGTCCTCCTCGACGTGGGTCGGGGCGACGCCTCCCACCTCTACGACCCTCCCACCCAGTTCGCCGAGCAAGACCGCCTGCTCCCCTCGGACGAGGACGGGAACCTGTACTTCGCGTACCCGGCCTTCTTCGCCGTCCCCTTCGCTGCGCTCGCCGCACTCCCGTTCGCCTGGTCCTACCTCGTGGCCGTCGGGATCATGGTCGCAGCGCTCGTCGGGGCGCTGCTGCTCCTCCGGCCGTGCTCACCGACCCTCCGCTCCCACCCGGTCGAGGCCCTGGCCGCGGGCCTCACCTTCCTCCCGCTCCTGCGGGGTACGACCGGCGGGCAGAACACCGCCCTCCTCGTCCTGCTCTTCGCTGCGGTCTGGCGGGCCCTCCACGACGACCGGGACGTCGCGGCCGGGGTCGCCGCCGGTCTCCTGCTGTTCAAGCCACCCCTCGCACTCCCCGTGATCGGCGGACTCCTCCTGGCCCGTCGCCCTCGGGCCGTCGTAGCCGCTGCGCTGACGGCCGTCGCCCTCTACGGGCTCGGGGCCGCCGCCACGGAGCCCGGCTGGCCGGCGGCGTGGATCGACGCGCTCCGCTTCCTCGACGAGGTGGACACCCCTGCGAACGTCGAGAACTTCGTGTCGCTCCCGGGCTTCGCCGAGGCCGTGTTCGGCATCGACTCGACGGTCGCCGCCGTCCTCGGGTGGCTCCCGGCGCTCCTCGTGATCGGCCTCGTGTCCCGCGAGTGGGCGCAGGGCGTCGAGCGGCCCGGCCCGCTCGTCGCGCTCACCGCGGTCGGGGCGGTCCTGATGTCGCCGCACGCCCTCTACTACGACGCCGGGCTCCTCGTGCTCGCCGCCCTCGTGGTGGTCGACGAGCGCCCCGACCTCCGCCGCTGGCTGCCGATGGCCTGGCTGGGAGGTCTGCTGCACCTCCTCGCCGCACCGCTCGGGGCCGACCCCCTCGTGGTGCTCGTCGTGGTCGGCTTCGCCGAGGTCCTCCGCATCCGACGTGCCGTCGGCCACCAGCCGCCCGTCGACAG
>CAZCEZ010000197.1:0-1979 GCA_964497795.1 uncultured Acidimicrobiaceae bacterium | reverse complement strand
CTGTCGGCGTTCTTCGACATCATCCAACAGGATCCGGTCCTCTCGCAGGTCAAGCTCATCGCCGAGCCCTGGGACGTGGGCGAGGGCGGCTACCAGGTCGGCAACTTCCCGCCGCTGTGGTCGGAGTGGAACGGCCGCTACCGCGACACCGTCCGGGACTACTGGCTCCACCAGCACGACACCGCGCTGCGCGACTTCGGCTACCGGCTCACCGGCTCCTCGGACCTCTACGAGTCGGCGTCGCGGCGGCCGAGCGCGTCGATCAACTTCGTCACCGCCCACGACGGCTTCACGCTCGCCGACCTCGTCTCCTACGACGTGAAGCACAACGAGGCCAACGGCGAGGGCAACCGGGACGGCAGCGACGACAACCGGTCCTGGAACCACGGCGTCGAGGGCCCGACCGACGACGCGGCGGTCCTGGCCGTCCGCCGCCGCCAGCAGAAGAACCTGCTCGTGACCACGATGTGCTCGCAGGGCGTGCCGATGCTGCTCGGCGGCGACGAGATCGGCCGGACCCAGCGGGGCAACAACAACGCCTATTGCCAGGACGGCGAGATCTCCTGGTTCGACTGGGCCAGCGCCGACCCCGACCTCCTCGAGTTCACCCGCCGCCTCGTGTCCCTGCGGCGCGAGCACCCCGTGTTCCGCCGCCGCCGGTGGTTCCAGGGACGCGCCATCCACGGGACCGACGTGGTGGACATCTCCTGGCTCAAGCCCGACGGCACGACGATGTCCCACGACGACTGGCACGACGGCCTGGCCGCCGCCATCGGCATCTTCCTGAACGGCGAGGCCATGCCGTCGGTCGACCGTCGGGGCGAGCCGATCGTGGACGACAGCTTCCTGCTGCTGCTCAACCCGACCGACGAGGCGATCACGTGGGCCCTGCCCGGCCCGCCCTACGGCGAGCGGTGGGTGGTGGAGCTGTCCTCCGACGACACGCTGTCGGGCGAGCTGGTGCGCGCCGGCACCCTCGACGTCGTCGACCGCTCCGCGTCCGTGCTCCGCCGCGTCGGCTGAGGGGAGGTGCTCAGGGTCGCCGCAGGCGACACGTCAGGCCAGCTGGCGGGCGATCGTCCCGGCGTCGTAGTAGAGGCGCTGGGTGCCGATCCGGTCCCCGGTGAACAGGTAGATCGAGCAGCCCCGGATCCGGAACCGGCGTCCCGTGGCCTCGATGCCGTGGAAGTCGCCCCGGTGGGTGCCGGTCATCGTGAACTCGGCGACGACGGCGTCGTCGGCGTGGTGCAGGGCCACCGGCTCGACGTGCAGGTCGGGGAACGAGACGTGCCGGTCCTCCAGGTAGGCGCGCACCTCGTCACGCCCGTTGAGCACCCGCCCCGACGGGATCAGCTCGACGCGCGGCTCGGCGAAGGTGTCGAGCAGCGCGTCGATCTCGCCGGCGTTGCGGGCCGCCAGGTGGCGGGCGAGGAGGGCCTCCCGGGCGTGCCGGGTCGCCTCACCGATGGGCACGACGTCGCCCACCGGCTACTCGAGCAGGTCGGGCTGGTCGGCGACGATCTTGTCGTACAGCGGCTGGAAGGAGAACCAGCCGGCGAAGGCGGAGCCGACCTGGGAGTGGGCCTGGGCGGCGCCCTCCTCGTCGATGAGGACCGGCGTGCCGGCGGCCTCGGCCATCAGCTGCACCTCGCAGGAGCGCTCCATGGTGATGAACCACCACGCGGCCTCGTCGACCGACCCGCCCACGGTCAGCAGGCCGTGGTTCCGGAGGATCGCCGCCTTGTTGTCGCCGAGGGCGTGGGCGATGCGCTTGCCCTCCTCGACGTCGAGGACGACGCCGGTGTAGTCGTCGAACAGGGCGTGGTCGTCCTTGAAGGCGCACACGTCCTGCGTGATCATCGACAGCTCCTTGCCCAGCGTCGAGAAGGCGCGGCCGTAGCGGCTGTGCGTGTGGGCGGCGGCCACGGCGTCGGGGCGGGCCTGGTGGATCTGGGAGTGGATGGCGAAGGCAGCCCGGT
>CAZCEZ010000196.1:0-2086 GCA_964497795.1 uncultured Acidimicrobiaceae bacterium | reverse complement strand
GATGGTTCCCTCGGTGACGGTCTCTCCGAGCTGCGGCATCTCGACGTCGGCCATGTGGCGGACTCTATCCAGGCACCCGGAGCGTGATGGTCCCCCGACCCGGGACCCCGGGCGCGCCGGAGCCCCCGATCGCAGCGCTCGCCACGTCGGGTGCCATCAGGCAGCCGCCAGCTCGGGCCGACATCGCAGCACCCCGTCGGGATCCCGGCCCAGGTGCCAGCCGGAGCGGTGGGCCTGCCGGTGGTGCCAGCGGCACACCATCGCCAGGTTGTCGACGTCGGTCGGCCCGCCGTCGGCCCAGTGGCGCAGGTGGTGGATCTCGCACAGCCAGGGCGGTGCACCGCATCCGTGGACGGCGCAGCCTCGGTCCCGGGCGAGCACCGCCCGGCGCTGGGCCCGGGACGGGAGTCGGCGGGAGCGTCCGGCGTCGAGGACCTCGGAGTCGGGCCCGAGGACGACCCGGGCCACGTCGGCGTCGCAGGCGAGCCGGCGCAGCGTGGCGCCCCGCACCCAGCCGCCGGTGGGCAGGGTCACGACGAGCGGTGCGCGGCCGGCGGCGGCCAGCTCGTCGGCGGTGCACACGACGGTGAGGGACGGTCGGGCGACGTGGCGGCCGTCGTCGGCGACGGTGGCTCCGGCGCCGACGAGGTGGGCCAGGGCGTTCGCCCGCCGGCGGGCGGGGGTGGTGGCGGCCCGCTCGGCGTCGCCCTCGGCGCGGTACAGGCGCCCGACGCAGGCCTCGACGGCCTCCTGCACGGCGGCGCCGGTGACGGCGTCGAGGTCGGCTGCGAGGCGGACGCGGCCGCCGACCGGGGTGATGGTGCAGCGGTTGTGGGTGGGGTCGTCCGGGGCGGTGCCGTCGGTGTCGGCCATCGTCCGCCACTGGCCGACCACGGTCGTGAACTCGTCCACGGACAGCGTGCTGCCCACCCCGACCAGCACCCGCTCGTCCCGGTCGAAGGCGAGGGCGGTCCGAGCGTTGCGGACGTCGGCCAGGGCCCGGACGTGACCGCAGGTGAGCCGGCCGTCGCCGAGGGCGCCCCGCACGAGGTCGGCTTCCTCCAGCAGCGCGGCGAGGCGGACCTCGACCCGGGCCTGGGTGCGGGTCATCCCCGGGACGAGGTCGGCCAGCCACACGGCGAGCGACCGCCGGCCGGAGGCCTCCCAGGACCTGCGGCGCTGCACCTCGGCGAGGTGGGCGACGGCGACGGCGTGGGCCCGCTCGGCAGCGGCGTAGGCCGAGCGCAGCGCGTCGTGCAGGGCATCGTCGTCGAGGACGCCCTCCCCCGCTCCGCCTACGACCGCTCCGTCCATGCACCGATCGTAGATCGAACGTACGTTCGAGTCAAGGGTGGGTCCGAGGCGGTGGCCGATCGAGGCACGCCCGCTACGGCCGCACGACCTGCGACGATGCACGGATGACCGAGCGCGTCGGGGCCGCCGTCGTCGTCTGGCGTCGCGCCACGACGGGTGGTCGGGAGGTCCTGGTCCTGCACCGCACGGGCGCCGATCCGACCGGGCCCTGGTGCTGGACGCCGCCGTCGGGTGGCTGCGAGCCGGGCGAGTCGTCGGTCGACTGCGCCCGGCGGGAGCTGGTGGAGGAGACGGGCCTGGACCTCGCCCTCACCCCGGTGTCCGTGCCGAGCGGCTACCCGGTGTTCCGGGCCGAGGCCCCGGTCGGCGCGGTCGTCGTGCTGGACGGCGAGCACGACGAGCACCGCTGGGTCGGGGTCGACGAGGCCCTGGCGCTGCTCGAGCCCGAGGTGGTGGCCGAGTCGCTGCGGGCCGTCGTCGCCGACCTGGCGGGCTGATCGGGTCACGAGCGCCCGACCGGCCGTCCCCGGGCCGACGGGGTCGCGCTACCAGCGGGCTGGCACGCCGACGGCGGTGACCCCGTCGGGCACGTCCCGGGTCACGGTCGCCCCGGCGCCGACCGAGACGTCGTCGCCGATGCGCACCCTGGGCAGGACGGTGGCGCCGGAGCCGACCATGGTCCGCTCCCCCACGACCACGTCGCCGCCGAGCACGGCCCCCGGGTACACCGACGAGCACCGGCCGAGGACGACGTCGTGGCCGACGGCGACGA
>CAZCEZ010000195.1:0-2163 GCA_964497795.1 uncultured Acidimicrobiaceae bacterium | reverse complement strand
CGCCGACGCCCAGAAGTACCGGCGCCTCCACGTGATCATCGGCGACGCCAACATGTCCGAGGTGGCCACCTACCTCAAGGTCGGGACCACGGCCATCGTCCTCGCCATGATCGAGGACGACGAGCTCGGCCTCGACCTCGCCCCGGCCGCGCCCGTGGCCGCCCTCCGGCAGGTCTCCCACGACCGCAGCCTGCGCCGGCCCTTCGAGCTGGCCTCGGGCGGGACGATCACGGCCCTCGAGGTCCAGTTCGAGTACCTGGAGCGGGCCCGCAAGTACGCCGAGACCCGCGGCCTCGAGGCGGTGGGGGAGGAGGTCGGCGCCGACGTCCTGCGCCGCTGGGAGCAGGTCCTGACGGGTCTCGAGACCGACCCGGCCCAGGTCGCCTCCACCGTCGACTGGGTGGCCAAGGAGCGCCTGCTCGAGGGCTACCGGGAGCGCCACGACCTCGCCTGGGGCGACGCCCGGCTCGCCGCGATCGGCCTCCAGTACCACGACCTGCGGCCCGAGCGCTGCCTGGCGCTGCGCGCCGGGCTCGAGACCCTGGTCGACCCCGAGGACGCCGCCCGGGCCGTCTCCGAGCCGCCGACGTCGACGCGGGCCTACTTCCGGGGCCGGTGCCTGCAGAAGTGGCCCGAGTCCATCGTCGCGGCCAACTGGGACAGCCTCGTGTTCGACATCGGGGGCGACCCGCTGCGCCGGGTCCCGATGATGGAGCCGTCCCGTGGAACGGCCGAGACCGTGGGTACATTGATCGACGAGTGCGAGACGGCGGCCGAGCTGCTGTCCCGCCTCGGCTCGTGACGCCCGTCACGGCGAGAGATCAGGAGTTCGGTGATGGCTGAACGAGAGCAGAAGCGCAAGCACGCCCCCCAGCGCGAGGACGAGGTCGTCGAGGACGTCCCCCAGGGGTCGGAGTCCGGCGAGAAGATCAAGGCCGAGCTCGACGACCTGCTCGACGAGATCGACGACGTCCTCGAGCAGAACGCCGAGGACTTCGTGAAGTCCTACATCCAGAAGGGCGGCCAGTAGGCCACGGCGCGCACCGGAGCGTGGGGGCGGTGCCGCCGTCTCCGTCGCTCCCGACGGGCGCCGACGGGCGGATCCGTGGGTAGGGTCCGACGCGTGACGCTGCCGTTCTTCACCCCCGACGTCGATCCGGGCCCGGACTTCGCTGCGCTGCTCCGCAGCGCGGGTCGCGACCCCGGGGCCCCGATCGCCGACGCGGGCCCCGCCACCCACCCGCTCGCCATCACCCACGCCACCACCGTGGTCGCCGTGCGCACCGCATCGGGCGTGGTCATGGCCGGCGACCGCAGGGCGACCTCGGGGAACCTCATCTCCCACCGGGCCATGGAGAAGGTCTTCCCCGCCGACCGCTGGTCCGGCGTGGCCATCGCCGGCGCCGCCGGCCCGGCCATGGAGATGGTCAAGCTGTTCCAGCTCCAGCTCGAGCACTACGAGAAGGTCGAGGGCCACGCGCTCTCGCTCGAGGGCAAGGCGAACCAGCTCTCGGGCATGGTCCGCAACCACCTGCCCGCCGCCATGCAGGGGATGGCCGTCGTGCCCCTCTTCGCCGGCTACGACCAGGCCCGGGGCGTGGGTCGCCTGTTCGAGTTCGACGTCACCGGCGGCCGCTACGAGGAGCTGCACCACGCTGCGACGGGCTCGGGCTCGCTCCACGCCGGGACCGTCGTCAAGATCGGCTTCCGGCCCGACATGGACCCCTCCGACGCCGTCGACCTGTGCATCCGGGCCCTGTTCGAGGCCGCCGACGAGGACTCCGCGACGGGAGGCCCCGACCTGGTGCGCGGCATCTTCCCCATCGTGGCCACCATCGACGCCGAGGGCTTCCGGCGCCTCACCGACGCCGAGATCCGGTCCCGCTTCGAGTCCCTGGTCGGGACCCTGTCCCCGGCCACCTCCACCGACGGCACGGAGGCCTGAGATGAGCACCCCCTTCTACGTCGCACCCGAGCAGGTGATGAAGGACCGGGCCGACTACGCCCGGAAGGGCATCGCCCGGGGCCGCAGCCTGTGCGCCCTCACCTACGACGACGGCATCGTGCTCGCCGCGGAGAACTCCTCGGCCACCCTGCGGAAGGTGTCCGAGATCTACGACCGGATCGCGTTCGCCGGCGTCGGCAAGTACAACGAGTTCGACC
>CAZCEZ010000194.1:0-2196 GCA_964497795.1 uncultured Acidimicrobiaceae bacterium | reverse complement strand
GCTACGGCGCGACGATCACGCTGGTGCTGCTGGCGATCACGGCTGCCCTGGTCGGCCTCGTCGTGTGGCTCGGATGGCGCTGGTACGGGCGCTGATCGGGCCGGGTGCTGTCAGGCGTCGTCGCGGCGGCGCGCCGTGCGGGCGACGGCCGCCAGGCCGAGTGCGCCGATCGCGGCGAGCCCCGCGCCACCGCCCGTGTTGGGCAGCGCCCGGGTCGCCGCGGTGACCAGCGTGCCGGTCGGCGTCGGGTCGACGTCCGGTGCGGTGGCCGCGGCCTCCTCGGTCGGCACGCCCGTGGGCGCGGCCTCGGGGTCACCCAGCAGCGGGCCGTCCACCTGGCGCAGGTGCAGGGGCAGCGCGACCGCGCCGCCCTGGCGTGTGTCGGACACGGCGACGTGCACGCGGCCGTCCGCCCCGACCTCCACGGAGTGGTAGTCGCCGAGGCGACGGTCGGTGAGGTCGGCCTGGCAGACCGTGCCGTGCTGGCAGATCGTCCCGGTGTGCACCGGCTCGGACGATGCGGTCGTCGCCGTGAACCGTGCCGGTGTGCCGTCCACGCACCCGAGGCCGCTGTCGGAGTGGGCGACCATGACGTCCCACCTCGCCTCGGTGCCACCGGCCTCGCCGGGACGGTCGGACGTGGTCTCGAAGTCCGACTGCAGCCACGTGATCGCGACCTGGCCGGGTGCGCCGACGGCGATCCACGGCCACACGTCGTCGCGGGCGTCGGCGTCGACCCGGACCGGGGCGGACCACGTCGCACCCTGATCGGTCGAGGCGCTGAAGAAGACGCCGCGACCGAGGTCCGAGCCCGGGTCGTACCACGAGGCGTAGAGGTTGCCGGCCGCGTCCATGTCGAACGTCGGGTCCTGGACGCTCACGCCGCTGACGATCGGGAAGCGTTCGACCGTGAAGTCGGTCGTCTCCTCGCGGATCTTCGGGAAGCGCGCCATCTCGAGCGTCCCGCCGCTGCTGGCCAGCTCGTAGAGGATCCCGCGGTCCTGGTCGACCTGGATGTCGGCCTCGCCGTTGGGGTTGGTCGTGGAGGCCGCACCCCACGTCAGGCCGCCGTCGGTGGACTTGGCGATGAAGTGGCCGACGTTGCCGACCGCGTCGGCGGGGAAGCTGCCGCCCCCGAACCCGTTGGCCGCCATGTAGAGCTCACCGCCGCGGTCGGCTGCCATCCACTGCCGGTCGGAGGAGGTGAAGGCCAGGGCGTTGACCAGCTCGTAGGTCCGCCCGCCGTCGGTCGAGCGCGACACCGCGATGTTCGCGAGGTTGATCTCCGAGATGTAGACCGTGCCGTCCTCGTCGATGGCGAACTCGGGGTCCGAGAAGCCGGTGTTGGGCAGGCCGGAGGTCGGGCTCGCGTCGACCGGGGTGCGCGGGACGAAGTCCCACGCCTCGCCGTCGTCGGTGACGTAGTAGTAGGTCTGGCCCTCGTACTCCTCGACGAACGCCGAGGTCTCGGGGCTCGCCGCGGTCGGCGAGTAGAAGTGCGTCGTCCCGGCGTGGCTGCCCCACAGCAGCTGGCCGTCGGGGTGGCGCGTCATGATCGGCTCGCCACCAGCACGGCTGGTGTCGATGTAGTCCATCGTGAACGACATGGGCGCCGGGGCGACGCAGGCCGCGGCCCCGTCATCGGTCGTGGCGGCGGCTGCCGCGCCGGTCAGCGCGGTGGCGGCGAGCGTCAGCGCACCCATGGTCGAGGCGGTTCGCAGGATCCGGCGCACGTCGCGCTCCTGGGTCGTGGGGAGCGGCGTCCCGCCGCCGTGGGGCGCGGGCCGCGTGGCGCCCGCGCGGTCTCTCCGGTTCAGTCGTCGTCGCGGCGACTGCGGCGGGTGAGCGCGGCACCGAGCAGGGCGACGCCGACGAGTCCGAGTCCGCCGCCGGTGGCGGCCAGGCTCGGGCTGACGTCGGTGCCCGCAGCCACGACCGGCGAGGCGTCGCTACCGGGCGGCGGGTCGGTCGGGGGCACGTCGAGCGGTGGCGGTGGGGGCACCGGTGCCGCGTCCAGTGTCGGTCCACCGGTCTGGCGGATGTGCAGCGGCAGGGCCACGGCCCCGCCCTTGCGGGTGTCGGACACCGCGACGTGGAGCAGGCCCTCGCCGTCGACCTCGATCGAGAAGTAGTCGCCGAGGCGTCGGTCGGTCAGGTCCGTCTGGCAGGTCGTGCCGTGCTGGCAGATCGTGCCGG
>CAZCEZ010000193.1:0-2225 GCA_964497795.1 uncultured Acidimicrobiaceae bacterium | reverse complement strand
TGGCCCGCCCTGCTCTCGGCCCAGCTCGTCTCCCCCGTCCGGTGGACCGCCTCGGTCGAGCGCCTCGTCGACCTCGGCACCGACGTGGTCGTCGAGGTCGGGCCCGGGACCGTCCTGTCCGGCACCGTCAAGCGCATCGACCGCGGCGTCGCCCGCCACGACGTCGCCGGCCCCGACGACGTCGCCGCCGTCGCCGCCGCCCTCGGGGGTGCCGGCTCGTGAGCCGGGCCGGGGGGACGGGGGGCGCAGCCGGGAGCCCGGCGACGGGTCGACCGGGCACGGGGCTCGGCGGCCGCATCGTGGGCTGGGGCACCGCCCTGCCCAGCGACGTGCTGACCAACGCCGACCTCGAGGCCCGCCTCGACACCTCCGACGAGTGGATCACCGAGCGGACGGGCATCAAGGAGCGCCGCATCGGCGGCTCCACCGTGGCGCTGGCCACCGAGGCCGGCCGGGCCGCCCTCGAGCGGGCCGACGTCGACCCCGCCACCGTCGACCACGTCGTGCTGTGCACGGCCAGCCCCGACCGGGCCATGCCGGCCTCGGCCTCCACCGTCCAGGCCGCCCTCGGCATCGGAGGCGGCGCCTTCGACCTGAACGCCGCCTGCTCGGGCTTCGTCTACGGGCTCATCACCGCCCACGGGCTCCTGTCGGTCGGATCGCAGCGGCTGCTGCTCATCGGCGCCGACGCGCTCTACACCCGGATGACCGACCCCGACGACCGGGGCACGGGCATCCTCTTCGGCGACGGCGCCGGCGCCGTCGTCCTCGACGCCGTCCCGGCCGGTGGCCGGCCCCAGCTGCTCGGGTGGGACACCGGCTCCGACGGCACCCTCGAGCACATCCTGTTCGCCGAGCACGGCGGGACCATGCAGATGGACGGCCGGGAGGTCTTCCGACGGGCCGTCCGGGCCGTGGTCGAGTCGTGCCGCACCGCCATGGACCGGGCCGGGGTCACGCCCGAGGACATCGCCCTCGTCGTGCCCCACCAGGCCAACATCCGCATCATCGACTCGGCCTGCGACAAGCTCGGGTTCCGTCGGGAGCAGAACGCCATCGTCCTGCACTCCACGGGCAACACCTCGGCCGGCTCGATCCCCCTCGCCCTCGTCGACGCCGTCGAGGCCGGACGGCTGCGAGACGGCGACCTGGTGCTGACGAGCGGCTTCGGTGCCGGCATGGCCTGGGCCTCGGCCGTGCTGCGCTGGTCGGATCCCGACGGCCCGTCGACCGTGCGCGAGGATGCCCACCCATGACCGACGGCACCGCCCCCACGCCCCGGACCGTGCTGGTCACGGGCGGCAACCGCGGCATCGGCGCCGCCATCACCCGGGCCTTCGTGGCCGACGGGCACCGCGTCGCGGCCGTGTCCCGCTCCGGTGGCGAGGTGGAGGGTGCCCTGGCCGTGGCCTGCGACGTGTCGGACCCGGCCGCCGTCGACGCCGCAGTGGCCCGGGTCGAGGAGGAGCTCGGCCCCGTCGAGGTCCTCGTCGCCAACGCCGGCATCACCAAGGACGGACTGCTCGTGCGCATGTCCGACGACGACTTCACCTCCGTCGTCGAGACCAACCTCACCGGCTCGTTCCGCTTCGCCAAGGCCGTCACCAAGAAGATGATGCGAGCCCGGTTCGGTCGGGTCGTCTTCGTCTCATCGGTCGGCGCGTACATGGGCTCACCCGGCCAGGCCAACTACGCCGCATCCAAGGCCGGCCTCATCGGCCTGGCCCGATCGATGGCCCGGGAGCTCGCCTCCCGGTCGATCACGGTCAACGTGGTCACGCCCGGGCCCATCGACACCGACATGCTCGCCGCCGTCGACGAGGGGCGGCGGGCCGAGATGGCCGCTGCGGTCCCCCTCGGTCGCTTCGGCACCCCCGAGGAGGTCGCCGCCACGGTGCGCTTCCTCGCCTCCGACGAGGCCTCCTTCGTCACCGGCGCCGTGGTGCCGGTCGACGGTGGCATCGCCATGGGCGGCTGAGCCGCCCACCCCCTGATCCCGACAACCCCCTTGAACACAGGAGAAGAGCAGTGGCCGACGATTTCGAGCGGTTCCAGAAGTGCGCGGTGGAGGTCCTCTCCGTCGAGGCCGACCAGGTGACCAAGGAGGCGTCCTTCGCCGACGACCTCGACGCCGACAGCCTCGACCTGGTCGAGCTGGTCATGGCCCTCGAGGAGGAGTTCGACGTGACCGTCGAGGAGGAGGAGCTCGAGGGCATCGAGACCGT
>CAZCEZ010000192.1:0-2277 GCA_964497795.1 uncultured Acidimicrobiaceae bacterium | reverse complement strand
GGAGTGCCGACCCGTAGGCCTGCGCGGGGTCGGTGGCGGCCAACCGGACGACGACGGGCCCGTCCCGGGGCGGCTCACGGTGGTCGCGGAGCCGGTCGACCGCGCCGGCGGGGGCGAACTGGGCGCCGCCGAGGCCCTCGACGAAGTAGCCGCGGCGGACCTGCCCAGTCTCCTCCATGGCCTTGAAGACCTCGTAGACCCCGGCGAAGCCGCCGCGGTGGCCCTCGCCCCGCACGGCGTCCGCCGTGACGACGCCCCAGCGCTCCAGCAGCTGTCCGGCGCGTGCGGTGCCGACGGCGGCGTCGGTCGCGCCGCCTCGCAGGTCGGTCGTCAGCGACCAGCGGCCGCGGGCGGCGGGCGGTCCGGCGCGGCGCAGCGCACCGGGACGCCCGGAACGACGCCCGGTCCGGCCGCCCGTTCCGGCCTCCAGCAGGCCCCGCAGTGGCGCCAGCGTGTCGTTGGTGACCTCGCCGGCCCAGACGAGGTCCCACAGCGATGCGAGGACCTGCTCCTGGTCAGGGACCCCGGAGGCCGAGAACAGGTCGGGCCAGAACGACGCCCCGGCCTCGGCGAGGTGGGTGCGCAGCGCCTCGTGGACGTCGGACGACGGCGCGTCGCCCGCCTCGGGAGCCAGCAGGTGGGCCTGGTCGCGGAAGCACAGCACGACGCGGCCGTCGCTCGACCCGAGGGGCTCGGCGCCGAACCACACGACCTCGCCGGCCGCGACGAGCTGGTCGAGCAGCGCGGGGGAGTAGTCGCGGACGCGGTCGGCCAGCACGTCCTCCTCGAGCACGCTCGCGGGCACTGGGAAGCCCTGCAGCTGGGCGAGCACCTCGGCCAGTCCGTCCAGACCCCGTTCGCGCGGGTCGCCCGCGGACGTGCGCACGGCGTGCCAGGCGGGGAGGAAGCGCGCCAGCGCAGGACCGTCGACCGGTTCGACCTCCGCCCGCAACGCGGCCAGCGAGCGACGGCGCAGGCGGCGGAGCACGCCGTCGTCCACGTACTCCGTGCCCGAGCCGGCCGGCCGGAAGGCACCCTCCAGCACCCGGCCGCTGCTGACCAGGTGGCGGACGGCCGCGGCGATGCGGGGGGTCGGCGCGCCGAGCGCACGTCCCACCTCGGCCGGCGTGAACGGTCCGTGCGTGCGGGCGTAGCGGCCCACGAGCTCCGCCATCGGGTCGTAGGACTCGTCGTCGCCGGACAGCACCACGGGATCGGTGAAGGCGGCGGGCAGGCCCGGCGGGAGCGCGACACCGAGTGCGTCACGCAGGCGACCGGCGTCCTGCGCGGCGGCCCACACGTCGCGGTCGGCGACGCGGACGGCGATCGCCCGGTTGGCGTCCACGAGGTCGTCGAGCCAGCTCCGGACGGCGGCCTCGTCGGCCTCTGCCCGGGCGACGGCGTCGTCGAGGGAGAGCGGCCCGAGCTCGCGCAGCGCGTCGTGGAGCTCGTCGGCGTCCCGCGCCCGCCGGCCGTCCACGGTCCGCTGCAGCCACGCCTCGAGCTCCTCGAGCACGTCCGGGTCGAGCAGGTCCCGCAGCTCGTCACCGCCGAGGAGGTCCCGGAGCAGGTCGCGGTCGAGGCTGAGGGCTGCGGCGCGCCGCTCGGCCAGCGGCGCGTCGTACTCGTACATGTACTGCCCGACCCAGGCGAAGAGCAGCGACGACGCGAAGGGCGAGGCATGGTCGGACTCGACCCGGGCCACGCGCACCCGCCGGGAGCGCAGGCCCTGCAGCAGGTCGCGCAGGGCGGGCAGGTCGAAGACGTCCTGGAGGCACTCCCGGGTCGCCTCGAGCAGGATCGGGAAGGAGCTGTGGCGGCTGGCGACCTGGAGGAGGTTCGCGGCGCGCTGGCGCTGCTGCCAGAGCGCCGTGCGCTGGTCGGGTCGGCGCTTGGGCAGGAGCAGGGCGCGGCCGGCGGCCTCGCGGAATGCCGTGGTGAACATCGCCGTCCCGGCGAGCTGCTCGGTGACCAGCTGCTCGACCTCGTCGGGATCGATCTCCAGCAGGTCCGGCGGGAGGTCCTGCTCGGCGTCCAGCAGGCGCAGGACGATGCCGTCGTCCGCCCACAGGACCTCCGGGTCGAACCCGGCGTCGGTCAGGCGTCGTTCGATGGCCATCGCCCAGGGCGCGTGCACCTGTGAGCCGAACGGCGAGAGCACGCAGATGCGCCAGTCGCCGATCTCGTCCCGGAAGCGCTCGACGACGATCGTGGTGTCCGAGGGCACGACGCCCGAGGCGTCCAGCTGCTCGCGGACGTAGCCCACGACGTTGCGTG
>CAZCEZ010000191.1:0-2375 GCA_964497795.1 uncultured Acidimicrobiaceae bacterium | reverse complement strand
CAGCGAGGCCTTGGTGATGCCCATGATCTCGTCACGGGCCTCGGCCGGCTGCTTGCCCTCGAGCAGCAGCTGCTTGTTGACCTCGGTGTAGCGACGCCGGTCCACCCGCTCGCCGGGGAGGAACTCGGAGTCCCCGGACTCGTTGATGTGGACCCGACGGGTCATCTGCCGGACGATCAGCTCGATGTGCTTGTCGTGGATCGACACGCCCTGGTCCCGGTACACCTTCTGGATCTCGTCGACCAGGTACTGCTGGGTGAAGCGCAGGCCCTTGATCTCGAGCAGCTCGCGGGGGTCGCGGGGACCCTCGACGATGGCGTCGCCGGCCCGGATCTCCTGGCCCTCGGTGACCTCGATGCGGGCGCCGACGGGGATCTGGAAGGCGACCTCCTCACCGTCGTCGGTGACCACGAGGACCGTCTTGCCGCGGCCCTCGTCCTCGAGGATCCGGACCACGCCCGACACGGTGGACAGGGTGGCCTTGCCCTTGGGCGAGCGGGCCTCGAACAGCTCGACCACGCGGGGCAGACCGCCGGCGATGTCACCACCGCTGGAGGCGACGCCGCCGGTGTGGAACGTGCGCATCGTGAGCTGCGTGCCGGGCTCGCCGATCGACTGGGCGGCGATGACGCCGACGGCCTCACCGGGCTCGATGAAGCCTCCGGTGGCCAGCGACATGCCGTAGCCGAGGGCGGAGATGCCCTGCTCGGAGTCGTCGGTGAGCGGGGACAGGACCCGGACCCGGGTCACGGCCTCGTCCGCGATCATCGCCTCCATCATCTCCTGGGTGACCATGGTCCCCCGGGTGTAGGTGGAGACGCCCTCGACGTCGGGGGCGGTGAGCGACACGTCCTCGGCCAGCACGCGGCCGAGGAGCTTGGTCTCCATGTAGAAGCGGCGACCGGCCGTGTCGGGGCGGACGTTCTCGATCCAGATCGAGCGGATGGGGGAACCCGTGCGCTCGGCCCGCTCGAAGGGGTCCTCCTCGTTCACGATCAGCTCCTGGGCCACGTCGACGAGGCGACGGGTCAGGTAGCCGGAGTCCGCGGTGCGCAGCGCCGTGTCGACGAGGCCCTTCCGGGCGCCCGGCGTGGCGATGTAGTACTCGAGCATGTCGAGCCCCTCGCGGAAGTTCGACTTGATCGGGCGGGGGATCATGTCGCCTCGGGGGTTGGCCACGAGGCCTCGCATGCCCGCGATCTGGCGGACCTGCATCATGTTCCCTCGGGCACCCGAGCCGACCATCATGTCGATCGGGTTGAACCGCTCGGCCTTCAGCACGAGCTCCATCTGGGCCCGCACCTCCTCGGTGGCCGTGGTCCAGATCTCGATCTCCTTCTGGCGCCGCTCGCCGTCGGTGATGATGCCCCGGCGGAACTGGGTCTCGACCTTGTCGGCCTCGGCCTCGTGCTGGTCGAGGATGTCGCGCTTGGACTCGGGGGTCTTCACGTCGTCGACGGAGATCGTCAGACCGGACTGCGCCGCGTAGCGGAAGCAGAGGTCCTTGATCGCGTCGAGCGCGGTGGCGACCTCGGCCTTGGAGTACTCGGCGGCCAGCTTGTCGACGATGGCGCCGAGCATGCGCTTGTCGACGGCCTTGTACTCGCGGTCGTCGTCGAGGAAGCCGAAGTCCTCGGGCAGGCACTCGTTGAAGATGACGCGCCCGGGCGTGGTGGTGATCCACTGCGCCTTGCCGGTCGACTCGTCGCGCCCGGCCCGGTACTGGATCTTGGCGTGGAGGGCGATGTCGCCGCTCTCGTAGGCCCGCTGGATCGTGTCCACGTCGCCGAAGGCGCGGCCCTCGCCCCGCTCGCCGTCCATGAGGGCGGTGAGGTAGTAGGCGCCGATCACCATGTCCTGGGTGGGCGTCACGAGCGGACGCCCGTGGGCCGGCGACAGGATGTTGTTCGCCGACAGCATCAGCACGCGGGCCTCGGCCTGGGCCTCGGAGGACAGCGGCAGGTGCACGGCCATCTGATCGCCGTCGAAGTCGGCGTTGAAGGCGGTGCAGACCAGCGGGTGGATCTGGATGGCCTTGCCCTCGACCAGCACCGGCTCGAAGGCCTGGATGCCCAGGCGGTGCAGCGTGGGGGCGCGGTTGAGCATGACCGGGTGCTCCTTGATGACGTCCTCGAGGACGTCCCACACCTGGCCGCGACGGCGCTCGACCATGCGCTTGGCCGACTTGATGTTCTGGGCCAGCTCGCGGTCGACGAGCTCCTTCATCACGAAGGGCTTGAACAGCTCGAGGGCCATCAGCTTGGGGAGACCGCACTGGTGGAGGCGCAGCGTCGGGCCGACCACGATGACCGAACGGCCGGAGTAGTCGACGCGCTTGCCGAGCAGGTTCTGGCGGAACCGGCCCTGCTTGCCCT
>CAZCEZ010000190.1:0-2449 GCA_964497795.1 uncultured Acidimicrobiaceae bacterium | reverse complement strand
TCGTGAGGGTGGTCGGACGGTGGGTGCTGGTCGGGTGACCAAGATCCTGAAGTAGTTCGTCGCTCTGTCGGAGCTGTTGGTGTGGGCCGTCCTTTCGGGGGCGGCCCTCGCCGCGTCCCGGGGGTGGTGCTGCTGGGTGCGGCCGGCGTCGGGAGCGCCAGCGAGCAGTCGGCACGGCTGCGGCGGAGCCGCAGACCCTGAGCACGGAGCCGCAGACCCTGCGCACGGCCGGTGTCGGGAGCGCCAGCGAGCAGGCGGCACGGCTGCGGCGGAGCCGCAGACCCTGAGCACGTACGCTCAGGTAACGCTGACCCGGGCTCGGCGGTCGGAGGTGCTGCGATGACGATGGAGATGGACGAGCTGGTCGCGCTGGCCAGGGACGGCGACCGCGACGCGTTCGACGAGCTGGTACGGCGCACCCACGCCGACACGTACACCCTCGCGTCGCGCCTGTGCCGGAACGAGGAGGACGCGAGGGACGTGGTCCAGGACGCCTACCTGCGGGCCTACCGGGGTCTGAAGCGCTTCCGCGGCGACGCCCAGTTCTCCACCTGGATGTACCGCATCACCGCCAACTGCGCGAACACGCTCCTCGCGAAGCGCCAGCGCCACCGCCACGACGAGCTGCCCGACGCCATCCCCGACACCGACCACGAGCGCGACCCGGTCGCCCGGGCCGACGCCATGGCCCTGCGGGCCGACCTCGAGGTGGCGCTCGGCGAGCTCTCGCCCAAGCTGCGGGCCGTCGTGGTGCTGCGCGACGTCTACGAGCTGCCCCACGAGGCCATCGCCGCCGAGCTCGGCATCTCGGAGACCGCGGCCAAGGTCAGGCTCCACCGGGCGCGGCTGCAGCTCAAGGACCGGCTCTTCCCGACCCGGGCCGAGGACACCGACGACGGAGGGGTGCACCGTGCCAGCTGACATCGACGTCCGTCGCGACCGCACCTGCACCGCGATCGCCGAGCGCCTCGGCGGCGTCGTGGACGGGACGTCCTCGCTGTCGGCGGCCGAGCGCCACCACGTGGAGACCTGCCTGCGCTGCCAGGCCGACCTGGTCCAGTACCGGCGGCTCCTGCGCTCGCTCCGCTCGCTGCGGACCGAGGTCCTCGAGCCGGCGCCGGGCCTGCTGGCCGACGTGCTGGCCACCATCGAGCACGCCGGCGAGCGCCAGGCGATCCGCGGCACCCTCCACGGGCGTCGGGTGGCGTACCTCGGGGGCCTCGCCGCGGCCACGGCCGCCGGTGCCGCCGGCGCGATCGTCTACGCGACGCGCAGCCGACGCCTCGCCGGCTGAGCGCCCGGCGGCGGGTCGCCGCCCCGCCGGGGCGTGCACTGGGGGTTCGCGACGGGCCCCTGCTACCGTTGACCGCTCAACCGCCGAGGGCAGTAGCTCAACTGGCAGAGCACCGGTCTCCAAAACCGGCGGTTGGGGGTTCGACTCCCTCCTGCCCTGCTCCGTCCTGCATCCACGAACCGTCCGAGGTCTCGCTCCGACATGGCCATGAACCGTGAACAGCGGCGCCTGCTGAAGAGGCAGGGACAGCTGAACGAGGCCGGTGAGCCGGTCCGCGCGCCGCGCCAGCAGCAGGGCCCCCAGCCTCGGCCCGAGCGCGCCGGCCCCGCCCAGTTCGTGCGCGAGGTCCGCGGTGAGCTCCGGAAGGTCGCGTGGCCGTCGCGCACCGAGGTCGCCAACTACTCCGTCGTCGTCCTCGTCGGGGTCATCGTCCTGACGGCGCTGATCGCCGGCCTGGACTACGTGCTCGGCGAGGCCGTCCTCAAGCTGTTCGAGCGATGACCGACCCGACGCCCCACGACCCGACGCCCACGAGCGACGCGGTGCCCGAGGACGCGGGCACCGTCGAGGAGGATGCCGTGACCGGCACCGACACCGAGCCCGCCGTCGAGGACGCCCCCGTGTCCGTCGCCGACGCCGACCCCTCCGACGCCGAGCACCCCGACGCCGAGCACCCCGACGCCGGGGCCGACGAGACCCAGGCCACCGACGCCGACGCGTCCGAGGCCTCCGAGGCCGGGGCCGCCGACGTCGTCGACGCCGAGGACCTCGTCGAGCCCGCCGAGGAGGAGGTGGAGGCGACCGTCAGCCCGTACGACAAGAAGGGCAAGTGGTACGTCGTCCACACCCAGTCGGGCTACGAGAAGAAGGTGAAGTCGAACCTCGAGGCCCGCACCGCCTCCATGAACATGGAGGAGCGGATCTTCGAGGTGGCGATCCCGCTCGAGGACGTCGTCGAGTTCAAGAACGGCAAGCGGGTCGTCGTCCAGAAGAAGATGTTCCCCGGCTACCTGCTCGTGCGGTGCCGCCTCGACGACGACTCCTGGTACGTGATCCGCAACACGCCGGGCGTCACCGGCTTCGTCGGCGCCGGCGCCAAGCCCTCGCCGCTGCGCCGCAAGGACGTCGAGAACTTCCTCGGCACCAAGGACGAGG
>CAZCEZ010000189.1:0-2588 GCA_964497795.1 uncultured Acidimicrobiaceae bacterium | reverse complement strand
GCGACGATCGGCAGCGCGTTCTAGGCCCACGCCGGACGCTCATCGACCTCCAGGGCGACGACGAGCCCGACTTCCACCAACCGATCCTCATCATCCGATGGGCGACGACGGCGGTCGGCTGCCTGCTCGCCGGGCCCGACATCGTCGACGGCTCCGTCCGGATGGGCCTGGCCGTCGCCTTCCTCGTTGCGTACACGCTCATCCGGACGGTGGTACCGGTGGCCACCGACGCCGGGCTCCGACGCCAGGTCGAGCTCGTCTCCGAGGCCGGGCTCATCGGCGTCGCCGTGGCCGCGACCGGGTACTTCTCCTCCCCCATCGCATTCTCGACCCTGACCGCAGTGTCGGTCGCCGGCTTCGTCTCCGGCTACGGCTCCGCGCTCCGCCTCGCCGCGGCGACGACGCTGGCCATCGGGATCCCCTCGATCGCACAGGGTGATCTGCTGCGCGACGACATCCGCCTGGTCGCGCAGTGGGCCGTCGAGCTCTTCCTCGTCGCCATCGTCGCCGCCTACGCCCGCCGCATCAGCGGCGATGCCGAGGCCCGCCACAGCCAGGCGCTCGACCAGATGGGTCGCCTGGCCGATGCGAACGACCTCCTCTACAACCTGCACCTCGTCACCCAGGAGCTGCCGGCGTCGTTCGACCTCGACGAGGTCCTCGACTCCTCCCTCACCCGCCTCCGCGAGCTCCTGCGCTTCGACTCCGCGGCCATCCTCCTGCTCGAGGAGAGCGACGGCACGTGGACGGTGGCCCGCCGCTACGGCGCACGGCTGCCCGACCGCCTCCCACCCGACGAGCTCCCTCCGCCGCTGCTCCACGCCAGCCGCGGACCCGGCGCCGTCGTGGTCCCCCACCTGCCGACGCGCGGCGGGCCCGGCCTCGGGCCCCGCTCCTCGTCCGGGCTCTACATCGGGCTCCGGGCCCGCGGGAACCTCGTGGGGCTCCTGGCCGTCGAGCGCCTCGAGCCGGATCCCTTCGACGAGCGCGACGTGGACCTGCTCGTCGGGTTCGCCGAGCCGGCAGCCCTCGCCGTGGACAACGCCCGGTGGTTCGCCCGGATCCGGACCGTCGGCGCCGACGAGGAGCGCACCCGGATCGCCCGCGACCTGCACGACCGCATCGGCCAGTCCCTCGCCTACCTCGCCTTCGAGCTCGACCGGATCGTGCGCAAGGACGACAAGGGCGACGCCGTCGGCGAGGACCTCGGCGGGCTCCGGGAAGACGTGCGGGGCGTCGTGCGCGAGGTGCGCGACACCCTGTACGACCTCCGCACCGACGTGTCCGAGGATCGCTCCGCGCCCGAGGTGCTCCAGGAGTTCGTCGACCGCGTCCGGGAGCGCTCCGGGATCGAGGTGGTGCTCCACGTCGACGAGACCGAGCGCCTCCCCCGCCCCCAGGAGCGGGAGCTGTGGCGCATCGCCCAGGAGGCCATCGTGAACGCCGAGCGGCACAGCGAGGCGCGACGCATCGACGTGTGGTGGTACTCCGACGGCACCGAGGCCGTCGCCGAGGTCCGCGACGACGGCCGGGGCCTGCCGATGGGGCAGGCCGGCCGGCTCGACTCCTACGGGATGCTCGGCATGCGGGAGCGGGCGACGTCGATCGGGGCGACGCTCGCCGTGGACTCCCGTCCCCGACGCGGCGTGACCGTGCGGGCGTCGCTCAAGACCCGCCGGTGAACGGCCGAACCGTCCCAGGGCGGGTCGGGGTCACTACCCTCTCCCGCCCGGACCACGACCGGAGGCTCGACCGACCATGACCGTGCGACTGCTGCTGGTGGACGACCACCGCATGCTGCGAGAGACCCTCAAGCGCTCCATGCTCGACGAGGGCTTCGAGGTGGTGGGCGAGGCCTCCGACGGCCTCGAGGCCGTGTCGATGGCCAGCGAGCTCCGGCCCGACGCCATCCTCATGGACGTCACGATGCCGGAGATGGACGGCGTCGAGGCGACCAGGCGGATCGTGGAGGACGATCCGGCCGCCCGGATCGTCATGCTCACGATGCACGCCGACCAGGACGTCATCGCCGCCGCCATCCGGGCCGGCGCCTCCGGCTACCTGGTCAAGGACTGCTCCTTCGAGGAGGTCGCCGAGACCGTGCGCGGCGTGGTCGGCGGGGCGACCGACGTCTCCCCCGCCGTGGCGGCCTCGATGCTGGCCGAGGCACGGAACCTCGAGGACGACGCCGTCATCACCAAGCGCGAGATCGAGGTCCTCCAGCTCATCGCGGACGGCTGCTCCACGCCCGAGGTCGCCGAGCAGCTCTACATCTCGCAGAAGACCGTGAAGAACCACCTGGCCTCGATCTACGCCAAGCTCGACGCCCGGGACCGGACCCAGGCCGTGCTCCAAGCCGTCCGGATGGGCATCGTCCGCCTCTACTGAGCGCACGCTCCGCGCGCTCCCGGCGAACGGCGCCTCGGCCAGAACGCAGGCATCGTGGGGAATTGGGCCACACGACCTATACAGAGCGTGAGGGGTCGTGGCGATACTTGTTCCTGACAGGAACACGCTCCCGGCCAGCCCGGGAGATCAACCCCAGGGAGCAACCCATCATGCTGCAGTTCGATTTCCTCAAGGCCTGG
>CAZCEZ010000188.1:0-2655 GCA_964497795.1 uncultured Acidimicrobiaceae bacterium | reverse complement strand
ACCGCCATGAAGTCGACCTCGAGCGGGATGGGCACCGCCCGGCACAGGTCGGCCATGAAGACGAAGGCGCCCTTGAGGACGGCGACCAGGAGCGGGTTCCGCCCCTCGTAGTCGCGGGCGATCTCGGCGCCGAGCTCGGCGATGCGCTCCTGCAGCTGCGCCGCGGTGAGGATCGGCTCGCCGACCGGATCGGACTCGGCGGGCACGGACTCGGCGGGTTCCGGGGCGACCACGGCTGCCGAACCTAGCCGCACCCGTCCGGGACCCCGCCACCGGCGGGCTGCCCGACGGCGGCCCCGTCGACCTCGATCCGGAGGCGTCCGGCGGTGCGCCGCACCGCCACCCCGGCGCCGACCTCGGCGCCGATCGCCTCGCCGCGGGCCACGGCCAGGACCCTGCCCGTGGCCGCGGCCGTCGGGGGGTGGCCGGCGGGGAGGTGCGGCCGCAACCACCGGCGCACCGCCCGGGCAGCGAGGGGCGCCGGGGCCCGTCCGAGCGCCGCGGCGTCGGTCGGGTCGAGGGCGGCAGCGAGGTCCTCCAGCAGGTCGCGATCCGTGGCGGCGAGGTCGGCGAGGCGGCACAGGAGCGGGACGACGTCGCGACCGGCGACGTCGTCGAGGAGGGGCAGCACCTCGTGGCGCACGCGGTTCCGGGTGAACCGGGCGTCGTCGTTGGTCGGGTCGCGCACCGGGTCGAGGCCGGCGGCCGCGCACACGGCCTCCGTGTCGGACCGGCGCAGGTCGAGCAGCGGGTGGCGGGCGCGGTCGAGGGCGGCGAGGCCGTCGGGGCCCGTGCCCCGCAGCGCAGCGAGGAGCACCCACTCGGCCCGGTCGTCGGCGGTGTGGCCGAGCAGGGCCCGGGGCCCGAGCACGGCGTGGCGGGCGGTCCGCGCCCGGGCCTCGAGGTCCGGGCCGGGCGCGACGACGGCGCGCTCGGCCCGGAAGCGGGCCCCGAGGCGCTCGGCGGCGTCGGCGACCACCGCGGCCTCCTCCCCGCTCCCCGCCCGCAGGCCGTGGTCGACGTGGACGGCGCAGGCGTCGACGCCCGCGTCGACGGCGAGGACGAGCAGCGCGAGGGAGTCGGGACCGCCGGACACGCCGAGGTCGACGGCGACGCCCGGGGCCGGGAACGTGCAGCGCGCCCGGCAGGCGGCCACGGCCGGACTGGGCACGGCCGGGCGGGGCACGGCGCGGACCCCGCCGTCAGTCGCCGACGACGACGTTGCCGGAGCGGAGGCTGCGCAGCAGCTCGGGGACCGACTCCAGCTCGACCTTGCGGGCGATCCGCCGCAGCGACGCGTACACGTTCGACCGGCTCACGCCGAGCGTGGCGGCCGCCGCGCTCACCGAGGGTGCAGCTGCGAGGGCCCGGAGCAGCTCGGCCTGCTTCTCGGTGAGCTCCTCGGCGATGTCGCGGGGCGCGGCGCCGCCCTCCCCGGACCGTCGGGGCCGGGTGCCCTCGAGGCGGGTCAGGCGCGGGCGGGGCTCGCCCTCGTCGGGAGCGTCGACGCCCTTCTCGATGCGGGCCAGCTCGGCGAGCGCGCCCGTCTGGGCGCGCAGGCGCTGCTCCCGCTCGGGACCGCCGGCGAGCACCTCGCGCACCGCGAGGCGCAGGTTGTCGGGCGCCACGGGCTTGACCAGGTACCGGACGGCGCCCTCGATGCCGCCCCGGAGGCGGTCGGTGTCGGCGCCGAGCGCGGTCATCATCAGGACCTTCACGGCGGAGATGTCGGCGTCCAGGTGGGCCTTCAGCTGCTCGAGCACCGCCCAGCCGTCGACCTCGGGCATCATCACGTCGAGGAGGATGACGTCGGGGACCTCGACCTGGACCGCAGCGAGCGCCTCGGCGCCGTTGGCCGCCGTCATCACCCGGTGCCCGTCGAGCTCGAGGTTGACCTGGGTCAGGTACCGGATGTCGGGTTCGTCGTCGACGACGAGCACGGAGGCCATCGCTCCACTTCCTACCCGACCAGCTCGTCGGAGAGGCGGACGCGATCGACCCACTCGACCGGGTCGCGGATCTCGGCCATGGTCGGCAGCCACGTGGGCCCGCGCCACACCGGCTCGAGGGCGGCCTTGCCCCCGCCGAGGCGCTCGACCTCGGCGATGAAGGCCTCGCCCGCCGCGTACTGGTCGAGCTTCGCCTCCAGGCCGAGCAGCTGCTGGACGACCTTGGTGACGCCGCTCGCCGAGGAGCGCCGCGCCCGGAGCACCCGGGCGAAGCGCGGCGCGGACGGGACGTGGCCGACGCCGGCCCGGTCCATGGTGACGTCGCCGTGGCCCTCGAGGAGGCTCATCAGGCCGCCGATCCGGTCCAGGGCCTCGCGCTGGGCGGGGCCGGCCAGGAGGTGCGTGATGCCGCCCTCGGCGAGCGGGTTGCGGCCCCGGCGCAGGTCGTCCGCGGCGCGGCCGAGGGCTCGGAGCAGCGACAGCGGATCGAGTCCGGCCGCGCTCATGGTCGTCTCGACGAGCGACAGGTAGTGCTCGCGCATCCACGGCACGCCCGTGAACTGGGCGCGGTGGGTGACCTCGTGGAGGGCCAGCCACAGGCGGAACTCCCGGGGCGGGAAGCCGTACCGCTTCTCGAGCGCCAGCACGTTCGGACCGACGTAGTACACGCGGTCGCCGTGCTCAGGGTCTCCGGCTCCGCCGGAGC
>CAZCEZ010000187.1:0-2670 GCA_964497795.1 uncultured Acidimicrobiaceae bacterium | reverse complement strand
CAGCCGGCTCGGCGAGGTGATCGACCACCTCGAGGCCGACCTCGAGATCGTCGGTGGCCTCGTCCCGCTGGAGGGCGCGTCGAACAACTGGGTGCTGTCGGCGGCCCGCACGGCCACCGGCAGCGTCCTGCTCGCCAACGACCCCCACCTGACCTGCGCGACCCCCGCCTACTGGTACCTGGCGCACGTCTCGACCCCGTCCTGGTCGGTGGCCGGCGCCACACTGGTCGGCGCGCCGTCGATCGTCGCCGGCCACAACGGCCACGCCGCCTGGGGCGTCACCGCCGGGCGCACGGACTCGACGGATCTCTTCCTCGAACAGGTGGACGGGACGCGCGTTCGCGACGAGGACGCACCCGGCGGGTGGGTCGAGGCAACCGTGCGCCGCGAGGTCATCGAGGTCCGTGGCCAGCGCACCAACCACGTGGAGGACGTGCTGGAGGGCCCCCGCGGCCCGATCATCGGCCCGGCCATCGAGGGCGCGCCCGACGCGATCTCCATGGCCGCGACGTGGTGGGACGCCCGGCCCGTCAGCGGCTTCCTCGATCTGGTCCGGGCGCGGTCGTTCGACGACGTCCGGAAGGCCTTCGTGGGGTGGCCCATGCACCTGAACCTCGTCTGGGGCGACGAGGAGGGGCACGTCGGCTGGCACCTGCTCGGCACCCTCCCCCGGCGGCGCTCGGGCAACGGGACGGTGCCGCTGCCCGGGTGGCTGCCGAACGTCGGCTGGGAGGAGGACCGGATCGACGTGCCGGACCTCCCCTGGGCCCTGGACCCGCCGGAGGGGCTCCTCGCCACCGCCAACAACCCGCCCGTCGTCCCCGCCGGCGGCCCATTCCTCGGCGTCGACTTCGCCGATGCCTACCGGTTGCAGGCGATCACCTCGACCCTGGACGGGCGGAAAGACTGGACGGTCGACGCCCTGGTCGACGTCCAGCGCCAGACGCGCACCCACCCCTGGGACGAGCTGCGCGAGCCCTTCCTGTCGATCGATCCGGAGGGGGATGAGGACGTCCGGTTGGCCCAGAACCTGCTGGCCTCCTGGGACGGTGACGTCACGGCCACGAGCGTGGCCGCGTCCGTCTACGAGCTCGCCCTCGCCAAGCTGACGGTGTCGCTGGTCCGTGCACGGGCCCCCCGGTCGGCCGAGGCCATGCTGGACGCGAGCTTCACCCCGCTCGCCGACCACGGGTTCATGGCCCTCCAGCGCACAGCCCAGGCGGTGCGGATCGTGCGGGGCGAGGTGCCGGGCTGGGACGACGTCGAGGTGACCCTGCGGCGGTCGCTCGGCGAGGCCGTCCGGGAACTGCGGGAGGACCACGGCCCGGCGCCCGACCGGTGGGCCTGGGGCCGGGTGCGCCCGGTTCGCCTGCGCCATGCCCTGTCCTCGGCCATCGGGCCCCTCGGGCCCGTGTTCGACGTGCCGATCCCGACCGGCGGGGACACCCACACCATCTCGCCCCAGACGGTCATCCCGACCGACCCCCTCAGCAACCCGCTCGCGATCGCGAACCTGCGCATGGTCGTCGACCTCGGCGACGTCGAGGCCAGCCGCTTCTCCCTCGCCGGCGGCCAGTCGGGCAACCCGTGCTCACCGCACTACGACGACCTCGTCGAGCCGTGGCTCGCCGGCGGCGTCCCGATCCCGTTCGCCCCCTCGGCGGTCGAGCGGGCAACGCGCCACACGATGCGCCTCGTGCCCGCCAGCCGGGGGTGAAGATCGGGGGATTCCCCGCGATCGGGTGATTCCCCGCGCATGCGCGGGACCAGGCCCGAACTTCAGCCGGCGACCTCGACCCGGTGGCCGCCGGCTCGCTTGGCGACGTACATCGCGCCGTCGGCCCGGGCGAGGACGTCGCCGACGGAGTCGCCCGGACGGGACTCGGCGACACCGATGGCGGCCCGGATCGAGGTGACCTCGGGGGCGGCGACGACCGGCTCGTCGAAGTCGGCAAGGATGCGCCGGCCCACGGCTGCCGCGTCCTGCTCGCCCTGGTCGGCCAGGAGCACGGCGAACTCGTCCCCACCGAGGCGGGCGGCCACGTCGCCGGACCGGACGCGCTCGGCGAGGCGCTGGGCGGCGGCGACCAGGACCGCGTCGCCCGCGGCATGGCCGTAGGTGTCGTTGACGATCTTGAAGTCGTCGAGGTCGACGAACAGCAGGGCGCAACGGCGGCCCGTCGCGAGCACGCCACCGAGCTCGCGCTCGAGCACCTCGCGGTTGGCCAGCGACGTGAGCGCGTCGTGGCTCGCACGCCGCTCGAGCTCCACGCCCCGGGTCTCCGCGCGGGTGAGCTCGCGGGCGATCAGGTGCCGCTCGAGGGCCGAGGAGGCGGCCGCGGCGCAGGTCCGCATCAGCTCGACGTGGTCGCCGAGGAACGGGCCCAGCGGTCGCCCGGCCAGGGTGATCGCGCCGATCCCGTGCTCCAGCTCGAGGGGCGCGACGAGCAGCTCGCGGGCCCCCATCTCGCGCGCGACCTCCTCCAGCGACGCGTCACGACGCAGGGTGGCGGGCCCGGCCGTGTGCCGCTCCCGGAGCCAGCCGGGCAGCACGTCCCGGGTCGAGTCCTCGGGCGGCAGGCTGACCACCTCGCCGCCGGACCCCACGTGCAGCCGCAGCTCGACGTGCGGCATGGACAGCAGCAGCCCGGCCGACTCGACCCCGAAGGC
>CAZCEZ010000186.1:0-2855 GCA_964497795.1 uncultured Acidimicrobiaceae bacterium | reverse complement strand
ACGTGCTCGCCGACTACGGCGCCTTCCGGGACCTCCAGCGCCACCGCATGCTCACCATCGAGTGGCAGCGCCTCACGCCCCAGCACGGCTACGTCCGTCCGCCCGCCGTCGACGCCGCCGGGCAGACGGCCGTGTTCGACGAGGTCATGACCCGCTCGGCCGATCTGCACGACGCCCTCGCCGAGGACTTCCCCGAGCAGGCGTCCTACGCGGTGTCCCTGGCCTACAAGGTGCGGTTCTCCATGAACCTGAACGCCCGGGCCGCGATGCACATGCTCGAGCTGCGGTCGACGCCCCAGGGCCACCCGGCCTACCGGCGGGTCGCCCAGGACATGCACCGCCTCATCGCCGAGCAGGCCGGGCACCGGGCGATCGCGGAGAGCATGCGCTTCGTCGACCACTCGGGCGAGCAGGCGCTGGAGCGCCTCGACGGCGAGCGGGCCATCGCGGCCAAGCGCGCCGGCAACCCGACCTGAGCGCCGCTCGGGCCGCCCCGCGCCGGTCGCGGCGCCGCCCGTGATGCGGGTGTGGCTCGTGTGGCTCGTGTGGCGCCCGATGCCCACGTTGCGTGCGGGGAGGATGACCCCTTGCGTGGGTGGAGGGGCTGCCGTACGCTGCCGGCGTCCTCGAGCGGGCGGAGACCGCAGGAGGCAACGACCGTGCGCGCGCCCACGCCACGAAGCACCCCCCGAATCGTCCAGCACGCCGTCCTCGCCGTCGCCTGCGCCTTCGCGCTGGCGGCGTCGGGCACGCACGTCGTGCGCTCGGGCGAGACCCTGGCCGACATCGCCGCGGACCACGGCACGAGCGTCCGGGCGCTCGTCGAGTCGAACCGCATCGAGGACCCGAACCTGATCCTCGTCGGCCAGGAGCTGACCATCCCCGGCGCCACCAGCGGCAGCGGGGGCGGGACGCCCGCCGAGCCGGCCACGACCACCCACGTCGTGGCCCGGGGCGACACCCTCGGCGGGATCGCCGCCCGCTACGGCACGACCGTCCGCGCCATCGCCGAGGCCAACGGGATCACCGATCCCGACCGGATCGTCATCGGGGCCCGCCTGTCCGTGGCCGGCGCGCCCGCCGGCGGCTCCAGCGGCACCCCGCCGGCGGCGGCGCCCGCCCCGTCGGGAGGGAGCCCCCAGCGCGTGGGCCAGCGCCACACCGTCCAGATCGGCGAGACGATCGCGGGCATCGCCCGGCGCTACGGCATCACGTCGGCCGAGCTGATCGCGTGGAACGGCCTGGTCGACGGGCGCATCTACGCCACCTCGCGCCTGATGCTGTGGAACCCGGGCAGCCTGCCCGGGGCGTCGTCGTCGGGCCCCGCGACCCACGTCGTCGCCGTCGGCGAGACCCTCAGCGGGATCGCCGCCCGCTTCGGCACCTCCGCCGGGGCGATCGTGTCGGCCACCGGCCTGGCCGACCCGGACCGCATCGTCGTCGGCCAGCGGCTGACCATCCCCGGCGGCTCGGGCGACGCCCCGCGCTGCCCCGTGCCGGGCGGGTCGTTCTTCAACGACTGGGCCTTCCCCCGCTCGGGTGGGCGCAGCCACGCAGGCAACGACGTGTTCGCGCCACGGGGCACGCCGGTCCTGGCCCCGGTGTCGGGCCAGGTCGACGTCGCGACCGGCTCGATCGGCGGCAAGCAGTTCCGCCTGACGGCGGCCGACGGCTCCCGCTGGTACGGCTCCCACCTCGACGAGTTCGGGGCGCGCGGCCAGGTGTCGGCCGGCGACGTGATCGGCTACGTCGGCGACTCGGGCAACGCACGCGGCAGCCGGCCGCACCTCCACTTCGAGGTGCACGTCGGGGGGAACGCGGTCAACCCGTACCCGCTGCTGCGCGCTGCGTGCTGACCCCCGTGCGGCGTGCGAGGGGGATCCGCCCCCTTCGCGCGCTTCGCGGGTCGCGCCGTTCGCCGGAACGCGTGTCCCGGGGTGCTTGGCACACCTGTGACCCCTGCCCTACCGTGGCGCCGCTGGGTGTCCGACGTCACGTCGCGTGCCCGGCGCACGACGAACCGTCGCAGCAACCGCCGAACCCAGGGAGACCCCGATGGACGCCGCCATCTCGCTCCGGAACGTCACCAAGTCCTTCGGGTCGCACACCGTGCTCCAGGACATCTCCTTCGACATCCCCCGGGGCAAGATCTCCGCGGTGATGGGCCCGTCGGGCACGGGCAAGTCGGTGCTCCTCAAGAACGTGATCGGCCTGCTCCGGCCCGATGCCGGCGAGATCTGGGTCGACGGCGAGGAGACGGTCCGGATGGGGGAGAAGGACCTCTACCGGGTCCGGCGCAAGTTCGGCGTCCTGTTCCAGGACGGCGCCCTGTTCGGGTCGATGAACATGTTCGACAACATCGCCTTCCCGCTGCGCGAGCACACCAAGAAGACCGAGAAGGAGATCCGCGAGATCACCCTCGAGAAGGCGAGCCTCGTCGGCCTCCTGGACCACATGAAGAAGTACCCCGGCGAGGTCTCCGGCGGCATGAAGAAGCGTGCCGGCCTCGCCCGTGCGCTGGCCATGGACCCCGAGATCATCCTCTTCGACGAGCCCGACTCGGGGCTCGACCCCGTGCGCGTGTCCTACCTGGACGAGCTGGTCAAGAAGATCCAGGAGGAGACCGGGGCCACCTTCCTGATCATCACGCACAACATCGCGTCGGTGATGCGCACCAGCGACTACATCGCCGTGCTGTACCAGGCCGGGCTCGTCAAGTTCGCCTCCAAGCAGGAGATGCGGACCTCGGACAACCCGCTCATCCGCCAGTTCCTCGCCGGCCGGGCCATGGGCCCCATCGGCATGGACGAGCTGGCCGAGGAGCGCACCGAGATCGAGAAGGAGCTCATGGACCG
>CAZCEZ010000185.1:0-2857 GCA_964497795.1 uncultured Acidimicrobiaceae bacterium | reverse complement strand
GTCATGACCTCCTCGACCAGGACGGTCTGCAGCAGGTCGACGTCGTCCGGCTCGGCGTAGACGATGCCGCGCTCCCGGAGGGGCAGCGTGTAGATCGATCCCGGCGTCGCGCGGTCGGCGAGGAAGGTGGCGACGCCGACGGCCAGCATCAGCGGCAGCACGAGCTCGTAGTCGCCGGACAGCTCGAAGACGATGAGCACGCCGGTCAGCGGCGCCCGGGCGGAGGCCCCGTAGGCGGCTGCCATACCCACCAGGGCGTACGCGCCGGGCTGGATGGCGAGCTCGGGCAGCAGGGTCGCGGCGGCCGTGGCCATCCCGCACCCCAGCGCAGCCCCCATGAAGAGCGTCGGGGCGAAGGTCCCGACGGCCGACTTCGACCCGATCGAGGCGAACGTCGCGACCCCCTTGGCGACGAGCAGGAGGGCGATCGCGACGACCGCGTTCCAGCCGACACCGAGGCCGCCGTCGATGAGCGTCTGGACCGGCTCCCGGTACCCGTTGATCGGCGGGAGCTGCTCCCCGGCACCGAGCACCTCGGGCACGGCGAGCGCCACGACGCCGACGACCAGCCCACCGACGAGGAGCGCGCCGAGGTCGCCGAGACGACGCCGGACCGGCTCGAAGGTCCGGATGGAGAGGCTCTTGCCACGGACGAGGAGGATCGCGAGCGCTCCGGCTGCGAGTCCTACGCCGAGGTAGAGCAGGAGCTCCTGGGGGTGGCGCATCGAGTACTGGGTGCTCGGCGCGTAGATGATCCCCTCGCCGACCAGCTGTCGGGCGACCACGGATCCGGCGACGGAGCTGACGACGATGACCTGCAGCGACCGGCTGCGGAGACCGCCGACGATCACCTCGATCGCGAACAGCATCCCGCCGATCGGCGCGTTGAAGGCAGCGCCGATGCCGGCGGCC
The DNA here is from genome assembly GCA_964497795.1 of uncultured Acidimicrobiaceae bacterium. Taxonomy (GTDB): domain Bacteria; phylum Actinomycetota; class Acidimicrobiia; order Acidimicrobiales; family Salinilacustritrichaceae; genus Salinilacustrithrix. Next base: position 1,945 of record CAZCEZ010000185.1, on the reverse strand, counting down.
GTCCCGGCCGCCACGAGTGACCGGACCTGCTCGGCGCTGAGGCCGAAGCGCTGCGCGATGGCGGACCCGATCGAGCCGCCGACGAGGACGATCGGTGCCTCGCGGCCGCCGGAGGTGCCGGTGCCCAGGGCGAGCGCGGCGGCGATCGTCTGGATGAAGGGGACCCGGCCGCGCATGCGCCCGGCACGGAGCACGACGGCCTCCATCGTGGCGACGATGCCGCTGCCCATGACCTCGGGTGCCAGCCGGGTGGCGGCCCAGACCGTGACCGCACCGGCGGCCGGCACGAGGAGGAGCTCCAGGGGTGTCACGTTGTTGCCGAAGGCGGCGGCCTCGACGAGTCGGATCAGCCCGATGAGCGCCGCGGCCATGACACCGGTGACGGTCCCGGTGATCCCTGCGAGCGCCAGCATCGTGCCGTCCGCCAGGCGAGCACGGTCGAGACGCTGGCGCAGCGCATCGAGGCGCGACGGATCGGTCGCAGCCGCATCCTCGACCGTCCCGCTGGCCTGCGCGTCGTCAGTCATCGCCGAAGACCTCCAGGACGGAAAAGCCTCGATCGGGGAACCCGACCGCCTCGGCCACCCGTGCCGAGGCGTCGTTGCGCTCGTCGTGGAGGTAGGTGACCAGCGGCACGTGCTCGAGCTCGTGCCGGGCCGCCGTGGCGACCAGGCGACGCGCGAGGCCCCGGCCACGGTGGGCCTCGTCGGTCACGACGGCCAGCTCCCGGCCGGTCGGACCGTGCCGTTTGACCCCGACGCCCCCGGCGTACGCGCCGTCGTCGTCCAGCGCGACCAGTGCTTCCCCGCCGAACGGGTGGAGCCACTCGGGGACCCGCGGGTCGGTGTGGTCGAGCCACTTGCCGACATCCGGGAGGTCGGCGGTGACCTCGGTCGCCCAACGCAGCACGCCGACGCCCAGGACCGCCCCCGACCCGGCGACGAGCTCACCGACGCGGGTGCGGAGGTCCTCGTCGTCGAGGACGGTCCGCGGCTCGCCGTGCAGGAGGTCGGCCATCGCACGGTGGATGTCGGGCGCGACGGCCACGATCCCGTCGCCGGAATCGTCGAGCGCCCCCAGCAGCGGGCGCACGCGCCCGTCCCAGCTCGGCTCGGTCCGGGTGCGCGACGCCACGACCGTCAGCCCCCGCCCCGGTGGCGGCCAGGCGCCGATCCACTCGCGGAGGTGGGCCGCGATGCTCATGCCCGGTCCCGCCGGGCCAGCTCGGTCACGGGGGTGGTCGTGCCGGCGGCGCGGATCACCTCGCGCAGGGTCGCGTCGGGGTCGGCGTCGAGCCAGATCGGGGCGCGCTGCACGCCCTCGTAGCTGACCAGCCGCAGCGCGACGGGACGGCCCCGGAGGCTCTCGACGTGGACCGCGCCGCCCAGCGCTGCGTCCTCGACCTCCAGCGCGATCGCCTCCTCGAGCATCGGCAGCACGGTCGGTAGCTGCTCACGCAGGAGCAACTCGACCTGCAGCGCGATCTGGTGCCCCAGCGCGCGGCCGAGGTTGCGGTCGGCCTCGGCGCGGCGGTGCCACCAGCGCTCGACCTCGACCCCGGTCGTGCCCGGCGGGAAGGTCGTGGCGAGCGCGTCGGTCAGCTCGTCGTCCTCCAGCGGGTCGGTGATCCCGCGGTCGGACAGCGCGTGGCGCCGCAGCTCCGGCTGGGCCCGGTCCAGCGCGCGGTCGAGCGTCTGCTCGAGGACCATCCAGAAGTACAGCCGCCACGACAGCTCGCCGGGCCGCTCGGCGAGGTCCTCCATCGGGGGCTCGTCGGGCAGCAGCAACGGGAGCTGCGGCTGCTGGGGGTCGTCGGCCTTGGTGGGCCCGACGCCGAGCAGGTACGGCAGGTCGGCCGAGAGCACGTCGCTGAGGACGTGGAGGCGCGACACGATGCTGCGCTGCTCGGCCGAGCGCTGGTGGGCGGCCTCCAGGTGCACCCAGC
>CAZCEZ010000184.1:0-2879 GCA_964497795.1 uncultured Acidimicrobiaceae bacterium | reverse complement strand
AGGGAGGCGCCAGCCGACCGACCGGACGAGACGAGCGACGCGGCTCCGTGCCACGTGAGCGAGCGAGGAGCGCAGCGACGTCGCGAGCTCCAGCTACAGGAACGAGTTGCGCCCGGGTGGCCACACGAGCCCGATGGCCCGACCGACGACGAGCTCGGAGGGGACCGGGCCGAAGATGCGGCTGTCCTTGGAGTTGCCGCGGTTGTCGCCCATGACGAAGACGTGGCCCTCGGGGACGAGGACGGGGTCGAAGTCGGCGGTGACGGTGTCGGTCAGGTACGGCTCGACGAGGTAGCGGCCGTCGACGTGGACGTGGCCATCGCGGGCCTCCACCGTCTCCCCGGGCAGGCCGACGACCCGCTTGATCAGCTCGCGGCCGCGGGGGCGGACGACGCCGAGGGCCTCGAGCGCCTCACGCCCGAGGCGGATCGGCAGGACGGAGCCGTCGGCCACGGCCGGCGCGGTCGGGTCGTCGAAGACGACGACGTCGCCGCGGCGGGGCTCGTGGAGCCCGTAGGCGAGGCGGGAGACGACGACCCGGTCCCCGGCGGTGAGCTGGGGCTCCATGGACGCCGACGGGATGTAGAAGGCCTGGGCCAGGAACGCCTTCACCACGAGGGCGATGACGGCGGCGACGGCGAGCAGGGCCGGGATCTCGGCGACGAGGCGGAGCGTGGACGGCTCGCGCTCGGGCGGCCGGAGCGGGGACAGCTCGTCCCCGTCGGCGTGGGCGCGGTCGGTGGGCCAGTCGATCACCGCAGCGGTCCTGCGGCGTCCACCGACCCGGGAGCCCGAGGGCTCAGAACTCGCGCTTCTCCTTGACCTTGGCCTTCTTCCCGACGCGGTCGCGCAGGTAGTAGAGCTTGGCCCGGCGGACGTCGCCGCGGGTCACGACCTCGACCTTGGCCACGGTCGGGGCGTGGACCGGGAAGGTCCGCTCGACGCCGACGCCGTTGGAGAGCTTGCGCACGGTGTAGGTCTCGCGCACGCCGGCACCCTGGCGCTTGATGACGACGCCCTTGAACTGCTGGACGCGCTCCTTGTTGCCCTCGACCACGCGGACGTGGACGTTGACGGTGTCGCCGGGGCCGAACGCGGGGATGTCGTCCCGCAGGTTCTGGAGGTCGACGAGGTCGGTGCTGTGCATGGCGGCGTCCTGGAGGCGTGTGTCGTACGGGGCGCGCCGGGACCGGCGCAGCGAACGCAGCAGTGTAGGACCGGGGGCCGGTCGCGCACCAAGCCCGGTCAGGCCGGGCCGGGACCCTGCGCCGCGAGCGCGGCCCGGACGTCGTCGAGCAGGTCGAACTCGGCGAGCACGGCCACGTCGTGGTCGGTGAGGCCGTCGGCGAGCAGGTCGGGGCGGTGGGCGGCGGTCCGGGCCAGGGCGGCGGCGAGGCGCCAGCGGGCGACCCGGGCGTGGTCGCCGGAGCGGAGCACGCCCGGGACCTCGTGGCCGCGGAACTCGGCTGGGCGCGTGTACTGCGGGTGCTCGAGCAGGCGACGCCCGCCCGGGCCTCCCCTGGCCTGGAACGACTCGTCCTCGGCGCTGGTGTCGTTGCCCATCACGCCGGGGACGAGGCGGCCGACGGCCTCGAGGACGACCATGGCCGCCACCTCGCCGCCGGAGAGCACGTAGTCGCCGATCGACAGCTCGCCGTCGCACCAGTGGTCCACGACCCTCTGGTCGACGCCCTCGTAGCGACCGCACAGCAGCGAGAAGCCCCCCGAGGGTCCGTCGGCCAGCTCGGCGAGCTCGTGGGCCACGGCCTGGTCGAAGCGTCGTCCGCCGGGGCCGAGCAGGTAGAGCGGCCGGGGCGGGTCGGCCGCCTCGATGGAGGCGACGAGGGGCTCGGGCTTGAGCAGCATCCCGGCGCCGCCGCCGAAGGGGCTGTCGTCGACGCTGCGGTGGACGTCGGTGGTCCAGCGCCGCAGGTCGTGGGTGCGGACCTCGAGCAGGTCGGCGTCCCGGGCCCTGCCGAGCAGGCTGCGGGCGGCGAAGTCCTCGACCATGTCGGGGAAGATGGTGAAGACGTCGACGCGCAGGCGTGAACCGCCGGCGGGGACGGAGGGGCGGTCGTCGGCCACGGCGCCCTCAGTCGGCGTCGAGGAGCCCGGCGGGAGGGTCGACGACGATGGCGTCGCCCTCGACGTCGGTGACGAAGGGCAGCGGGATCAGGCGGCCGTCGTCGAGCTCGAGCAGGTCGTGGGCCGGGTTGTCGACCACGGCGACGCAGGTGCCCACGACGGTGCCGTCGGGCAGGGCGACCGGGCGGTCGACGAGCTCGTGGACGAACCACGCGTCGGGATCGTCGATGGGCTCGGCCAGCAGCACGCGGCCGCGGAGCGCGTCGGCCTCCTCGCGGGTGCCCACGCCCTCGAAGCGGACGCGCCACCGCCCGCCGTGGGGCGCAGCCGACACGACGGTGAGGGGCCCCTCGTCGGTGTCGAGCACCGTCCCGGGGTCGAGGCGCTCGGTGCGGTCGGTGCCGAGGGCGACGATGACCTCGCCCTTCAGCCCGTGGGCCTTGGCGACCCGACCCACCTCGAGCAGCTCGGGCTCGTCGTCACCGCTCATGGGCGCTCCTGGTCACGGCGCCGGGGTCCGGGACCTGCGTGGGACGAGTTGCGAGGCGCAGCCGAGCAACTCGAGGTCGCCGGAGGCGACACTCAGTCCGCGAACTCGACGTCGACCTCGACGCCGTCACGGGCGGCGGCGGCGCGCACCACGGCCCGGATGGCCTGCGCGGTGCGCCCGCGGCGGCCGATGACGCGGCCGGTGTCGCCGTCGCCGACGGTGACGGTCAGCTCGTAGTGGCCGTCCTCGCCGTCGACCTCGACCTCGACCTCGTCGGGCTGGGAGACGATGGAGCGGCAGACGT
>CAZCEZ010000183.1:0-2896 GCA_964497795.1 uncultured Acidimicrobiaceae bacterium | reverse complement strand
ACGACGTTGGCGAAGCGGATCGGTTCGCTGCGCACGAAGTCCCACGTCCAGCGGGGGTGTCGGGCGCCGTCGAGCACGGTGTCGGGTCCGATGGTCGGCGGGAGCGAGAAGCCCCTGCGCACGTCCCGCTCGCGGCGGCCGAACACGGCGGTGTCGACGGTGAGGACCAGCGCCTCGTACCGCGCCGCGGCGGCACGGGCGATCATCTCCTCGACCAGCCCGCGGTCGCGCCAGGCGTACACCTGGAACCAGAGGCGGCCGTCGGACACGTCCCGCACCTCCTCGATCGACCGGGTGCTGAGCGTGCTGAGCGTGTACGGGAGCCCGGCGCGCTGCGCGGCCCGGGCCACGGCCAGCTCGCCGGCCGGGTCGGCGATCCGGGTGAAGCCCGTGGGAGCGAGCACGAGCGGGAAGGCGGCGGGTTCGCCCAGGATCCGGGTCGTCGGGTCGACCGCCTCGATGCCGCGGAGCACCCGGGGCCGGAACGTCGTGGTGGCGAACGCGGCCTCGTTCGCTGCCATGGTCCGCTCGTCCTCTGCCGCGCCGTCGATGTAGTCGAACACGCCGCCGGGGAGGCGACGGCGGGCGATGCGGCGCAGGTCGGCCACGGACGCGGCCCGGGCGAGACGGCGCTCGACGGGGTCGGTCTCGATGCGCCGGAACCGGATGACCGAGCGCAGGGTGGTGAGCGGGTTCACGACGGGTCGTACCTCCGGAGCGGGGTGGTCTCGGCGGCGGCGGCCCGGATCTCCTCCAGGGTCGGAGGCAGCAGCCCGGCGGCCCGGGCCTGGACGGCGACGTTGCCGCGTGCGGTCGCCTCCACGGGACCGGCGAGGACGGGCAGGCCCACGGCGTCGGCGGTGAGCTGGCAGAGCAGCGCGTTCTGCGAGCCGCCGCCCACGACGTGCACGACGTCGACGGCCCGATCGGCGAGCCGAACGGCGTCGTGGATGGTGCGGGCGTAGGCCACGGCGAGGGAGTCGAGGATGCAGCGGGTGGTGCGGGCCGGGTCGAGTGCCGCACCGGCCGCCCGGGCGATGCGGTCGGGCATGTCGTCGGGTGGGATGAACGCGGGGTCGTCCACGTCGATGACCGGGCCACCCGGGCCGACCGCCGCCGCGGCAGCGAGGAGCGCGTCGAGGTCGTCACGTCCCCAGGTGCGCATGCACTCCTGCAGGAGCCAGAGACCGCCCACGTTGCGCAGGAACCGCGTGCGCCCGTCGACGCCGCCCTCGTTGGTGAACCGGGCGAGCCGTGCGGCCTCGGTCAGGATCGGACCGGGCGTCTCGAGGCCGACCAGCGACCAGGTGCCGCTCACGACGTAGGCGAAGCGGTCGGTGGCGGCGGGGATGCCGACGACGGCCGAGGCGGTGTCGTGGGAGCCGACGCTCACCACGGGGATGCCGTCGGGGGTGCGGCCCCGTTCGCTGCCGGGTGCGTCGAGGGGCGCCAGGAGCGACGCCGGGATGTCCAGCCGGTCGAGCAGCTCGGCCGACCAGCGCCGCAAGCGGGTGTCGAGCAGCCCGGTCGTGGATGCGTTGGTGACCTCGGTGCCGAGGGCGCCGGTGAGGGCGTGGGCGATCAGGTCGGGCAGCAGCACGACGTGGGCGACGTCGTCCCATCGAGGTCCTCGCTGCTCGGCGACGAGCTGGAACAGCGTGGTGAAGGGGAGGTGCTGCAGCCCGTTCTTCGCCCAGAGCTCCTCGGGACCCACTCGCTCGTGGACGTCGTCGAGGACGGCGTCGGTGCGCGGGTCCCGGTAGGCGATCGGCTCCCCGAGCAACCGGCCGCGCTCGTCGAGGAGCCCGTAGTCGACGGCCCAGGTGGAGATGCCTATCGAGGTCGCGTCGGGGATCCGGGCCAGCCCGGCGCGGACCTCGTCGAGGAGCCGGGTCAGCTCCCACCGGAGGTGCCCGTCGCGGCGGACGACGCCGTTGGGGAACCGGTGCACGGCGTCGAGCACCACCCCGCCGCGCTCGACGCGCCCGGCCATGACCCGGCCGCTGGACGCGCCGATGTCCACCGCAGCGAAGGTCGGGCCGGGCACGGCGGTCAGCGGAGGAAGGCGGCCGCGTTGCCGGCGTCGACGGGGACGAGCAGCCCGGTCGTGTGGGAGAACTCGTCGGACGCGATGGCGGCGACCGCGGCGGCGACGTGCTCCGGCAGGACCTCCCGGCCGAGCAGCGTGCGCCCCGCGTAGAACGCGCCGAGCTCGGCTTCGGGGACGCCGTACACGGCCGCCCGCTCGGCGCCCCAGCCGTTGGCGAAGATGCCCGAGCCCTGGACGACGCCGTCGGGGTTGACGCCGTTGACGCGGATCCCGTGGGGGCCGAGCTCGGCGGCGAGCAGCCGCACCTGGTGCGCCTGGTCGGCTTTGGCCGCCCCGTAGGCGACGTTGTTCGGGCCGGCGAAGACGCCGTTCTTGGAGGCGATGTAGACGATGTCGCCACCGAGTCCCTGGTCGACCATGGCCCGGGCGGCGGCGCGGGCCACCAGGAAGCTGCCCTTGGCCATCACGTCGTGCTGGAGGTCCCAGTCCTCCTCGGTGGTGTCGAGCAGGGACTTCGACACGGACAGACCGGCGTTGTTGACGACCAGGTCGACGCCGCCGAAGGCGAGCACGGCCTCGTCGACGGCACGCTGCACCGCGGCGGCATCGGTGACGTCGGCGGCGACGCCGAGCGCGACGTCGGCGCCGCCCAGCTCGGCGGCCACCTGCTCGGCGGCCTCGGCGTCGCGGTCGGCGATGACCACGCACGCGCCCTCGGCGGCGAGGCGCGCGGCGATGGCGCGACCGATGCCGCTGGCTCCGCCGGTGACGAGGGCGATACGCCCGGCGTGGCGCTTCGGCGCGGGCATGCGGGCGAGCTTGGCCTCCTCGAGCGCCCAGTACTCG
>CAZCEZ010000182.1:0-3018 GCA_964497795.1 uncultured Acidimicrobiaceae bacterium | reverse complement strand
AGGCGGGCGCCAGCCTCGAGCACCCCCACGGCCAGCTCCTCGGCATCCCCTTCGTCCCCGGCGAGCTCGCCGAGGAGCAGCGGGGCTTCGACCGCTTCGAGGGCTCCTGCCTGCTGTGCACCGTCGCCGAGGCCGAGATCGACGTCGGACACCGGGTGGTCTTCGCCGACGACCGCGTCGTGCTGCTGTGCCCGTTCTGGTCGGCGTCGCCCTACGAGATGATGGCCATCCCGCGGAACCACGCCGAGCACCTCACCGACGCCTCCCCCCGGGACCTGGTCGCCGTCGGCCGCTCCGTGCGCGACGGGCTCCAGCGTCTGCGCACCGTCGTCGGCGACGTCGCCTACAACCTCGTGTTCCACACGGCCCCGCACCACCACCCGGGCGAGTTCCACTGGCACGTCCACGTGACCCCGCGCATCACGTCGGTGGCCGGCTTCGAGCAGGGCACGGGCGTGATGATCAACATCATGGCGCCCGAGGCGGCCTGCGAGGACCTGCGGGCCGGCGTGCCCCTCGGGTCCTGACCCGGCCCGCTCCCCTGGCCGGCCTCGCCTCCACCTGGCCCTTCTGGGCGCCCAGCCGGGCCGACGCCGTCGAGCGCGCCCTGGACCTGGCCGCCGTGGGCACCGGCACCCACCTGGTCGACCTCGGTTCGGGCGACGGGCAGGTCCTGGCCGCGGCCGCCCGCCGGGGCGCGACCGTGTCCGGCGTCGAGGCCGACCCCGACCTCGTCGCCGAGTCCCGCACCAACCTGGTCGCCGCCGGACTCGGCCACCTGCTCGTCGACGTCGTCGAGGCCGACCTCCTCGACCCCGACCTGGTGCTCCCCTCGGGGGCGACCCCGGCGGACGAGCGCGTCGTCTGGTTCTCGTACCTGGCCCCCGCCACCCTCCAGCGCCTGCTGCCCGCGCTGCGCCGGCACGACCCGACGCCCCTCGTCACCGTCGACTTCGACGTCCCCGGGCTCGTCGCCGCCCGCCGCGACGGCCCGGCCCGCATGTACCGGCTCCCGGGGCGGGCCCGGCGCGTCGGCGCGCCCGGCTGGCCGTGCGCCGGCACGTTCGTGGCCACGGTCCCCGACGTGCAGTCCCTGACCTGCCTGGAGCTGGTCCACCCGGGCGGGCCGGTCCGGGTGCGGGCGACCCCGGCCCTGGCCCGGGAGGCCGCGGTCCTGGCCGGCACCGACCACGCCGACGGGGCCACCGCCGTGGCGGTCGACCTGCGCTGGGAGGGCGCGCCGAGCGGGACCTTCGCCGGCGGTCGGCTCTCGGATCCCGCCGTCGGCGACCACGTGGTCGCCGTCCTCGCCACCGACGCCGAGGACGAGGGGGTGTGGGAGCTGTCCGAGGAAGGCGCGGCCAACCTGACCGCCGCGCTGCGCCGACCCCGAGACCGCCGACCCGCAACGGTGGCCGAGGTGCTCGACGCCGCCGACGGCTCGTGGTGAGCCCGCGCGGGGCTCAGCCCACGGCGAGGTCGTAGACCCGCCGCTTGGGCACGCCGAAGCGCCCGACGACCGCGGCGACCGCGTCCCGGGTGCTCGCCCCCGCGTCGCGCTCGGCCGCGAGGGCGGCCAGCAGCTCGTCGTCGGTGGGCTCGCCCGGCGCGTCGGCGGCGTCGAGGACCACGACGAACTCGCCGAGCGGGGAGTCCGGCAGCCAGTCGGCGGCCTCGGCCAGGGTCCCCCGGAACCACTCCTCGTGCAGCTTGGTCAGCTCGCGCCCGACGGCCACGGCACGGTCCGGGCCGCAGACCTCGACGAGGTCGGCCAGCGTCCGGGCCATCCGGTGGGGGGCCTCGTAGAGCACGACGGCTCGGCGCTCGGCTCCGATCTCGGCGAGGCGCTCGGTGCGTCCCGAGCCCTTGCGGGGCAGGAACCCCTCGAAGCAGAAGCGGCCCGTGGGCAGCCCGCTGCCGGCGAGGGCGGTGGTGAGGGCGGTGGGCCCGGGGACGACCTCGACGGCGAGCCCGGCGGCGGCGAACGCGGCAACGAGGGCCACCCCGGGATCCGAGACCGCGGGCATGCCGGCGTCGGACACGAGGGCCACGACGTCGCCGCGTCGGGCCCGGTCGACCAGCCGGCCGGCGACGCCGCCCTCGGTGTGGTCGTTGGCCACGACGAGGTCGACGCGCCCGATCCCGGCGGCGGCGAGCAGCCGTCCGGTGCGGCGGGTGTCCTCGCAGGCGACGACGTCGGCTGCGGCGAGGGCCTCGGCGGCGCGGGGCGACAGGTCGCCGAGGTTGCCGATCGGCGTGCCGACGACGACGAGCCGCCCGGGCTCGGTCACGACGCCGGGTCGTCGTCGTGGGGCCCGTCGTCGTGGTGCTCGTCGCGGACCTCGAGCTGCTGGCCGGCCTCGAGGCCCCAGCGGGCGAAGCACCCGGCCTCGGCCTCGAGCACGCGCCTCGCCCGGGCCACGGGGCGGCCGATCCGGCCGGGCGGCATGGTCGTGGTGCGGAGCACGACGTCGTCGGCGTCGAGGTGGGCGACGTCGATCGCGAACCGCATGCCGAGCGTGTGGACCGACCGGGCCGGCTCGATCAGCAGCGCGCCCTCGATGCCGTCGCGGCCGAGGAGGCCCCGACGGCGCTGCGGGCGCTCCGTGGCGAGCTCGAGGCTGGCCAGCACCCTCCCGTCGCGCAGGAGCCAGGGCACGCCTACACGTTGAACCGGAACTCGAGGACGTCGCCGTCCTGGACGACGTAGTCCTTGCCCTCGACGCGCAGCGTGCCGGCGTCGCGGGCCGCCGACCACGACCCGGCCTCGAGGAGGACGTCCCACTGGATGCACTCGGCCCGGATGAAGCCGCGCTGGAAGTCGGTGTGGATGACGCCGGCGGCCTCGGGGGCCTTGGCCCCGGCCCGGAAGGTCCAGGCCCGGGACTCCTTCTCGCCGGTCGTGAAGTACGTGCGCAGGCCCATCAGCTGGTAGGCGGCGTGGAGGAAGCGGGGCAGCGCGCCCTCGCCGAGCCCGAGGCCCTCGAGCATCTCGACGCGCTCCTCCTCGGTGTCGAG
>CAZCEZ010000181.1:0-3047 GCA_964497795.1 uncultured Acidimicrobiaceae bacterium | reverse complement strand
GACCCGCTGGCGCGCGAGGTCGGCCTGGGCCGCTGACAACGTGATCCCGGTCGCGTGGACGCCGTGGGCACGGGCGGCGTGGATCACGAGGCTGCCCCAGCCGCAGCCGACGTCGAGCAGGTGCTGTCCCGGTGCCAGCCGGAGCTTGCGGGAGACCATGTCGAGCTTGCGCCGTTGGGCCTCGGCGAGGTGTCCGGCGGGATCGCCCGCCCAGTCGTCGTGGAAGTACGCGCAGGAGTAGACGAGGTCCGGGTCGAGGAAGCACCGGAAGAAGTCGTTGCCGAGGTCGTAGTGGAACCGGACGGCGTCCCGGTCGCGGGCGAGCGTGTGCCGTTCCCCGTCGAGGTCCGCTCGACGGGCTCCGGAGCGCGGTGGTGGAGCGGGGAGGCGCAGGACCTGCGCGGCCAGGCGGGCCCGCCCACGCAGCGAGAGGCCTGCTCCGGCGCTCGTGGCGATCGCCCCGATCGCGGCGACGACGTCGCCCTCGATGTCGACCTCACCCAGGGCGTACGCCTCGCCGGCGTTGAGGTCGGTCGGGGGGACGAGCAGCGCCCGCAACGACCACGGGTGCTCCAGCACGAGCCGGAACGCCCCCGCGCCCACCTCGGTCCCGTCCCACAGTCGGACCGGGACGTCCAGCCCCTCGCCGGCGAGCAGCGTCGCGATGGCCAGCGTGCGGTCGGCCGCGTCGTCGGCCGGCCCCTCGATGGTGTCGAGCAGTTCCCGGATGCGACCCATGAGCTCCCTCCCGCACCGAGTGTCACCTGATGGCGAGCGCCCGGGAAGGAGGAATGTCCTGGGATCCCGTGCAGACGGCTGTGCCCCCGGAACCCGTCCGGGGGCACACTGCGCCTGCCTGGTGTCAGACGGTCAGCAGCTCGCGCTCCGCCTCGGGGACGACCGCCGTGATCGTCTCGTCGCGGCCGCGGGCGGCCCAGACCAGGCCCGCGCCGGCCAGCAGGAAGGTCCCGCCGAGCCCACCCAGGAGGGCGGCCAGGCCGAGGCCCATCTGCAGCGCGGAGTGGGTCACGGTGCCGACGCCCAGCTCACCGAAGAGGCCGTGGACGGTGCCGCTCCAGGCGGCCTCGCGTGCCGGGCCCTCCAGCGGGTGCTGGCGGTCGAAGTCGGTCCAGTAGCGACCGTCGACGTCGAACTCGTGGGCGCCGGCCTCGAAGGTCTCGCCGTTGTACTCGACCGCCTCGTCCAGCACGACCGTCTGCGTGCCGTGCAGCACGTGGTAGCCGATCGTGGCCATCTGGAACATGTACTCGGAGTCCGTGTTGACCAGCGGGTCGGCCGGGTCGAACTCGGACATGTCGACCGGGTAGCCCCAGTCCTCGGTGAGCAGGGTCATGATCGCCTCGGCGCCCTCGGTGGTGCCACGGTCGACCAGTTGCCCGTTCTCGTCGTAGGACAGCTCGACACCCTGTGCCTCGCTGAACGCCTGGAGGGAGTCGTACCCGTCCTGGACCTGGCTGTACGCGACGCCGCCACCGGCGACGAAGAACAGTCCGATCACGGCGAGCACGAGGCCCAGTGTCTGCAGGCGAGCCCTCATGGTCAGCTCCTTCTTGATGGTGTGGTTCTTGCGACTGCCACCATCATGGGGCGCGGAGCTGCTTGTGAAGCCTGTCACGAGGCCCGTCCTCGCGGGGACCTAGGACCCTCGCTCGCGGGACCTGCGGACGGCAAGGCCGGCCGCGCCCAGTGCGGCCACGCCGAGGAGCACGATCCGGGGGCCCGGGCCGCCGGCACTCGGCTCACCGGTCATCGCGGCGGCCCGCAGGGGCGCAGCCTCGACGTCCGGCACCGGCGACGGGCTGGGCGAGGGGCTGGGTGATGGGCTCGGCGACGGGCTCGGTGAGGGGCTTGCCGTCGGCGACGGGGTGGGCGTCGGTCGGGCCGTCGCGGTCGGGGATGGTGCCGCCTCCGGCTGGGGTTCCGGCTCGGGCTCGGGTTCGGGTTCCGGTTCGGGTTCCGGTTCGGGTTCCGGTTCGGGCTCTGGCTCTGGCTCCGGTGCTGCCGCCGGCGGTGGCGCCCACTGGACGGAGGTGTCACCGGCGGGATCCTGCGCACCGCCGACGCAGTCGGTGCCGTCGCAGAGGCGGAACGTCGTGGTCCCCCAGGCGTCACCGTCGTCGTCGACGACGACGCCGACCCCGAGTTGGTCGTACTCGGGGTCCGTCATCGTGGCCTCGTGGCTCCCGGAGGCGCGCCACAGGTCGAACAGGGCCTGGGCCACCGCACGGGCGCCGCTGTCGCCCGTGCCGCCGGAGCGGGCCACGTTCTCACCGATCCGCGCCCAGCAGCACACACGGTCGCCCAGCGACGGGTTGTGCGAGATCGCGCCGTCCTCGGCCTGGGCGAACGACCAGTCCCGGGCCGCCGCATGGAGGTCGGCGCGCGGCGTCAGGGCGGCCACGCCGGCCTTCCGCCGGTGGTCGTTGACGAGGTCGACCAGGGCGCGTTCCGCGTCCGCGACCGACCAGGCCTCGGTGGCTGCGACGGCCGGATCGGGGCGCGGGACGGTCAGCACCAGCAGGGCGAGCACGGCCACGATGGACAGGGCGCGCGTCGGGCGGGCGAGCACGGGGGCTCCGGCGGGGGAGGGAGGTGGGGCGGTCCGATGGTAGGAACGATCGACCGACCACCCCGTGACGCCGCACCGCCGTGGACGGTGGGTGCAGCGCGTCAGCCCGCGCGGCGGTCGCGGACCATGCGGCGCAGCATCCGCACGACGACCAGGCCCAGGAGCGCGGCGAAGGTCGTGCTCGCCACGACCGGGTCGAGACCGAGGCTGACCTGCGAGGCCAGTGCCGCCGTGGCGACGCCGGCGATGCCAGCGACCAGTCCCAGACGGAGGTCGGTGGTGCCCTGCGCCCGGTTGCGGATCGTGCCGAGCACCGCCCCGGGCACGATGACGGCCAGCGAGGTGCCCTTGGCGAGCACGATGGGCATCCCGAACAGGACCGTGAACGCCGGGACCATGACGACGCCGCCCCCGACGCCCATGACGCCGGCGAGCACGCCCGCGGCGAGGCCGGTCG
>CAZCEZ010000180.1:0-3072 GCA_964497795.1 uncultured Acidimicrobiaceae bacterium | reverse complement strand
CGCGCAGGCGCTCGATGCCGAGCACGGGGTCGCGCTCGTCGGGGTCGAGGTCGAACGTCCAGCTGCGCCAGTCGTGGACCGGCCCGGCCATCGCCATCGAGAGTGCGTCCTCGAGGCCGAGGAGCCGACGGACGATCACCGCGCGGTTCGCCCACGGGCACGCCCGTGCCACGGCGAGTCGGTACCGCCCGGCCTCGACCGGCCACAGCCGGCCGCCGCTCCTGGGCGTCGCAGTGTCGGGATCGGCGACGATGCGATCGGTGATGTAGTCGGTGTCGCGCTCGAAGCGCTCCTCGACGTACGACTCCTTCTCGCCGTCCGCCCGCCGTTCGGGCGCGCCGCCCTCCTGACGGTCCTCCTGGCGCCTCACGATGACTCCTGTCCGGGTTCGGCAGCCAGCGTAACGGTGATTGTTCGAATCGCAACTGTCAGTGGTCCGGTGCGCGGTCGCTGCCCGGGCCCGACCGCGGGACGAGCTCCCGGGCCTCGCGCACGGTCGCGACCGCGACGACCGCGACCAGCAGGGCGACCAGACCACCCCCGAGCGTCCGGCCGAGGCCGCCGACGGCGGCCGACCCGATACCACCGCCGAGCAGGAGGAGCAGGTTGGCGGTTCCGATCGCGGTCGCGGGTCCGGTGTGGACGCGCTCGGCCACCATCGCGAGCAGCCGTGGTTGGACGACGCCGTAGGCCGCGGCCAGGCCGAGGAGGGCGAGGGCACCGGCGACGGGCGGCGCACCGAGGATGACCAGCAGCACGACCAGCGTGGTCACGGCAGCGGCGGCGTCGGTCCACCGGCCCAGCACGCGTGCCACCGCGTCCGACTGCCGGGCGAACACCGCGCCGGAGACCGCCGGCGGCAGCAGGAGCAGGCCGATCCCGATGGCCGAGAACCCCACCCGGCCCAGCGCCACCGGGACGAGCACGAGCGACGCGAAGTACGTCCCGGCGATCGACGCGGCCAGCGCACCCCTCAGCCGCAGGCGCGGCTCGCGCAGCACCGGCGCCGGCGGGACCTCACCGCCATGGGACAGGGAGCGGACTGCCGCGGCGACCAGGAGCACGACACCGATGCCCCCGAGCACGGCTGCCGGACCCGGCAGGTCGGACACGAGCTGCAGCCCGGCGGCCCCGGTCGCCGCGCCGAGCCCGGTCGCGGCCATGCCGACCGTGTCCGTGCGCCCCGGGTGCCCCCCTCCCGTCGACGGCGACGGGAGCGCCACGAGGCCCGTCGCATGCAGCAGGGCCGGGAGCAGGATCGCCGCCTGCCACCCCACGAGCTGGGAGGCGAGGCCACCGGCGAGCGGACCGAGCGACGCTCCCAGCGTCAGGACCGCGGCGGTCCGGGCGATGCCGTGCTCGACACGGCGCGCGACGTCGAAGGCCCCCATCGTGACCGCACCTGCGCCGAGGCCCTGCACGACGCGCCCACCGAGCAGCTGCAGGGCCCCCGTCGCGGTGGCCGCCACCAACGCCCCACCCACCGCCAGCGCGAGCGCGACCCGCAGGACCCGGCGCGGCCCGTGCGCGTCACACAGCTGCCCCGCGATGATCGTGGCCGCGGCGTAGGGCACGACGTAGGCCGACAGGACGCCGGCCGTCGCGGCCCCGCCGAGGTCCAGCCCCGCAGCGATGTCGTTGAGGGCCGGCGCCACCGAGGAGGTGCCGACGGCGCCAGCCGCCGCGACCAGCCCGAAGCGCCAGGCCGGTGCGGTGCGACTGGTCAATGCCCGTGGAACGGGACGCCCGCGACAGCCATGAAGGCCTCTCCCATCGCCTCGTAGAGGCTCGGGTGGGCGTGGGTGATGGCGGCGACCTCGCTCGGCAGCGCCTCCCACGAGGTGGCCAACGCCGCCTCGCCGATGATGTCGGTGGCCATGGGGCCGACGACGTGGACACCGAGCGTCGGACCGACGCCGTCCGGGTACGCCGGCGATGCGTCGACCTTGGCGGCGACGACCTTCACGAACCCGTCGGAGCCGTGGATGATGCCCTTGGCGTTGGCCTTCAGCGAGTACTTCGTGGTGACCACGTCGCCGTGCTGGTCCTTCGCCTCCGCCTCGGTGAGGCCGACCGAGGCGACCTCCGGGTGGCAGTAGGTGACGCGGGGCGTCTGGACGTGGTCCACCGGCTGCGGGTCCAGTCCGGCCACGGCGTCGGCGACCACGAAGCCCTCGGCGAAGGCGGCGTGGGCGAGGGCGAGGGTCGGGCGGACGTCCCCGACCGCCCACACGCCGGCGACCTTGGTCTGTCCCAGCTCGTCGGTGTCGACGAAGCCGCGCTCGTCGAGCACGCCCGCCTCCTCGGCCCCCGTGTCCCCGGTGTTCGGGCCGCGACCGATGGCGACCAGGACGACGTCGGCCTCGAGCTCCTCGACCTCGCCGTCACGTTCGACGACGACCCGGCCGACGTCGCCGTCGCGGCTGACGCCGACGACGCGCGTCCCGGTCCGGACGTCGATCTTCCGCTTCTTGTAGGCCCGCGCGACCGTCCTCGAGGCGTCGGCGTCCTCCAGCGGCAGGACCCGGTCCAGCGCCTCGACGACCGTCACCTCGGTGCCCATCGGCTCCCACATCGAGGCGAACTCCATGCCGATGGCACCAGCGCCGATGATCACGGCACGGCCCGGGGCCTCGGTGAACCAGAGGGCCTGGTCCGACGTCTGGACCACCTCGCCGTCGACCTCCCAGCCACCCGGCACCCGGGGCGTGGACCCGGTGGCGAGCACGACGTGGCGAGCCCGCAGCGTCTGGGTGCCGCCGTCCGTGAGCTCGACCTCGACCTCCTTCACGTCACCGTCGGCAGACGTCAGGCGCCCGTAGCCCTCGACGTAGGTGGTGCGCTGCTTGGCCAGCGCCGTCAGGCCCGATCGGAGATGGCCCATGACCTGCTCGCGGAACTGGTCGAGGGCCTCGCCGTCGATGCCGTTGAAGCTGACGTCGAGCCCGAACGAACCCGCCCGCTTGACCTCCTCCAGCACGCCGGCGACGTGGAGGATCGACTTGGACGGGATGCACCCGCGGTTGAGGCAGGTGCCGCCCATCGCGTCGGCCTCGACCATCGCCACGTCGA
>CAZCEZ010000179.1:0-3106 GCA_964497795.1 uncultured Acidimicrobiaceae bacterium | reverse complement strand
CGACCGGCCTCGCCGCGGGCGTGCTCGCCGGCGTCATGGGCGTCGGGGGCGGCGTGGTCATGGTCCCCGCGTTCACCGTCCTGTTCGGGATGCCCATCGTGCTCGCCAAGGGCACCTCGCTGGCGGTCATCGTGCCCGGTGCAGTGCTGGGCACCGTCCGCAACCGCGCCCAGGGCACGACCGACCTCCGTCTCGGCCTGGTCGCGGGCGTCGCGGGCGTCGCCACGGCGGCACTGGCCTCACAGGTCAGCCTCGGCCTCGACCCCGTCGTGGCGAGCACGACCTTCGCCGCGCTCCTCGGCGTCGTCGTGGTCCGGATGCTGCTCCGGGTGGTCCGCGACCGCCGTCCCGGCTGACCGGCGCCGCCGACCGGCCGTGGCGGGCGGCGTCACGGGGTCGTGCGTCGATCGTTCCTACCATCGGACCGCCCGAACCTCCCTCCCCCGCCGGAGCCTCCCGTGCTCGCCCGCCCGACGCGCGCCCTGCCGATCGTGGCCGTGGCCGCCCTGCTGGCACTGGTCGTCCCGCGTCCCGGTCCAGCCGCGGCAGCCACGGAGGCGTGGTCGGTGGCGGACGCGGAGCGCGCCCTGGTCGACCTCGTCAACGACCACCGGCGGCGGGCCGGGGCCACCCCCCTGACACCGCGGGCCGACCTCCACGCGGCGGCGCGGGACTGGTCGTTCGCCCAGGCCGAGGACGGAGCGATCTCGCACAACCCGTCCCTGGGCGACCGTGTGTGCTGCTGGGCACGGATCGGGGAGAACGTGGCTCGTGCCGGCGGCACCGGCGACAGTGGGGCCCGAGCGGTGGCACGGGCGCTGTTCGACCTGTGGCGCACCTCCGGGAGCCACGAGGCGACGATGACCGACCCGGAGTACGACCAGCTCGGCGTCGGCGTGGTCGTCGACGACGACGGTGACGCCTGGGGGACGACGACGTTCCGCCTCTGCGACGGCACCGACTGCGCCGGCGGCCCGCAGGGGCCGGCCGGCGACACCTCCGTCCAGTGGGCCCCACCGCCGGCGCCGGCGCCCGCACCGGAACCCGACCCCGAGCCGGCCCCGGCCCCCGAGCCGGAACCCAAACCCGAGCCGAAACCCGAGCCGGAACCCGAGGCGGAACCCGAGCCCGTGGCGGCGCCGTCACCGAGCACGGCGGCCAGCCCGTCGCCCGGTCCGGCACCGAGCCCCAGCCCCGCACCCGAGCCGTCGCCGACCCCCAGCCCGTCGCCCGAACCGTCGCCGGTGCCGGACGTCGAGGCTGCGCCACTGCGTGCCGCTGCGATGACCGGTGAGCCGAGTGCCGGCCGTTCGGGTGCCCGGGTCGTGCTCGTCGGCCTGGCCGCGCTGGGCGCGGCCGGGCTTGCCGTCCGCAGGTCCCGCGAGCGAGGGTCCTAGGTCCCCACGAGGACGGGCCTCGTGACAGGCTTCACAAGCAGCTCCTTGCCCGATGATGGTGGCAGTCGCAAGAACCACACCATCAAGAAGGAGCTGACCATGAGGGCTCGCCTGCAGACACTGGGCCTCGTGCTCGCCGTGATCGGACTGTTCTTCGTCGCCGGTGGCGGCGTCGCGTACAGCCAGGTCCAGGACGGGTACGACTCCCTCCAGGCGTTCAGCGAGGCACAGGGTGTCGAGCTGTCCTACGACGAGAACGGGCAACTGGTCGACCGTGGCACCACCGAGGGCGCCGAGGCGATCATGACCCTGCTCACCGAGGACTGGGGCTACCCGGTCGACATGTCCGAGTTCGACCCGGCCGACCCGCTGGTCAACACGGACTCCGAGTACATGTTCCAGATGGCCACGATCGGCTACCACGTGCTGCACGGCACGCAGACGGTCGTGCTGGACGAGGCGGTCGAGTACAACGGCGAGACCTTCGAGGCCGGCGCCCACGAGTTCGACGTCGACGGTCGCTACTGGACCGACTTCGACCGCCAGCACCCGCTGGAGGGCCCGGCACGCGAGGCCGCCTGGAGCGGCACCGTCCACGGCCTCTTCGGTGAGCTGGGCGTCGGCACCGTGACCCACTCCGCACTGCAGATGGGCCTCGGCCTCGCCGCCCTCCTGGGCGGGCTCGGTGGGACCTTCCTGCTGGCTGGCGCAGGCCTGGTCTGGGCCGCCCGCGGCCGCGACGAGACGACCACGACGGTCGTCCCCGAGGCCGAGCGTGAGCTGCTCACCGTCTGACACCGCTCGACCGTGTGCCCCCGGGTCCTGCCCGGGGGCACACGCATGTCCTGTCGAGCCGTGCGGCGCGCCTCGCCGTGACTAGCGTGGACGGCACGCCCCCCGTTGCAGGACCGACGACGAGGTGCGCCCGTGCCCTACCACTCCGCGGACGGACCGCTGCCCAGCGTCACGGCCGACGAGATGCGGGAGCTCGACCGCATCGCGGTCGAGGAGACGGGCCCGACCCTCCTGCAGATGCTGGAGCACGCTGGCAGGTCCCTGGCCGGGGTGGTCCTCCAACGGCTGTCCGCGGACGGCCGGGTCGTCGTGCTGGCGGGGCGGGGACACAACGGTGCCGGCGGCATCGCGGCGGCACGCCACCTGCACAACCGGGGCATCCGGGCGACGGTCGTCCCGGCCGACGCCGACCAGCCGGCACCGGCGACGCAGCGGCAACTCGAGCAGTACCTGCTGGCCGAGGGGAGCGTGGCCGGACCCGACGACCTGGCGGGCCTCGGCGCCGACCTCGTCGTGGACGCCGTCGTGGGGTACGGCCTGCGCGGGGCACCCCGCGGGGTCGCGTTCGACCTCGTCCGGTGGGCTGCGGACCGTGCCGCCGACGTCGTGGCCCTCGACGTGCCGACGGGGGTCGACGCGACGTCGGGCAGGACCCCGGGCGCCCACGTCGTGCCCGACGTCACCCTGACCATCGGGCTGCCCAGGACCGGCCTGCGTCCCGGCACCTGTGGGGACGTGCTCCTCGCCGACGTGGGCCTTCCCACGGCTGCCCTGCGGCGGCTGGGCGTGCACGTCCGGGGTCCGGTCCACGGTCGCGGCTTCGTCACAGAGCTGACGTGGTACGACGAGGGATGACCTGTGGTGGGCCCGCCGGGGCTCGAACCCGGAACCAACGGATTATGAGTCCGCTGCTC
>CAZCEZ010000178.1:0-3148 GCA_964497795.1 uncultured Acidimicrobiaceae bacterium | reverse complement strand
GCCCTCGCCCTGATCCCCGAGGCGATCTCGTTCTCGATCATCGCCGGCGTCGACCCGAAGGTCGGCCTGTACGCGTCGTTCACGATCGCCATCGTCATCGCCTTCGCCGGTGGGCGCCCCGGGATGATCTCGGCCGCGACCGGTGCCATGGCCCTCGTGCTCGTCCCCCTCGTCGAGGAGCACGGGATCGAGTTCATGTTCGCCGGCACCGTGCTCGCCGGGCTGCTGCAGGTCGGCTTCGGCGCCCTCGGCGTGGGGAACCTGATGCGGTTCGTGCCCCGCTCGGTGCTGATCGGGTTCGTGAACGCGCTGGCCATCCTGATCTTCCTGGCCCAGGTCCCCCACCTGCTCCTCACCGACGAGGGAGCCGACCGCTCCCAGCTGGGGCTGAACCTGGCCTTCGTCGCCGCCGGCCTCGCCGTCATCTACGGCCTCCCCCGGCTCACCCGGGCCGTGCCCTCGCCCCTGGTCGCCATCGTGGCCCTCTCCGGGGTCTCGATGTCGCTGCGCCTCGACCTGCCCACCGTGGGCGACATGGGTGCCCTGCCCGACGCGCTCCCGCTCCCCCACCTGCCCGAGGTCCCCTACACCTTCGGCACGCTCGGGATCCTGCTCCCCGTCGCCCTCACGCTGTGCATGGTCGGCCTGCTCGAGTCGCTGCTCACCGCCCAGCTGCTCGACGAGAAGACCGACACGGTCTCGGACAAGGACCTGGAGGCCCGCGGGCAGGGCGTGGCCAACGTCGCCACCGGGTTCCTCGGCGGCATGGCCGGCTGCGCCATGATCGGCCAGTCGATGATCAACCACGCGAGCGGGGGCCGCACCCGGCTCTCGACCCTCGCCTCGGGCGTGTTCCTGCTGGTCGCCATCCTCGCCCTGGGCGACGTGGTCGCCCGGATCCCGATGGCCGCCCTCGTGGCCGTGATGATCATGGTCTCGGTCGGCACCTTCTCGTGGCGCAGCGTCGCCCCCGCCACCCTGCGGACGATGCCCCGCACCGAGACCGCCGTCACGGTCGTGACCGTGGCGACCGTCGTCGTCACCCACAACCTGGCCTACGGCGTGGGTGCCGGCGTGCTGCTGTCCGCGATCTTCTTCGTCCGCCAGGTCAGCACGGTGGTGCGGGTCACCAGCGTCACCGACCCCGAGGACACCGAGGAGCTCTTCGCCGTGTCCGGCGAGCTGTTCTTCGCGTCGACCAACGACCTGGTCCACGCGTTCGACTACGACGCCGTGGCCGCCCGGTCCGAGGACATCCGGGTCGTGGAGATCGACCTGAGCGAGGCCCGGATCTGGGACTCCTCGGCCGTGGCCGCCCTGGACGCGGTGGTCGCCCGCTTCGCCGAGCGGGGCGTCGAGGCCCGCCTGGTCGGGCTCAACCGCCACGCCGCGTCGCTGCACGGCCGGGTCAGCGGACGGGTCGGCGCCGGCCACTGACCGGACGGGTCGGCCGCCGACTCCGGCGTGCCGATCAGCCCGCGGCGTGCGCGGCCCGGGCGAGGCGGTCCCGCACGGCGAGCCCGATCCCCTCGGGCGCCGGCGGCACGGCGACGACGACGTCGAGGCCGAGGGCGTCGGCGGCCCGGAGGCGCTCGTAGAGGTGGCGGGCGTAGCCGTCCGGATCGCCCACCGCGCCGAGGTCGACGACCGGACCGGGCAGCTCGCCCTCGATGCGCTCGGCCAGGACGCCCACCCGCCGACCGGCCGACACCAGCTCGGTCACCACCTCGGGGAGCCCGTGCTCGGCGAGCACCACCCGGGCCCGGGGGGCGTAGTGGGCGGCGAGCATGCCCGGCGCCCGGGCCGGCCCGTCGACGTCGACGTCGACGGGACGTCCGAGCACCGCCGCCAGGTGGGCTGCGGTCACGTCGCCGCTGCGCAGGACCCGGACGTGGTCGTCGAGCACCTCCACGATGGTCGACTCGACCCCGACCCGGCACGGGCCGCCGTCGAGGACGAGGTCGACGTCGCCACCCAGGTCGGCGACGACGTGCTCGGCCCGAGTGGGGCTGACGCGACCGAAGCGGTTGGCCGACGGCGCGGCGAGCCCGTCGCCGAGCGCCTCGAGCAGCCCGAGCGCGACCGGGTGGGCGGGCACCCGCAGGCCGACGGTGTCCCGGCCGCCGGTGACGACGTCGGGCACGGTCGGCCGGCGCCGCAGGACCAGGGTCAGCGGGCCGGGCCACAGGGCCTCGGCCAGGGCGCGGGCGGCGGGCGGGACGTCCTCGGCCCAGTCGTCCAGTCGGTCGGCGCCGGCGAGGTGGACGATGACGGGGTGGTCGGCGGGTCGACCCTTGACCGCGAAGATGCGGCGCACGGCGTCGGTGTCCGAAGCGGCCGCGGCCAGCCCGTAGACGGTCTCGGTCGGCACGGCGACCAGCCCGCCGGCGCGGAGCACGTCGACGGCGGCGTCGAGCGCGGCTGCGGAGACGTCGCCCGTCGTGCCGATGGCGGGGAGCACGCTCGGGTCGTCGGGCACGGGGCCAGTCTGGCGGCCCGACCGTGGTGCACCGAGCCGCCCGGGCGGGTGCCCGGGCGGCTCTGGCACCCCTGATGGTCAGACGACGGGTGCGGGCAGCCCGTAGTGCCGGAAGATCTCCTGGCGGGCCTCCCCGTCGGGGAGCACGTGGTCGCGGGCGCTGGGCCCGGTCGAGATGTCGTCGGCCGTGCAGGCGGCGACGAGGGAGTCGCCGCGCTCCTCGACCAGCTCGAAGGGCACGATCCGCTCCCGGCGCAGCAGGCCGGGGTCGACGGTCACGAAGAGCGGTTCGCCGAGGTCGGATGCGTAGAGCACGTCGGACACCTTGCCGACGCGGGAGCCGTCGCGGTCGAAGAGCTCGCGGCCCGTGAGGGTGAGAACGGTCATGGTTTCCTGCCTCCTGTCCGGGCCCGCCCTGTCATCAGGATGCAACATCTGTAACCCGATTGCAACACCTAATTCGGGAGCGCCCCGCCGGGCCGGACGCGACCGATCGCGCACGTCGGACGACCCGTGCCACCTGCCACCGCCCGTCGCCACCGGGCAGGCGCGCCACGGGATGCGCGGGGATGGCCGCCGTCGGGTGGGCGCGGCCGTCGCAGGTGCCCCCACCTGCGACGTCTGCGTGGAGACGATGGGACTCGAACCCACGACCCCCTGCTTGCAAAG
>CAZCEZ010000177.1:0-3521 GCA_964497795.1 uncultured Acidimicrobiaceae bacterium | reverse complement strand
ATGTCACGTCTGGCACTGCTCGCAGAAGTAGGTGTTGCGGCCGCCGAACTTGGCCTTGGAGATGACGTCCCGGCAGCGGCGGCACGGCTGGCCGTCGCGGGAGAAGACCTGGTGGTACTCGCCGTAGCCTCCGGCGGCTCCGTGCAGGTCGCGCCAGCCGTCGTCGGACAGGGTCGTCCCTCCGTGCTTGATGGCGTCGTGGAGGATCTCCACGACCGAGCGGTAGAGGCGGCGGACCTCCTGGACCGAGAGGGTGTCGCTCATCCGGTCGTAGCGGAGCCCGGCGTCGTAGAGGATCTCGTCGGAGTAGACGGCGCCGATGCCGGCGAGCAGGTCCTCGTCGGTGAGCAGGGTCTTGAGCTTCACCGACCGGGACAGCACGAGCTTGGCGAAGTCGGCCCACGGGACCGGCTGGTCGACGACGTCGTAGCCGAGCAGCTCGATCTCGTCGACGCCCTCGGCCACCTCCTCGGGGGTGAGCAGCCACAGCTCGCCGGTGTTGCGGGGGTCGACGTAGCGGAGCTGGCCGCCCTGGGTGAAGGTGAGCACCACGGCGGTGCCCTCCTCGATGTCGTCCTTGGCCGCGGTCTTGTGGATGCGGCCACCGACGCCGGGCTTGAGGATGAACCGGTCGTCGGTGTCCAGCGTGAAGATCAGGAACGTGCCGCGCCGGATCAGCGACTTGAGCTTGGCGCCGTCCAGCATCCCGATGAACTGCTTCTTCGAGCTGTGGCGCGGGATGGCCTTGGCGTCGAGCACCTCGGTGGTCTTGACCTTGCGGCCGACCACCTCGCGCTCGAGCTGGCGTCGGATCGTCTCGACCTCGGGCAGTTCAGCCATCGGTGCCTCCGTGGGCATGGGGGGCGTCGGTGGTGCCGGCGCCGTCGTCGTCGAGCAGCTCGAGGGCGGCACGGGCCGCCTGCTGCTCGGCCTGCTTCTTGGACCGCCCCACGCCGACGCCGAGCTCTCGGTCGTCGACGGACACGGTCACCGTGAACTCTCGGGCGTGGTCCGGCCCGCTCGCCTCGAACTCGTAGGAGGCGACCGAGGCGGTGACCTCGGCCAGCCGCTCCTGGAGCCGGGACTTGTGGTCCTGGTTGGCGCCACCGGCCTCGATGGCGGTGTCGATCCGCTCGCCGAGGAGCCGCAGGACCAGGTCGGTGACGGCGTCCAGGCCGCCGTCGAGGTAGACGGCGCCGAGCACCGCCTCCATGGCGTCGGCCAGGATCGACGGCTTCTCCCGCCCGCCCGAGGCCTCCTCGCCCTTGCCGAGGCGCAGGTGCGCGCCCAGGTCGAGCTCGATGGCGACCTCGGCGAGGCAGACCGAGTTCACGACGGCCTTGCGGACGTCGGTCAGGGCACCCTCGTCGAGGCCGGACTCGGCCCGGTAGACGTGGTCGGCGACCACGAAGCCGAGGACCGAGTCGCCCAGGAACTCGAGGCGCTCGTTGGAGTCGAAGCCGGCGTGCTCGGCGCACCAGGAGCGGTGCGCGAAGGCCTGGGCCAGCAGGGCGTCGTCGGCGGGCTCGTAGCCCAGGGCCTCGATGAGGCGCGCTCGTCCGACCAGCGTGGGGCGGTGCTCGCCGCCTCTCGTGGCCGGCACGTCGGGTGGGCGTCCCGGCCTAGAGGCGCGAGACGACGTAGTCGACGGCGTCCCGGACGGTCTTGAGGTCCTCGAGGTCCTCGTCCTCGATCCGGAACCCGACGCTGCGCTCGCCGATCTCCTCCTCGAGGGCCTCGACGAGCTCGATGAGGGCGAGCGAGTCGGCGTCGAGGTCGTCGACGAAGGAGTCGCCCTCCTGGATCGTGTCGGGCTCGATCTCCAGGATGTCGGCCAGGCGGTCGCGGATCAGGGCCAGGACCTCGTCGCGGCCCATGGCGCCACCTTCCACGTGCGTCTCTGCGGGCACTGCTGCCCCTCCTCGGATCGGGTGTCGACGGACCTCCGGGCGGCCGTCGCCGCCGGAGCGGGCGCTCACTGTAGCCACGTCCTGCCGGGACGGCCCGATCCTCGCGAATGCCCTGGTCGATGCCCCCGCTCCGCGCGAATCGCCCACGGAACGTGGTGTCTGGCGGGCGTCGTGCTCAGGCGATGGCGGCGGCGAGGGTGGCGACGACGTCGCCGGCGACCATGTCCCGGGCGACGCGCACGGCGTTCACGACGGCGGTCTCCCCGGAGGAGCCGTGGGAGATGATGCAGACCCCGTCGACGCCGAGCAGCATGGCGCCACCGGTGTTCTCGGGGTCCAGGGTCGCGTAGAGGGGCAGCAGCTCGGGCATGAGCACGTCGGCCGCGGCCCGGGCCTCCTCGGTGGCCCCGAAGGCCTCCAGGAGCCGGGAGACGAGCGCCTTCATCCCGCCCTCGAGGGCCTTGAGGGCGACGTTGCCGGTGAAGCCGTCGGTGACGACCACGTCGACGTCGTCGGTGAGGATGTCGCGCCCCTCGACGTTGCCGATGAAGGTGCCGCCGGCCGCGGCGAGCACGCCGTCCGCGGCGAGCAGCCCGTAGGTCTCCTTGCGCAGGGTGTCGCCCTTGCCCGGCTCCTCGCCGATGGACAGCAGGCCGACCCTGGGGGCCTCGACGCCGTAGCGCTCGCGGGCGTAGGCCGCACCCATCTGGGCGAACTGGACGAGCCACTCGGGCTGGCACTCGGCGTTGGCGCCGGCGTCGAGCATCACGGTGTGGCCGCCGGAGGGGACGGGCAGCGGGGTGGCGATCGCCGGGCGCTTCGCCCCGGAGATCCGCCCCATGCGCAGCAGGGCAGAGGCCATGGTGGCGCCCGTGTTCCCGGCCGAGATCATGGCCGAGGCCCTGCCGTCGCGGACCGCCTCGGCGGCCCGGACCAGCGTCGAGTCCTTCATGCGCCGCACCGACGACCCCGGGTCGGCGTCCATGGCGATGACCTCGGACGCCTCGATCAGGGGGAGGTCGCCGGCGACGTCGGCGACGTCGGGCGTCCCGACGAGCACGACGTCGACGTCGAGCTCCTCACGGGCGCGCCGGGCACCGGCCACGATGGCCTCGGGGCTCTTGTCCCCGCCGTTCGCGTCGATGGCGATGGGAAGCACTGGTTACCTCCGTGGACCCGGACGTTGCGAGGCGCAGCCGAGCAACTCCAGAGAACCCGGAGCTCGCCCAGCGAGCGGAGGGTTCTAGTCGACGTCGACAGCCTGCCGGCCGTGGTACCAGCCGCAGTTGGGGCAGACCACGTGGGGCAGCTTCACGACGCCGCAGCGGGGGCACAGGCTGCGCGAGGGGCGCTCCAGCTTCCAGTTGCTGGCGCGGCGGCTGCGGCTCTTCGCCTTCGATGTCTTCCGCTTGGGGACGGCCATGGTTCCAACCTCTTGCTGCGTTTCCGGCGGCGTGCCGGCGTCGTGGTGGGCGCGCCGGACCCCCGGCGCGAACGGGGCACCGTAGCGCGGACCCTCCCCGGCCCCCCAACCGTGGCGTCCAGCAGGCCGGCCGGGCAGGCCGGCCCGGCAGGTCGGCCCGGCAGGTCGGCCCGCTGCGGGCCTACTCG
>CAZCEZ010000176.1:0-3537 GCA_964497795.1 uncultured Acidimicrobiaceae bacterium | reverse complement strand
TCGCGCACGGCGACCACGTGCTCCTGGCACGGCAGTCAGTAGAAGTGCCGGTGCAGGACCAGCACCACGGGCCGCCCCCTGTGGGCGTCCAGCGACCAGGCCTCGCCCCGGTCGTCGACCAGGTCCAGGCGCGGCGCGGGGTCCCCGGCCCGGATCGGGGTCATCGGCCCACCCCGAGCGACGCGGCGAGGGCGCCGGCGCCGACGACGGCGAGCAAGGCGAGGCCGAGCAGGACGAAGCGACGGTCGCCCTCCTGGTACCAGCGGAGCACGAGCCACGCGACCCGCAGCAGCGGCGTGGCGATGACGACGGCGACGGCGACGACGGCGGCCGCCGTGCCGGCCCCGCCGGGGAGCAGCGCGGACGCCACGCCGAGCACGAGCACGAACCGCACGATCCACGTGAGGCCCGGTGCCTGCCAGCGACCGCGGATCGTGGACACGGGGCCCTCGGGGATCGGCGAGCGCACGTCGCTCATGCTCGCACCACCAGGACGACGGCCACGATCGCGAGCAGGATGCTCAGGACCCGGCGGATGAGGGTCGGCGGCATCGCCGACTGGAGCCGCGCCCCGAGCGCCCCGCCGACCAGGCTCGCGGCCACGACGAGGCCCGACACGTCGGGGTCGATGCGGCCCTGGATCGCGAACACCAGCAGCGCGGCCGACGACGTGATCCCGACGGTGAACGTGGTGGTCGCGGCCGCGACCTTCATGGGCACGCCCATCAGCTCGCTGGTGGCCGGCGTCTTGATGAAGCCGCCCGAGGCGCCGGCAGTGCCGGCGACCACGCCGGCCAGCGCCATGAACCCGAGGCTCGGCCCAACCCGCCGGGGTCGGTAGGGCACGATGCCGGCGCCGAGGGGGTAGGCGCCGGCCAGCGACCCGACCCGCTCCCCGACGTCGGCCTCCTCGCAGTCCGGGTCGGGTGGGTTGCGCAGGCCCGAGCGCCGACCGCCGGCCAGGGCCGCGCCCATCGCCGTCGCGGCGAGCACGTAGGTGAGCGCGGCGTCGGAGACCGCACCGGCGACCATGGCACCGAGCACGGCCCCCGAGGACGCGAGCAGCTCCGTCGTGACGCCGAGGCGGTGGTTCACCGATCGCTCGACGAGCTGGCGGGGCCCGGCCGAGATCGAGGCCGCCGCGACGGTGAGCAGGCCGAGCGGCGCGGCCTCCGAGGCGGGCATGCCCGTCACGACGAGCGCGGGGACGAGCAGCACGGCGCCGCCGAGGCCCCCGAGGGACCCGAGCCCTGCGGCGAGCAGGGCGAGGATGGCGTAGCCGACGACGTCCACGAAGGGGGATCCTCGCAGAAATGTCCGGACAAGTCCAGCGAGCGCCCGGCTGGTCGGGTCCGGCCGTAGTGTCTGGGCCGTCGGCCGCAGGGTGCGGTCGAGGAGCTCGAGCGGAGCGAGGAGCGTCGGTTGCTGGTCGGGACCCCTGCGGAGATCAAGGAGGCCGAGAAGCGGGTCGGCCTCACGCCGACCAGCGTCCGCGAGCTGGTCGCGCACGGCCACGGGGTGCTCGTCGAGGCCGGCGCCGGGGCCGGGATCGGCGCTGCGGACGAGGACTACGCCGCCGCCGGCGCCGAGCTGGTCGCCGACGCGGCCGAGGTGTGGGACCGGGCCGAGCTTGTCGTGAAGGTCAAGGAGCCCCAGGCCGCCGAGCGGGCACGCCTCCGCGAGGACCAGGTGCTCTTCACGTACCTCCACCTCGCGCCCGACCCCGACCAGACCCGCGACCTGGTCGACTCGGGTGCCACCTGCATCGCCTACGAGACCGTGACCGACGCCTTCGGGCGGCTCCCGCTGCTCGCGCCGATGTCGCAGGTCGCGGGGCGCATGTCGGTCCAGGCCGGGGCGACGGCGCTCGAGAGCGTCCACGGCGGCGCCGGCGTGCTGCTCGGCGGCGTGCCCGGCGTCCCCTCCGGCCGGGTGGTCGTGATCGGCGGCGGCGTCGTCGGGGAGAACGCCATCGAGATGGCGGTGGGCCTCGGTGCCGACGTGACCGTGCTCGACCGGAACCTCGACGTGCTCGCCCACCTCGGCATGCGCTTCGGGGCCGCCCTCGAGACCGCGTACTCGACCCGCACCGCCGTGGAGGAGCTGGTCGCCGGGGCCGACCTCGTCATCGGCGCGGTCCTGGTGAAGGGGTCGCGGGCCCCCAAGCTCGTCACCGCCGACATGGTGACCACGATGCGGGCGGGCTCCGTGCTCGTCGACGTCGCCATCGACCAGGGCGGGTGCTTCGAGACGTCCCGCCCGACGACGCACGCCGAGCCGACCTTCGTGGTCGACGACGTCGTCCACTACTGCGTGGCCAACATGCCCGGCGCCGTGCCGCGGACCTCGACCTTCGCCCTCAACAACGCCACCCTGCCCTTCACGCTCGCCCTGGCCGACCTCGGCCCCCTCGAGGCGATGCGGCGCGACCCC
Organism: uncultured Acidimicrobiaceae bacterium; assembly: GCA_964497795.1. Taxonomy (GTDB): domain Bacteria; phylum Actinomycetota; class Acidimicrobiia; order Acidimicrobiales; family Salinilacustritrichaceae; genus Salinilacustrithrix. The sequence goes on along the minus strand of CAZCEZ010000176.1, from coordinate 1,104 downwards.
CACCTGCGCAACGGGCTGAACGTCGCCGGCGGCCGGGTCACCGAGCCCGCCGTGGCCGAGGCCCTCGGCTACGAGCACCACGACGCCGCCCTCGTGGTCGGGGCCTGAGCCGTGGCCGAGGTCCTCCCCCAGCTCGTCCTCGTCGCCGTGCTGGTCCTCGTCAACGCCGCCTTCGCCGGGTGCGAGATGGCCCTCGTCGCCCTGCGCGAGGGCCAGCTGCAGCGCCTCGAGTCCGAGTCGCGGTCCGGTGAGGTCCTGGCCCGCCTGGCACGGGACCCGAACCGGTTCCTGGCCACCATCCAGGTCGGCATCACGCTCGCCGGCTTCCTGGCCTCGGCCGCCGCGGCCGTGTCCCTGGCCGAGCCGCTCCAGGACCCGCTCTCCTTCCTCGGTGGCGCGGCCGAGCCGGTGTCGATCGTGGTCGTCACCCTGGTGCTGGCCTACCTCACGCTCGTCTTCGGCGAGCTGACGCCCAAGCGGCTCGCCATGCAGCGGGCCGAGCGCTGGGGGATGCTCGCCGCCCGGCCGCTGGCCGGCATGGCCACCGTCACCCGACCCGTGGTGTGGCTGCTGTCGCGGAGCACCGACCTCGCCGTCCGCCTGCTCGGCGGCGACCCCGACGCCCGTCGGGAGGAGGTCACCGAGGAGGAGCTGCGCGAGATGGTCGTCAACCAGGAGTCGGTGTCGGCCCAGCAGCGGTCCATCATCGCCGGCGCCTTCGACGCCGCCGACCGCCCCCTCCAGCACGTGCTCGTGCCCCGCGGCGACGTGCTCGTCCTCGACGGGGCCACCACCTGCGCCGAGGGCCTGGCCCGGCTCGTCGAGGCCGGGCACTCGCGGGCCCCCGTGGCCGACGGCGCCGATCTCGACCGGGTCGTGGGCGTCGTCCACCTCCGCGACCTCGTGGGCGACGCCGACCGCACCGTGGCCGAGGTGGCCACCGAGATCCCGCTGTTCCCCGAGACGGCGCACGTGCTCGACGTCCTGCGCCAGCTCCAGGTCGGCCGCTCCCACCTCGCCGTCGTCGTCGACGAGCACGGCGGCGCCGACGGCATCGTGACCGTCGAGGACCTGATCGAGGAGCTGGTCGGCGAGATCTACGAC
>CAZCEZ010000175.1:0-3560 GCA_964497795.1 uncultured Acidimicrobiaceae bacterium | reverse complement strand
CCGGTCATGTAGCCCATGCCGCCGTGGAGCTGGACGGCCTCGTCGGCCACGAACTCCGCGGTCTCCACGGCGAGGTTCTTGGCCATGCACGCCTCGGCGACGACCTGCTCGCCCGCTGCGGCACGCAGGGTGACCTGGCGCGTGTACGCCCGCGATGCCTCGATCGACTCCCGCATCCGCACGAGCTTGTGGCGCACGACCTGCCGTCCGATGAGCGGCCGCTGGAACGTCTCGCGGTCACGGCACCACCGGACGGTCAGGTCGAGGCACCGCTGGGCGAGTCCGTAGCCGTGCACGGCGAGCCCGATGCGCTCGCCGACGAAGTTCTCCCCGATGTAGGCGAAGCCCTGGTCGACCTCCCCGACGAGGTGGTCGGCAGGGACGCGGACGTCGGTGAACGCGAGCTCGGCCGTGTCCGAGCACCGCCACCCCAGCTTGTCGAGTGGTTCGGAGACCTCGAGCCCCTCGCTGTCCCGCTCGATCACCAGCAGCGAGATCCCGCCGCCACCCGGCCCCCCCGTGCGCACGGCCGTGGTGAAGTAGTCGGCGCGGGTGCCGGAGGTGATGTAGGTCTTGGCGCCGTTGACGACGAAGTGGTCGCCGTCCCGCTCCGCCCGGGTGGTGAGGTTGTTGACGTCGGACCCGCCGCCGGGCTCGGTGATGGCCAGCGACCCGATCTTCTCGCCGGCCAGCGTGGGCCGGACCCAGCGGTCCACCTGCTCGGGCGTCCCGTGGCCGACGATGTGGGGGCACGCGATGCCGTTGGTGAACAGCGCGCTCATGAGGCCGCTGGAGGCCCCTGCCCCGAGCATCGCCTCGTCGCGGACGACGACGTCGGTGATCGTGCCACCGCTGCCACCGACGTCGGTCGGGAACCCGAGCCCGAGCAGACCGGCCGCCGCAGCCTCCTCGTGGAGGTCCCGCGGGAGACGGCCGTCACGTTCGAACCGGTCGTGGCGATCGGTGACGTGCTTCTCGACGAACCGTCGGGCGACGTCGGCCAGGGCCAGTCGCTCCTCGGTCGCGAACGGGTCGGTGAACGCTTCGGTCTCGACGTTGATCACGCGGGCTCCTCGGTGGGGACGCGGGCAGCAGGATCCTCGAGCAGCGCGACGGGGACGTCGACGTGCCGGCTGCGCAGCCACTCCGCCAGGCCCTTGGCCTGCGGGTCGAAACGCGTCCCGGACGACACGCCCTCACCGAGCAGGCCGTGGAGGACGACGTTGACCGCCCGGAGGTTGGGCAGCGGGTGGACGTCGACGTCGAGGTCGGCCGCCTCGGGCAGGAGCTCGGCGATCGTGCCCTCGTCGAGCAGGTCGACGAGCCAGGCGTACGCCTCGTCGGTGCCGACCCAGAGGCCGATGTTCGCGTCGCCGCCCTTGTCGCCGCTGCGTGCACGTGCGACGAGCCCGAGCGGGACCCGGCGGGTGTCGCCGGCCGGTGGCGGACCCGGCGGGAGTGGTGTCGCTGCCGGCTCGAGCTCCCTAGTGGCGTCGGGGTGCGGCACCACCTCACGGGACCCGTCGGGGAGCACGACGGTGTGCTCGACGAGTTCGGCATCGAGGTAGGCGGGGGCGTAGACGCCGTACGGCGTGGCCTTCGACGGGGGCGCCGTGACGTGGAACCCCGGGTAGCTCGCCAGTGCCAGCTCGATGCAGGTCGACGTGAACGGGCGACCGATGCGGTCGCCGTCGGGGTCCTTCACCGTCAGCCGCAGCCGGGCCGACGCCCCCTCCTCCGTCGCAGCGTCGACGTGGTCGGTGCGGGCCAGGTCCCACACGACCTCGGCAGGCGGGTCGTCACCGAGGCCGGCCTCGACCTGGCGACGGACCAGGTCGGCCTTGGCCTCGATGTCGAGGCCCGTGAGGACGAACTCGACACCGTTGCGGTGCCCGCCGAGGCGGTTGACGCAGACCTTGAGCCGGGGCGGCGGGGCCTCGCCGACGACACCCGTGATCGCCACGCGGTCGGCACCCACCTGTTCGAGGCGCACCGAGTCGAGACGGGCGGTGACGTCCGGGTTGGCGTACCGGGGACCGGCCACCTCGTAGAGCAGCTGGGCGCTGACGCTGTCGACGTCCACCACCCCGCCGGTGCCCTCGTGCTTGGTGATGACGCTGCTGCCGTCGCCGGCGACCTCGGCGATCGGGAACCCGGGCCGCAGCACGTCGTGGTCGGTGAACCCGGCGAGGTTGCCGCCGGTCGCCTGGCAGCCGCACTCGATGACGTGGCCGGCGACCAGCGCACCGGCGAGGGCGTCGTGGTCGGACGGGGACCACCCGTGGTGCCAGGCCGCGCTGCCGATGACCAGCGCCGCGTCCGTGACCCGGCCGGTCACCACGACGTCGGCGCCGGCGGCGAGCGCCCGGCTGATGCCGAACCCACCCAGGTAGGCGTTGGCGGTGAGCACCCCGGGGACGCCGAGCTCGTCGCCGTGCTCGCGGACGTCGTCACCCGTGACGTGCGCGAGGTCCGGGTCGAGCCCCAGCCCGTCGGCGAGGTCGCCGACGGCCTCGGCCAGCCCGGCCGGGTTCAGCCCGCCGGCGTTGACCACGATCCGCACACCGCGGTCGAGCGCCTCGCCCAGCGACTGCTCGAGCTGGGTGAGGAACGTCCGGGCGTAGCCGAGCGACGCGTCGCGCATCCGGTCACGGCCGAGGATCAGCATCGTGAGCTCGGCGAGGTAGTCACCCGTGACCACGTCGACGGGGCCGCCGGTGACCTGCTCGTGCAGGGCCGACAGCCGGTCGCCGTAGAACCCGCTGCAGTTCGCGACCCGGACGGGTGGGGTCTCCTCGGTGCCGGTCACGCCGCGTCCTTCGGGGCGCGCTTCTCGCCCGGCGGCCCGGCGAAGGCCTGGATGACGTCGAGCCACTGGTCGGCGTCCTCGCCCTCGGCGACCAGGTCGGTGTCGTCGCGGTGCACGCGCTGGACGGCGAGGAGGCAGAAGTCCAGCGCGCTCCCGGTCACCCGCTGCTCGGCGTCCTCGGGGCCGAACGTCCACGTGGTCGTGTCCGGTGCGACGAGCTCGACGCGGACGTCGGCCTCGGGCGGCTCCATCCCGTGCATCGTGTAGGCGAATCCGCGGGTGCGCACCGCGAGGTGGGCGACGTGTCGGAGGCGCGGCGTCGGCGTCCGTTCGACCCCGAGGGCGTCGGCGACGTCCTGGCCGTGCGCCCAGGTCTCCATCAGCCGCGCGGTCGCCATGGACGCCGGCGACATCGGCGGACCGAACCAGGGCAGCTTCGTGCCGTCGGGCACGGCGCCCAGCGCGTCGGCGAGCGCGTCCCGCAGGGCCCGCCAGTCCGCCAGCAGCTGGGCGGGCGGGAGCGCCCCGGTCTGCTGGGCCAGCTCGGTGATCGGGTCCTCCCCGAGGTCCGAGAAGTGCTCCTCCAGGAACGACGGGAAGCGGTCGGGCTCGGTCGCCGCGACCACCGAGACGCGGTCGGTCCACAGCAGGTGGCCGATCGTGTCCGCGATCGTCCAGGGTTCGGCCGGCGTCGGAGTGCGCCACTGCGCGTCGTCGAGGTCGGCGACGAGGTCGTCGAGCGCCTGCCCCT
>CAZCEZ010000174.1:0-3723 GCA_964497795.1 uncultured Acidimicrobiaceae bacterium | reverse complement strand
CAAGCAGCCGGCCGAGGCCCGTGACGAGATCATGGGCATCACCAAGGCCTCGCTGTCGACCGACTCGTGGCTGTCGGCCGCCTCCTTCCAGGAGACGACCCGGGTGCTCACCGAGGCCGCCATCGAGTCCAAGTCGGACGGGCTGGTGGGCCTCAAGGAGAACATCATCATCGGCAAGCTCATCCCGGCCGGCACCGGCCACGGCGACTACCGCGACGTGGACACCCTGGCGCCGGAGTACAAGAAGATGGAGGGCTGGTCCTCCGACGACGAGGACGTCGACCCGGCCGCCATGCTGGCCGCCGGCTTCGACGAGCAGTCCGAGGCCCGCGTGGTCACGCTGCCCACCGCCGAGGGCGAGAGCTGAACCCGGCGGGCCGCGGCCCGCCACCGGGAACCAGGACGTCGGGGCCCCTCCGGGGGCCCCGACCCGCGCCCGGCCGCGGGCGGCGCCGCGGGCACGGTCGACCCCGGGGCAGGATGCGCCCGTGACCCCGAACCCCGACGCCCCTCCCGCCCACCTCGACCTCGACGCGCGCGCCGACCCCGAGATCCTCCCCGTCCTCGGCCTCGTCCCGCCCATCGACCTCACCGGCGACCTGCCCGCGGCCCGGGCGGCGTCCGCCGAGGCCCGCCGTCCGCTCATGGAGGCCATCGGGCACGTCGAGGGCGTGTCCCGGCGCGACGTCGTCGTGCCCGGCCACCGCCACGCCGACGGCACGGCCGACCCCGACGTCCGCGTCCGGGTGTACGGGCGCGAGCCCGGTGCCGCCCTGCCCGATCCGACCGGCGCCGCCCTCCTCTACGTGCACGGCGGCGGCATGGTGCTGATGGACGTCGACGACGCCGACTTCATCTGCGAGCGGATCGTGGCCGACGTCGGCTGCGCCGTCGTGTCGGTCGACTACCGGCTCGCCCCGGAGGACCCGTACCCCGCCGCCGTCCACGACTGCCACGCAGCCCTCGTCTGGCTGCACGGCGCCGCCGAGGAGCTGGGCGTCGAGTCGGACCGCATCGCCGTCGGCGGGCACAGCGCCGGAGGTGGCCTCGCCGCCGGGCTCGCGATCCTGGCCCGGGACCGGGCCGAGGTCCCGATCTGCTTCCAGTGGCTGATCTACCCGATGCTCGACGACCGCGACGCCACGCCGTCGGCCCGGGCGGCCACCGACCCGCGCGTCTGGAACCGGACCTCGAACCGGGTCGCCTGGCGGGCCTACCTCGGCGACGCCGCCGGCGGACCGGATGTCCCGCTGCCCGCCGCCCCGGCCCGGGCCACACCGGCGGACCTCGTCGGGCTCCCGCCCGCCTACCTCGACGTCGGCGAGCTCGACGCCTTCCGCGACGAGGACGTCGCCTACGCCGGCGCCCTCTGGCAGGCCGGGGTCGCGTGCGAGCTGCACGTCACCCCGGGGGCCTTCCACGCATCGGAGTCGTACCACCCCGGGGCGCCGACCTCCCGGCGGATCCACGCCCTCCGGACCGACGCCCTCCGGCGCGCGCTGGGCCCCCGCTGACGGCGGGGGCGTGCCAGGCGTCACCGGTCGTGCGCGACCGATCCGTCATACGCCACCGCGCCGGGTGTCGAAGAACGGGTATGCGACGCTCCCCCCTCCGCACCTCCCGCGCCACCACGCCCCTCGTGCTCGCGGCCGCCGCCTTCACCCTCGCCAACGGCTGGATCCACTGGCGCGAGTGGGTCGACACCTACCGCGACCTCCCCTCGGGCCTGCCCGGCGCCTGGACCGTCCGCATCGGATTCCCGGTGCTCACCGGGCTCTGCCTGGCCGTGGCCGCCCTGCTGGGCGTCGCCCTCCGCCGGCCGAGCCTGCTGCGGCCCGCCGCCGCGGCGACCGGCCTGCTCGCGGCCGGGTCGCTCGCCACCTTGCTGGTGAGCCGCTACGGGTCCCTCTTCGGCTGGCGCGAGCCGGTGTGGAGCCCGGGGGCCGAGCAGACCCTCGCCGTCGAGATCGGCGCGCTCGTGTGCGTCGCCGCCGTGGCCGTCCTCGACGTCGCGACCGACGGGCGTCGCGCCCGCCCCGCGGCGACGTCCGACGCCCCCCGCGACCGCCGCAACGAGCCGCTGGCCGCCTGAGCCCCCGGCCCCTCGGCTCGCCGCCGGGGTCCCCGCCGGAGGCGGGGACCCGGTGGTAGACCCGACGCCGGGCCGTCCGGTCCGCCCCTCCGCCCGTCCCGGCCCCCGGGTGCCCGCCCGCAGGGCGGGTCTCGGGTTGTGCAGCGCGGAGCGGCCCCCGTAGCATGGCCGGTCGGTCATGCGCGCCCTTCCCCAGGGAACCGACGGGGCGCCACCGACCGTTCGACCGCAACGAACCCCGCAGCAAGAGGACATCCGTGCCCACCATCCAGCAGCTCGTCCGCAAGGGCCGGCAGACCAAGACCGCGAAGGCCAAGACGCCGGCGCTCAAGGGCGCCCCGCAGCGTCGCGGCGTGTGCACCCGCGTGTTCACGGTCACGCCGAAGAAGCCGAACTCCGCGCTGCGCAAGGTCGCCCGCGTGCGCCTGACCTCGGGCATCGAGGTCACCGCCTACATCCCCGGCGAGGGCCACAACCTGCAGGAGCACTCCATCGTGCTCGTGCGCGGTGGCCGTGTGAAGGACGTGCCGGGCGTCCGCTACAAGATCATCCGCGGCACGCTCGACACGTCGGGCGTCCGCGACCGCAAGCAGGCCCGTAGCCGCTACGGCGCCAAGAAGGACGCCTGAGATGCCTCGCAAGGGACCCGCACCCCGTCGGGAGATCAAGCCCGATCCCGTCTACGACTCGACCGTCGTCACCCAGCTGACGAACAAGATCCTGCTGTCCGGCAAGCGGTCGACCGCCGAGCGGATCATGTACGACGCCATGTCGATCGTCGAGTCCAAGACCGGCAGCGAGCCGCTGTCCACGCTCAAGCGCGCCATCGAGAACATCAAGCCCCAGCTCGAGGTCCGCTCCCGCCGCGTCGGCGGTGCCACCTACCAGGTGCCCGTCGAGGTCCGCCCCCGCCGCGCCAACACGCTGGCCATCCGCTGGATCGTGTCCTTCGCCCGGGCCCGCCGCGAGCGCACGATGGCCGAGCGCCTCGCCAACGAGATCCTCGACGCCAGCAACGGCCTCGGCGCCTCCGTGAAGCGCCGCGAGGACCTGCACAAGATGGCCGAGTCCAACAAGGCCTTCGCCCACTACCGCTGGTAGCGGCCGAGGTCGAACCTCCGTGGGCCCCGTGCCCATCCGACCGGGCCCGGACCCTCCTGGCCCGGTCGTCCTTTTCGACCGACGTTCCAACCCTGCGAGCTCGAGCACATGTCTGAGAAGCGCTCCCACCCGATCAACATGACCCGGAACATCGGGATCATGGCGCACATCGACGCGGGCAAGACGACGACGACCGAGCGGATCCTCTACTACACGGGTCGGAACTACAAGATCGGCGAGGTCCACGAGGGCGGCGCCACGATGGACTGGATGGAGCAGGAGCAGGAGCGGGGGATCACCATCACCTCCGCGGCCACCACCTGCGTGTGGAAGGACCACGCCATCAACATCATCGACACGCCGGGCCACGTCGACTTCACCGTCGAGGTGGAGCGCTCCCTGCGCGTGCTCGACGGCGCCGTCGCCGTGTTCGACGGTGTCGCCGGCGTGGAGCCCCAGACCGAGACGGTGTGGCGCCAGGCCAACAAGTACGGCGTGCCCCGCATGTGCTTCGTCAACAAGATGGACCG
>CAZCEZ010000173.1:1260-3726 GCA_964497795.1 uncultured Acidimicrobiaceae bacterium | reverse complement strand
CGGCGCTCGCGTCGAAGGCCACCGGGTTCCCGATCGCGAAGATCGCCGCCAAGCTGGCCGTCGGCTACACGCTCGACGAGATCCCGAACGACATCACGAAGGCGACGCCGGCGTCGTTCGAGCCGACCATCGACTACGTCGTCACCAAGGTGCCCCGCTGGGCCTTCGAGAAGTTCCCCGGCCAGGGCGACGTGCTCGGCACCTCGATGCAGTCGGTCGGCGAGGCCATGGCCATCGGTCGGACCTTCCCCGAGTCGATGCAGAAGGCGCTCCGCTCACTCGAGCAGGGCCGAGCCGGGCTGAACTGCGACCCGGCCGAGGCTGCGCTCGACGACCTCGACGACGCCGAGCTGCTCCGCCGGGCCTCCATCGGCACGCCCGACCGTCCCTTCCAGCTCGAGGCGTGCCTGCGCCGGGGGATGACCGTGGAGCAGGTCGCCGACGCGACCAAGGTCGACCCCTGGTTCCTCGACCAGCTCGCCCGGATCGTCGACGAGCGCGCCCACCTCGCCGAGCTCGGCTTCGACGGGATCGGTGTGCGCGACCTGCGCCGGGCCAAGCGGCTCGGGTTCGGCGACGCCCAGCTCGCCCACCTGTGGGGCGTGTCCGAGGCCGACGTCCGTGCCCGGCGCCTCGAGCTCGGTCTGCGCCCGACCTACAAGACCGTCGACACCTGCGCCGCCGAGTTCGAGGCCAAGACGCCGTACCACTACTCGACCTGGGAGGACACCGACGAGGTCGTCGACACCGGCCGGCCCCGCGTCGTCATCCTCGGCTCCGGTCCGAACCGGATCGGCCAGGGCATCGAGTTCGACTACTGCTGCGTCCACGCCTCCTTCGCCCTGCGCGACGCCGGCTACGAGACCGTGATGGTCAACTGCAACCCCGAGACGGTGTCGACCGACTACGACACGTCCGATCGGCTCTACTTCGAGCCGCTCACCGAGGAGGACGCCCTCGCCGTCGTCGCCGCCGAGGCCGAGAGCGGGAACCTGGTCGGCGTCATCGTCAGCCTCGGCGGCCAGACGCCGCTGAAGCTGGCCTCGGCGCTGCCGGAGGGCACGGTGCTCGGCACCAGCCCGGCATCCATCGACCTCGCCGAGGACCGCGACCACTGGAACCGCCTCTGCGCGCGCCTCGAGATCCCCCAGCCCGCCGGTGGCACCGCCACCGACCTCGACGGCGCTCGCGCCATCGTCGAGCGGATCGGCTACCCGGCGCTGCTGCGACCCTCCTACGTGCTCGGTGGCCGGGCCATGGAGATCGTCTACGACGACGAGGGCCTGGCCCGGGCCATGGCCGAGCTGGCCGGCTTCGGCTCGCTCGGTCGCGAGGGCGGCCTGTCCGCCGAACGTCCCGTCCTCGTCGACCGGTTCCTCGAGGAGGCGACCGAGGTCGACGTCGACGCCATCCGCGACGCCACCGGCGAGATCCTCATCGGCGGGGTCATGGAGCACGTCGAGGAGGCCGGGGTGCACTCCGGTGACTCGGCCTGCTCGATCCCGCCCCACTCGCTCGCCGACCAGACCGTCGAGGTCATCGAGGACTACACCCGGCGCCTCGCCGAGGCCCTCGACGTCGTCGGACTGCTCAACGTGCAGTTCGCCGTGAAGGACGGGCAGGTGTTCGTGATCGAGGCCAACCCCCGGGCCTCGCGGACCGTGCCCTTCGTGGCCAAGGCCACCGGCGTGCCGCTGGTCAAGGTCGCGGCCCGGGTCATGGTCGGGGCGACGCTCGCCGAGCTGCGCACCGAGGGCCTGCTCACCGAGTCGATCCTGCCGTTCCGGGTCGGCCAGGGCCGCCACGTCGCGGTCAAGGAGGCGGTGCTGCCGTTCAACCGGTTCCCCGACGCCGACCAGGTGCTCGGACCCGAGATGCGCTCCACCGGCGAGGTCATGGGCATCGACCGCACCTTCGGCCTGGCCTTCGCCAAGTCCCAGGTCGCGGCCGGCGACCGGCTCCCCGAGTCCGGGACCGTGTTCTTCTCCCTCGCCGACCGGGACAAGCCGATGGGCGTCAGCGCCGCCCGGGCCTTCGTCGACCTCGGCTTCCAGATCGCCGCCACCGCCGGCACCGCCGCTGCCTTCGAGGCCGAGGGCATCCCGGTCGCCGAGCGGCTCGGCAAGCTCGGTGAGCCGGAGGGGGAGCGGGGCCGCACGGCCGTGGACCTGCTCGAGGAGGGCGAGTGCGTCCTCGTCGTCAACTGCCCGCGAGGGCGCGGTCCGCGCTCCGACGGCGACTACATCCGCTCCGCCGCGGCGACGAACCGCGTACCCCTGCTGACGACGGCGGCCGGGGCCGTGGCCGCCGCCGAGGGCATCCGCGACCGGCGCGAGCACGCCGTGCGGGTGAAGTCGCTCCAGGCGTTCCATGCTTCTTGAGCTGCGTTCGTCGCTTCGCTCCTCCGCAGCTCCCGTTGCACGGAGCGATCGTGGGCGTGTCGTCCGGCGGTCGGCTGGCGCCTCC
>CAZCEZ010000173.1:0-1160 GCA_964497795.1 uncultured Acidimicrobiaceae bacterium | reverse complement strand
GCACGGAGCGATCGTGGGCGTGTCGTCCGGCGGTCGGCTGGCGCCTCCGTCGGGGTCGGCGTGATCAGGTCGCTGCGCTCCTCGCCAGCTCCCGTTGCACGGAGCGGGGTGCGTCCGTGGTCGATCTGACGGCGCACGTCGGGTCCGTGACCCTGCCCAACCCGGTGCTGACCGCATCGGGCACGGCGGGGCACGGCACCGAGCTGCACGCGTACGTGGACCTCGCGACCCTCGGCGCCCACACCGTCAAGTCCCTGGCCCACTTCGCCTGGGACGGCAACCCCGCGCTGCGGGTCCACGGCACCCACGGCGGGATGCTCAACAGCGTCGGGCTCCAGGGGCCGGGCGTCGAGGCCTGGCGCCGGGACACGCTGCCGGGCCTGCTCGCCACGGGAGCCCGTGTCGTGGTGTCGATCTGGGGACGCAGCATCGAGGACTACCGCCTCGCCGCCGCCCAGGTGGCCGACTGCCCCGAGGGCGTCGTCGCCGTCGAGGTCAACCTGTCGTGTCCGAACACCGAAGCGGGTGGCGAGCTCCTCGCGCACGACCCGGACGCCTCGGCCGCCACCATCGCCGCCGTCGTGGCCGAGGCCGGCCGACCGTGCTGGGCCAAGCTCAGCCCGAACACGTCGCGCGTGGGCGACGTCGCCCGCGCCGCTGCCGACGCCGGTGCCGAGGCGGTGACGCTTGTCAACACGTTGCTCGGCATGGCGATCGACCCGGTGACCGGCGCCTACCGCCTCGGCTCCGGGAGCCGAGGCGGCGGCCTGTCGGGCCAGGCGATCCACCCCGTCGCGGTCCGCATCGTCCACGACGTGCACGCCGCGCTGCCGGATCTCCCGATCGTCGGCGTCGGTGGTGTGGCGTCCGGTGCGGATGCCCTCGAGCTGCTCCGTGCGGGGGCATCGGCCGTGCAGGTCGGCACCGCGTCGTTCGACGACCCGCGTGCCAGTGCTCGTGTGCTCGCCGAGCTCACCGAGCTGCTCGACCGGACCGGTGCGCAGTCACTCGCCGACGTCGTCGGCGTCACCGTCGCCTGAGCTCGGCAGCGGGGTGAGCTGGATCGGTTGGTAGAGAGCGGGGCTCCGTTAGCCGCCGGCGGCGATAGGTGCGGCCCGCTTGCCATCCGAGCTGCTTGCGGGTCCGCCGGATAGCCGGCA
>CAZCEZ010000172.1:0-3781 GCA_964497795.1 uncultured Acidimicrobiaceae bacterium | reverse complement strand
GTCAAGTACCTCGTGTTCGTGATGCGCGCCGACAACGAGCGCGAGGGGGGCATCCTCGCCCTGACCTCGCTGCTCATCCCCGGCGGTGGACGTTCGGATGTGCAGCGGGGCCTGCGGTTCGGGCTCGTCGTCGTGGGCCTCTTCGGGACCGCGCTGCTCTACGGCGACGGGATGATCACGCCGGCGATCTCGGTCCTCGCCGCGGTCGAGGGCACCGCGGTGGCCACCGACGCGCTCGACGGCCTCGTCGTACCGATCGCAGCCGTCATCCTGGTCGGGCTGTTCTCGCTCCAGTCCCGGGGCACGGCCTCGATCGGTCGGGTCTTCGGTCCGGTCATGGTCGTCTGGTTCACCACCCTCGGCGGGCTCGGGCTCCTCCACCTGGCCGACGACCCGGGGGTGGTCCGCGCCCTGAACCCGGCATGGGGCCTGCGCTTCTTCCTCGACAACGGCGCCACCGGCTTCCTGGCCCTGGGGTCCGTGTTCCTCGTGGTCACCGGCGGCGAGGCGCTCTACGCGGACATGGGCCACTTCGGCCGCCCACCCATCAGCCGAGGCTGGTTCGGCCTCGTCCTCCCCGGCCTGCTCCTGAACTACTACGGCCAGGGTGCACTGCTGCTGTCCGAGCCCGACGCGATCGAGTCGCCCTTCTACCGGCTGGCGCCAGACGCACTGGTGCTCCCCCTGGTCGTCCTGGCGACCGTCGCGACCGTCATCGCGTCCCAGGCCCTGATCTCGGGTGCCTTCTCCCTCACCCTCCAGGCCGTGCGGCTCGGGTACGCGCCCCGGTTGCGCGTGGTCCACACCTCGGCCGACGAGCAGGGACAGATCTACGTGCCGGCCGTCAACCGGGTCCTGCTCGTCGCCTGCATCGGGCTGGTGATCGGCTTCGGCTCCTCGACGGCCCTGGCCGCCGCCTACGGGGTCGCGGTCACGATGACGATGATCATCACCACCGTGCTCTTCGCCGTCGTCGCCCGGGAGCGGTTCGGGTGGTCGAGGACGGCCGTCGCCGCGTTCGTCGTCGGGTTCGGCGTCGTCGACCTCGCCTTCTTCGGGGCCAACCTGTTCAAGGTCCCCGACGGAGGGTGGTTCCCCCTCGTCATCGGCGCCATCGTGTTCACGCTCCTGACCACGTGGCGGACCGGTCGGCGGATACTGGCCGACCGGATCCGGACCGCGCAGCTGCCCCTGGAGGACTTCCTCGCCAGCCTCCGGGCCAACGGCGCACCGTCGCGGGTGCCGGGCACGGCCGTGTTCCTCTTCTCGGTGCCCGACATGACCCCGCCAGCCCTGCTCGCCAACCACCGGCACAACGGCGTGCTGCACGAGTGGACCGTCGTGCTCTCCGTGGAGACCGTCGACCAGCCACGGGTCCTGCCGGCCCGGCGCTCCGTCGTCCGCGACCTGGGTGACGGCGTCATGACCGTCCGGCTGCGCTACGGCTTCATGGAGACCACCGACGTGGTCCGCGGGCTCGGCGAGGGCGAGGTCCGCCACGCCGGCATCGACGTCGAGCGGGCCACCTTCTTCCTCGGTGCCGAGTCACTCGTGGTCACCGAGCGCCCCGGCATGGCGATGTGGCGCGAGCGCCTCTTCGCGGTCATGAGCCGCAACGCCACGCCAGCCGCCGACCACTTCGGCCTCCCGCCCGAGCGCACCGCCACGGTCGGGATGCGCATCGAGCTCTAGGGCCCGCCCGTCCCGGGTCGCCGTCAGCGGTCCCGGTCCACCGTCACCACGAGCGGGAGGTGGTCCGACAGCGCCCCGAGGGCCCCGTCGGCGACCTCGTCGGGACCGGGCAGCTCGGCCGCGACGACGGCCAGACCGTCGCCGACGAGCACGTAGTCGAGGCGCTGCGTCGGCGCGCCGTCGCGGGGCCCGGGGAGCCAGTTCGTCGGTCCCGGCGAACCCGGCTCGGCCTCGGGCCACGCGTCGCGGAGGCCGTCGGAGGCGAAGGCCGCGAGCACGGCGCTCCCCGGGTGGGCGTTCAGGTCGCCGGCGACGAGCCCGACGGGGCCGACCACGGCGCCCGCGGTCAGCAGCGCCTGGCGGACCCGCTCGGCCTCGGCGACCCCGGCGCCGAGGTGCACGTCGACCACCTCCAGGTCACCGACCGACGTCCGGACCACGCCCCGCAGGGCGATGCGGCGCCGCCAGGACCAGACCGCGACGAAGCGCGCCAGCACCACGGTGCGGACCTCGTCGGGCGGCTCCGGGGCGAGGACGGCGAGGCCCTCGGCCGGGGCCACGACCGGCCAGTGCTTGAAGCGCCACGTGCTGGTCCACCCGAGCCGCTCCGCCAGCCACGTCGCCTGCCGCCGCTGGACCTCCTGGAGGCACACGACATCGGGCCGCAGGTCGCGGACGACGCCGAGCACGGCGTCGAGGTCGGGGCGCTCCCGACCCTGGAGGTTCCACGTCAGCACCCGGACGGTCACGGCAGCGCCTCCACGACGACGTCGACCGGCGGACACCCGAGCGAGGGCGCCACGCCCGGCACGGCCACGGCCACGGAGGTCGTCGCCCCGCCGGGCACCACGTCGACCACCTCGGACCGCGCCACCGGGCCGCCGCCGACCGCGACCACGACCCGCACGGGCACGTCGCGCGCCTCGCCGCTGCGGACCACGGCGGTGACGAGCAGGTCCGCGTCGCCCGAGGCCGGGGTGCACGTGCTCGACACGACCGCCACGTCGAGGTCGGGCGGGCCCGAGGCCCAGGCGGCCACGGCCAGCACGAGGCCGAGCACGCCGACCACGCTCACCGCCGTCGCCAGGACCGACTGGAGGGCCCCCATGGCGGCGAGGCGGCTCGGCCGCCGGCCTCCGCCGTGCACCCGGACCAGGGCCTCGGCGTGACGACGGGCCAGCCACCCGGGGTTCCGGGCCGCGAGCACGGCCACGGCGCCTGCGGCGGCGACGACGCCCCACGGTGCGGCGAAGGCGGACGCCGCGAGCACCGCGACGACGACCGCGGCACCGGTCCGCCAGCGGGCGGTGCGGGCGACGAAGGCCGGATCGTGGGCCTGGAGGCGGACCCAGTCGTGGAAGCGCGGATCGGCCTTGCCGAGCCCCGACAGGACCAGGGCCCGCTGCCAGCGCGGCGGTGCGTCGGGCAGGCCCGCTCCCACCGTGGGTTCCCCGTCGCCGGCCATGTGGCGGAGGCTAGGCCGTGCCGCGGCGGGCCGGTCCCCGCCCGTGGCGCGAGCCAACTTGACCGACGGGTCAAGAAACGGGTTCCATGGTCGCTCGACACAGGGTCCGATCGGACAGAACCAGGGGGAACCCATGACGGACACCGCACCTCGCAGCCTCGCGGACGCCACCGAGGCCGAGATCATCGCCGAGCTCGACCAGTGGCTCAACGAGAACTGGGATCCCGACATCACCGTCGAGGAGTGGTGGGACCGCCTCGGCCTGTCCGGCTGGGGCGCACCCATGTGGCCCGAGGAGTGGTACGGCAAGGGCCTCAACCGCGCCGAGGCCAACGCCGTCTCCCAGCGCATCGCCGAGTTCGGCGCGCTGCCCGCCCCCGGTGGCCTCGGTCTGCTGCTGGCCGGGCCGACGATCCTCGACCACGGCACCGACGAGCACAAGCGCACCCTGGTGAAGGACATCATCACCGGGCAGAAGGCCTGGTGCCAGCTGTTCTCCGAGCCCGGCGCCGGCTCCGACCTCGCCGGTCTGCAGGCCAAGGCCATCAAGGACGGCGACGAGTGGATCGTCAACGGCCAGAAGGTCTGGACCTCCGGCGGCCACATCGCCGACATGGGCATGCT
>CAZCEZ010000171.1:0-3813 GCA_964497795.1 uncultured Acidimicrobiaceae bacterium | reverse complement strand
GGATGGGCAAGGGCGTCACGACCGCCGTCGGCCACGTGTCGGGGGAGATCGCCGAGGCGCTGCGGGGCCTCGACGCCGCCGACCAGCGCCTCGTCGACCGCACCCTGCTCGACCTCGACGGCACCGACAACAAGGGGCGCCTGGGTGCGAACGCCATCCTCGGCGTGTCCCTCGCCTGCGCCCACGCCGCGGCCGACGAGCGCGGCCTGCCGCTGTTCCGCTACGTCGGCGGCACCAACGCCCACGTCCTGCCCGCCCCGATGATGAACGTGCTCAACGGGGGCGCCCACGCCGACAACAACGTGGACCTCCAGGAGTTCATGGTGATGCCCCTCGGCGCCGCCTCGTTCTCCGAGGCGATCCGCTGGGGCGTGGAGACCTACCACCACCTCAAGAAGGTGCTCGCCGACCGGGGCCTGTCCACGGCGGTGGGCGACGAGGGCGGCTTCGCGCCGAACCTGGGCTCCAACGAGGAGGCCGTGCAGGTGCTGGTCCAGGCCATCGAGGCCGCCGGACTCACCCCGGGCACCGACGTCGCCATCGCCCTCGACGCCGCCAACTCCGAGATCTACCGCGACGGCGCCTACCACCTCGCCGGCGAGGGCCGCTCCCTGTCGGGCTCCGAGATGGTCGCCTACCTGGCCGACCTCGTCGACCGGTACCCGATCGTGTCCATCGAGGACGGCCTCGACGAGGAGGACTGGGACACCTGGGCCGAGCTGACCGACGCCGTCGGCGACCGGTGCCAGCTGGTCGGCGACGACCTGTTCGTGACCAACTCGGTCCGCCTCGCCCGCGGCATCGACGCCGGGACGGCGAACTCGATCCTGATCAAGGTCAACCAGATCGGCACGCTCACCGAGACCCTCGACACCGTCGAGCTGGCGACGCGGGCCGCCTACACCTCGGTCATGTCGCACCGCTCGGGCGAGACCGAGGACGTCACCATCGCCGACCTGGCCGTGGCCACGAACTGCGGTCAGATCAAGACCGGTGCGCCGGCCCGCTCGGACCGCGTCGCGAAGTACAACCGCCTGCTGCGGATCGAGTCGATGCTCGGCGAGGACGCGGCCTACCGGGGCTGGAGCGCGCTCCCCACCGGCGTCGGTCCCGGGAGCGCGGGCTGAGGTGACGGCCACGGCCGACCTGCGTCGCGGCACCGGGGCCCGCCGGGTCCGGCGCGCCCGGCGCGCCCGCCTGCCCGTCGGCCTCCGCCGCTGGCTGCGCCCGCTGCTGCTCGCCGCGGCCGCCGTGGCCACGATCGCCCTGCTCGCCGTGTACGTCTTCCCGACCCGGACCTGGCTCGACCAGCGCGAGGCGCTCGCCGAGACCGGCAGCGAGCTGGCCGAGCTGCGGGCGGAGCGGGCCGCGCTGGAGGCCCGCGTCGGCCAGCTCGACACCGATGCCGAGGTCGAGCGGATCGCCCGCTCCCAGTACGGGCTCGTGCAGCCCGGCGAGGAGGCCTACGCCGTGCTCCCCGCCCCGGAGGCACCCGTCGTGCTGCCCGACGTGTGGCCCTTCGGCCCCCTCGTCCCGCCCGCCGGACCCTGAGCGGCCCCCGTCGGGCACCCGGGCCCCCAGGGGTCGGGGTCCGGCGCTAGGTTCGCCGCCGACCGCCGGTCCCGGCGGCGCACGCTCGCCTGGAGGGGAAACCGTGAGCATCCTGGGCAACCGCGTCCTCCGCACCGAGGACCAGAAGTTCCTGACCGTCGGCGGCAGCTACGTCGCCGACCTCGACGACCCGCTCCTCGCCGGCGCGCTCCACGTCGCCTACGTGCGCTCCACGGCGGCCCACGGGCGGATCGTGTCGGTCGACGTCGACGACGCCCGGGACGCGCCCGGCGTCGTGGCCGTGTTCACCGCCGACGACCTCGACCTCGCGCCCATGGGCCCGGCCGTGCCGCTGTGCAACGGCGAGCACACCCGCCCCCTCCTCGCCCGCGACAAGGTCCGCTTCGTCGGCGAGCCCGTGGCCGTCGTCGTGGCCGAGACCCCGCAGGCCGCCGTCGACGCCGCCGAGTCCGTGTGGGTCGACGTCGACTTCCTGCCCGCCGTGCTCACCCCCGAGCAGGCCCTGTCCGGCGACGTGCTGCTCTTCGAGGACTCCGGGACCAACGTGTCCTTCGACCTCCAGACCGGCTCGGACGACTCGGTCTTCGACGCCTGCGAGGTCGTGGTCACCGAACGGATCCACAACCAGCGCCTCGCCGGTTGCCCGCTCGAGGTCCGCTCGGCCGCCGCCGCGTGGGACGGCGACCGGCTCGTCCACTTCGGGTCGACCCAGGCACCCCACGGCGTCAAGGGCACCCTCGTCGAGGTGCTCGGCCTCGCCCCGGACCGGGTGCGCGTCGTGGCCCCCGACGTCGGCGGGGGCTTCGGCCCCAAGATCGGCGCCTACCCGGAGGAGATCCTGCTCGGCTGGATCTCGCAGCGGGTCGGTCGACCCGTCCGGTGGACCGAGACCCGCAGCGAGAACATGGTCGGCATGGGCCACGGGCGCGGCCAGTGGCAGACCGTCACCATCGGCGGCAGCCGTGACGGCCGGGTGTCGGCCTACCGGCTCGACCTCGTCCAGGACGCCGGCGCCTACCCGGCGCTGGGTGCGTTCCTGCACTTCCTGACCCGGCTGATGACGGCGGGCGTGTACGACATCGAGCACGTCCAGTTCAACGGGACCTCCGTGCTGACCACGACCACGCCGACCGTGGCCTACCGGGGCGCGGGTCGGCCCGAGGCGACCGCGGCCGTCGAGCGGGCCATGGACCTCTTCGCCGCCGAGATCGGGATGGACCCCGCCGAGGTCCGCCGCCGGAACCTCGTCCCCGCCGACGCCTTCCCGTACACGACGAAGACCGACGCCGTGTACGACGTCGGCGACTACGGCCGGAGCCTGGACCTCGTCCTCGAGGCCGCCGGCTACGACGAGCTGCGGGCCGAGCAGGCCCGGCGGCGCGAGGCGGGTGACCGCGTGCAGCTCGGCATCGGGGTGTCCGCGTACGTCGAGGTCACCGCCGGCCCGACGGCGGGGGAGGAGTTCGGCAAGGTCGTCGTCGAGGCCGACGGCTCGGCCACCGTCTACACGGGTTCGTCGGCCCACGGGCAGGGGCACGACACGGCCTTCGCCATGCTCGTCACCGACGCCCTCGGCATCCCCCTCGAGCAGGTCACCGTCAAGCACGGCGACACCGACGAGGTGGCCCGCGGGGTCGGGACCTTCGGCTCCCGCTCCCTCCAGCTGGGCGGCTCGGCCATCCACGAGGCCTCCGGCCAGGTGCTCGACAAGGCCCGCCAGCTGGCCGCCGAGCTGCTGGAGGCCGATCCCGTCGACGTGGAGCTCGACCGGGCCACGGGCACGTTCCACGTGGCCGGCACCCCGGCGGTCTCGCGCACCTGGGCCGACGTGGCCGGCGCGGCGGGCGAGACGGGCCTGTGGGCCGAGACCGACTTCAAGGCCGCCAGCCCCACCTTCCCCTTCGGCGCGCACGTGGCCGTGGTCGAGGTCGACACCGACACCGGCCTGGTCCGGCTCGACCGCATGATCACCTGCGACGACGCCGGCACGGTCCTCAACCCGCTGCTCGTGGAGGGGCAGCGCCACGGCGGCATCGCCCAGGGCGTGGCCCAGGCGCTGTACGAGGGCGTGGTCTACGACGAGGACGGCAACCCCAAGACCGGGAACCTGGCCGACTACACGATGGTGTCGGCCACCGAGCTGCCCTCCTTCGAGCTGGTCACGATGGAGACGCCGACCCCGATGAACCCGCTCGGCGCCAAGGGCATCGGCGAGTCCGGCACGATCGGGTCGACGCCCGC
>CAZCEZ010000170.1:0-3822 GCA_964497795.1 uncultured Acidimicrobiaceae bacterium | reverse complement strand
CGCTGATCGTCCGGCCGGTCGCTGGCGCTCCCTCCGGGCCGGCGTGGGCAGGTGGCCTCCGGCGTCGCCCGGGTCACGTTGCACGGAGCTGCGACGCGCTGATCCGGCCGGGCGGTCAGGTGGCGAGGAACGTGCGGATCGCGTCGACGCAGGTGTCGAGGCGGTCGAGCCACGGCGCGTGACCGGCCTGCTCCAGGATCCGCAGGTCTGCGTCCGGGAGGCGGTCGGCGAAGGCCCGGGCCACGGCGGGGGAGCCGTTCGGGTCCTCGTCGCCCCAGAGGAGGAGCACGGGCATCGTCACCCGGGCCAGCAGGTCCTCGTCCAGCTCCGCCCGCGGGTCGTGGCCCCGCAGGGGACGGATCGGGCGGGGCGCCGAGTGGCGCTCGTTGCGCATGGTGTCGGTGCCGTTCAGCAGCGCCACCATCCACTCGACGTGGCGGTCGTCGAAGGCGCCCGAGTCGATGGCCCGTGCGAGGCCGACCGGGCGGAGCATCGCCCGGACCGTGGCGGGCGTGGCCGGCATCGCCGCGCCCAGCGCCCCGAGGCCGGGCACGGCGGCGACGCGCATCGACCAGGCCAGCTTCTCGCCCGGCGCGCCCATGGTCCAGCCCAGCTCGACGAGGTGCGTGACCCGATCGGGGACGGCCGCCGCACCGCGGAAGGCGTGGAGCCCGCCGAGGGACGTGGCGACCACGGCCGCCCGCTCCAGGCCGAGCGCGTCCAGGGCCCGGGGCACGGTCCGGCCGGCCTCGGCGAGGGCGCCGGTCAGCGAGCGGACCCGGGGCCCGGGCTCGCTGCGCCCGCAGCCCGGCCGGTCGAGCAGCAGGCAGCGGTGATCGGTCAGGCGGGCGGCGAGCGTCGCCCAGGTCGAGCCGGCGACGGACGCGCCGTGCACGAACAGCACGGGCGGGCCCTCGCCCACCTCCTGGATCCGCACCCGCGTGCCGCCGTCGAGCGTGCACCACCGCTCCGTCGGCTCGACCCCGACCGATGCCCACAGCGCGGCTTCGGCCCGGGCGAACCGGTCCTCGTCCCGCGCGCTCCCCGCGACCCGTGTCCCCATGGTCCCGATCCTCGCATCCCGGGTCGCCCCCGTGCGGGGGTGATCAGGCGACGGCGGAGCGGATGAGGCGTCGGGCCAGGTCGGAGGCGTCGTCGGCCGCGCTCGCGGTCACCGGGCGGGAGCCGAGCTCGATGGCGACGGCGCTGCCCGGTGGGGCCGCGGCGAGCGCCGAGGTGAGGCCGGTGGCCATGGACCGGGTCGCCTCTCCCGCCACGACGCAGAGGGTCTTCATGACGTCGGCCAGCAGGTCGGCGGCCTCCTCGGCGGAGTTGGCCTCGTCGAGCGCCTCGGTGGCCAGCAGGTGCAGCGCCGACCCGAGCTCGGCGTGGTCTCCGGACAGCGCGGTCGTGAGCAGCTGGATCGACACGGTCAGGGGCTCCCGCATGGTCCCAGTCTCGTCGACACGACCCGCGGTCCGGAGGTCGCCCTCGCCCTGCTCGTAGGTTGCGAGCGTGGACCTCCTCCTGCTCCTCGGCGTGCTCGTCGTCGCCGTCGTCGGACACGAGGCGGCCCACGCCCTCGCCGCCCGGGCCGTGGGCCACACCCTCTTCGAGGTGCAGGTCGGTGCCGGGCCGATCACCTCGTTCCGGATCGGCGACGTCGACGTCCGCATCGGCCCCGTGCCCGTCGGCGGCTCGGTCCAGACCGGCTCCCCCGAGGCCGGCGGGTTCCGCTGGCGCACCGCGGTCGTCGCCGCAGCGGGGCCGGCCGTGAACGTCGTGCTCGCCGTGGCCTGCCTCGCCCTCGGGCTGCGCGTCGGCGTCGCCTTCAACGTCGTGGCCGCAGCCGCCAACCTGTGGCCCGGGCGCCGGCCCTCCTACGGCGAGCCGACCTCCGACGGCCGGGTCCTGCTCGACCTGCTCCGCGGCGACGAGGACGCCGTCGCCGCGGAGCGGTCGGCGTGGTGGGCGGCCCGGGCGGTGCGGGCCCGCGACGAGGGTCGCCTCGACGACGCCGCCGCGATCGTGGCCGAGGGGGTGGCGGCGCTGGGCGAGACCCGGGCGCTGCTCGCCACCGCCGGCGCCGTGGCCTTCGCCCGCCAGCGCTTCGCCGAGGTGGTCGACGCCTACGTCGAGCTGATCGACGACGAGCGGGTCTCGATCCCCAGCCGGGCGGCGTTCGCCGCCGATGCCGCCTGGGCTGCGTGCCTCTCCGGCGACCCCGCCATGGGCGCGCTCGCCCGGCCGTGGGCCGACCTGGGCGTCCGCCTCGCACCCCGGGACCGCCGGCGGCGCATCATCCGCGGCCTCGCCCTCGTCGACGGCGACGACCCGGCCGCCGGCCTCGTCGAGGTGGACGACATCGACGACCCCTCGGCCCACGCCGTGGCCGCCGTCGCGCTCGCCGCCCTCGGTCGGGGCGAGGACGCCGAGGCTCGAGCCAGGGCCGACGTGGTCGGGGCCCTCGCCCCCGACCACCCGCTGCTCGGCCGGGTCCGGGCCGCCGTGCCCGGCCTCGACGGCTGAGCGTCCGCGGACCCGGGCCGGTCCTCAGCGGAGCTTCTCGATGAGGTCGTCGAGGGCCTCGCGCAGCAGCGACGCCTCGGTCCGGTTCGACCTGGCCGCGAGCTTGGCCAACCGGTCGAGCGAGCCCCGGGAGTAGTAGTTGCTCTTGAGCACCATCTTCTCCTCGACGTAGATGGCGACCCGGCCCCCGCCCTCCCGCTTGCCCCGGGCCAGCGCCTCGCCCGCGCACCGGAGCAGCTCCTCGGTGTCGGTGGCGTGCGGCGGACGGGAGGCCACGCCGAAGGTGACGCCGATCGTCCAGCCCTCCACGGGGTGGGCGGCGAGGTGCTGGCGGATCTCGTCGAGCTGGATGAGCGCGTTCTCCGCCGAGGCGCCGGGCAGCGCCACGGCGAACTCGTCGCCTCCGAGGCGACCGACGACGGCGTCGTCGGGGAGCGAGCCCACCAGCGTCTCGACCCAGACCTGCAGGACGCGGTCGCCGACGTCGTGGCCGAGCGTCTCGTTCACCTCCGCGAAGCGGTCCAGGTCGGCGACGGCGATGGCGACGGCGCCCTCGCCGACGGCGCCGTCGATGCGGGCGGCGAGCTCGTCGACCGAGACCGTCTTCTCGTGCCCGTGCCAGTTCAACGTGATGTCCATCACATATATATGTCAGATGCACACACGTCTGTCAAGGGTCCGTCGTCCGGTCAGGGCGTCGGGGCCGCGGACGCCAGGCGCCACAAGGGGTCGCGCGCGTGTTCGGGATGCGCGCGACCCCCCGGGGTGCCCACTACCGTCGCCGCCGGTGTTCCTCAAGAACCTGACCATCAAGGGCTTCAAGAGCTTCGCCGACACGGCGTCGCTCGACCTGGAGCCGGGCGTGACCGTCGTCGTGGGGCCCAACGGCTCGGGCAAGTCGAACGTCGTCGACGCGATCGCGTGGGTGCTCGGCGCCCAGGCGCCCTCGGCGGTGCGCTCCCAGAAGATGGACGACGTCATCTTCGCCGGCACCTCCAAGCGCTCGGCGCTGGGTCGGGCCGAGGTCGCGCTGACGCTGGACAACACCGCCGGCCTGCTGCCCATCGACTTCTCCGAGGTGACCATCACCCGGACCTTGTTCCGCACGGGGGAGTCCGAGTACCAGATCAACGGCGTGCCCTGCCGCCTGCTCGACGTCCAGGAGCTCCTGTCGGACTCCGGCGTCGGCAAGATGCAGCACGTCATCATCAGCCAGGGCCAGATCGACGCGGTCCTCAACGCCAAGCCGACGGAGCGCCGCCTGATCATCGAGGAGGCCGCCGGCGTCCTCAA
>CAZCEZ010000169.1:0-3852 GCA_964497795.1 uncultured Acidimicrobiaceae bacterium | reverse complement strand
CGCGCGTCGGTCAGTCGCGGGTCGGTCGGTCGTCGCCGGCGGTCGCGTCACCCGACCCGCCACCGGCGGCGTCCTCGACGGGCACGACGTCCACCTCGCCGGTGGCCGCGCGGTAGATCTGGCGCGTGCCCGGGGCGGTGGCGGCGCCGTACAGCGTCGCCTGCCGGGCTGCGTCGGCCACGGCGCTGCGGCGGGCCTCGTCCCGCTGGCGGAGGCGGGCGGCGGCGCCACCCACGAGCGCGATCGGGACGGCGCCGAGCAGGTAGGTGCCCATGGCGAACAGCCCGTTCACGTCGAGCACGCCGCCCCCGTCGCCCCCGATCTCGACCGGCTCGAACAGGTCGTCGAAGGGACGGCGCAGAGGCTCGGTCCGGTCCGACACGAACGTGGCGAAGCCGGCGTCGGGGTTGGCGTCGAGCGCGGCCAGCAGGACGTCGACGCCGAGCAGCAGCTCGACGACGGCGAGCAGCGTCCACGCCACGACCACGACCCCCCGCAGGGCCACGGCCCCGATGCCGGTGGCCCGCTGGGCCGCGGTCGGCGAGGTCACGCCGTGGCCCAGTGCGACGTGAGCGCGCCGGCGACGGTGTCGGCGGCGGCGACGGGCCACCAGTGCCCACCCGTGACCTCGACGAGCGCGGCCCCGGTGCGCTCCGCCAGGCGCTGCCCGTGGACGACGGGCACGTACGGGTCGTCGACGGCCCAGATCGCCAGCCCGGGGAGGTCGGCGTCGGCGAGGCGGTCGAGGTCCGGGCCCCACTCGGCGCCCACGTCGACGGCGGAGCGGTACAGGTCGAGGATGCAGCCCCGCATCGTGTCGTCGACGCGCCCGGCCGCGGCCCGGGCCTCGGCCTCGTCGTGACCGGCGTCCAGGAACGTGGGGACGAGCGCCTCGCCCGTCATCAGCTCCATGACCTGCTCGCCGAGCCCCGGCGTCTGCCACGCCTGGGCCGCCTCGTGCCAGGTGTAGTCCTCGTCCACCGGCCCGTTGCCCGCCGCCCACGTGCGCAGCAGGTCCGGCCGGAGGCACGCCACCCGCTGCACGAGGATCGAGCCCCAGTCGTGGCCGACGAGGTCGACGGGACCGTCGGCCGAGTGCACCTGCTCCAGCTCGCCGACCAGGTGCTCGACGTAGGCCTCCTTGGTGGCGGGGAAGCCGTCGGGCCGGGGTGTGGCGAACCCCGGCAGGGAGACGGCGACCACGTCGTCGCGCCCCAGGCGGGCGCGGACCCGGTCCCACACGTGGTGGGTGTCGGGGACGCCGTGGACGAGGACGGCGGGCACCGGTCAGCCCCCGACGATCTCCGAGGTCTGCATCACCGGGGCGATCGTCGTGTAGTTGGCGACGTCGGCGATCACCTTCTGGGTGTCCTCGGAGCCCATGGCGGCGCCGAGGGCCTCGAGGGAGTCGAACGTGAAGTGCACGGCCGCCTCGTAGGGGCCGTCGATGCCCTTGTCGATGGCGGCGGCTCCGGCGTCGAGGCCCCACGTGCTGCACGCGAGGGGCACGTGGCTGTTCCGGTAGTAGTCGTGGTCGAAGGACGCGCCCTCGGTCTTCGGGTACAGCACGCTGAGGCGGATCATCGGTTCTTCCCCCGGGATCGTGGTCGCCCCGACGGTCGTCGGGGTCGACGACGCACCCTACGCCAGGTCTCTTGACCGAGTGGTCAAGTGTGTAGGTTGCCGGGCCATGACCGAGATCTTGCAGCGGCTGTTCGGCGTCGAGGGGAAGCGGGTCGTCGTCACCGGCGGCAGCCGCGGCATCGGGGCCATGATCGCCGAGGGCTTCGTCCGGGCCGGCGCCGACGTCGTCATCTCCGCCCGGAAGGCCGAGGCGTGCGACGCGACCGCCGCCGAGCTGGACGCGCTCGACGGCGGCTCCTGCACGTCGGTGCCCGCCGACCTGTCCACCAGCGAGGGGATCGACGGCCTCGTGGCCGCGGTCGCCGACCGCTTCGGGGGCGAGCTCGACGTGCTCGTCAACAACGCGGGCGCCACGTGGGGCGCCCCGCTCGACGACTACCCCGAGTCCGCGTTCGACAAGCTCTTCGACATCAACGTGAAGGGCGCGTTCCTGCTCACCCAGGCGCTGCTGCCGGCCCTGCGGGCGGCGGCGAGCGAGGACGACCCGTCCCGGGTGATCAACATCGGCTCGATCGACGGGATCCGCGTGCCGGCCATGGAGACCTACGCGTACTCCACGACCAAGGCCGGGATCCTGGCGCTCACCCGCCACCTCGCCAAGAACCTGGTGCGCGACCACGTGCTCGTCAACGCGATCGCCCCCGGTCCCTTCGAGTCCAAGATGATGGCGTTCGCGCTCGGCTCGGAGGAGGGGCGGGACATGGTCGCGGCCGGTGTGCCGGCCAAGCGGATCGGACGTCCCGACGACATGGCCGGCGCGGCGCTGTTCCTCGCGTCCCGGGCCGGCGCCTACTGCGTCGGCGAGACCGTCGTCGTCGACGGCGGCATCGCCAACCTGGCCTGAGCCCCACCCCGGTCGGCGCCGTCGGGCGCCGGCTCAGGTGGGGACGTCGGCGGGGGAGACGTTGGCCCCGCACACGACGACGGCGACGTGTCGGTCGCGCACGTCGACGGGGAGCAGGGCCCGCCCGGCCCCGGCCCGCAGGCCGGCCAGGGCGGTCGCGCCGCCGGGTTCGGTCGCGAGGCGGGCGGCCCGCCACAGGGCGGACTGGGCGTCGGCGACCTCGTCGTCGGTGACGAGCACGGCACCGGCGAGGCGGTCCCGGAGCGCCCAGGCGTGGGCGCCGATCCGCCGGGCGCCGAGCGACGACGCGGCGAGGCCGCCGACCTCGACGTCGACGGGTCCGCCGGCGTCGAGGGCGCGGGCCAGGGTGGGGGTGCCCTCGGTCTCGACCGCGACGACGGCGCAGCGGTCGCCGAACCAGGCGGTGAGCCCGGCGAGGAGGCCCCCGCCGCCCACGGCCACGAGCAGCACGTCGGGCACGCCGACCTGCGCCTCGAGCTCGCGCCCGAGGTGGGCCGAGCCGGCGACCATGGCCGGTGCGTCGTAGGGGTGCACCTCGGGCACGCCGTGCCGGTCGGCGAAGGCCGCGGCCTCGGCGGCGGCCTCGGCGTAGAAGCCGTCGACCACCACGACCTCCGCACCGAGGTCGCGCAGGCGGGCGACCTTGGCAGCAGGTGACGTGGACGGCACGAACACGTGCGCCGGGTGCCCCAGCGCCGTGGCGGCGTGGGCGGCGGCGAGGCCGAAGTTCCCGCCGGACGCGGCCACGACCGGGCCGCCCTCGGACAGGGTGCCCTCGGCCCGGGCGGCCAGCACCTGGGCGAAGGCGCCCCGGGCCTTGAACGAGCCGGTCACCTGCAGCTGCTCGAGCTTGAGCGTGACCCGGGCCGGACCCGGGGCCCCGAGCTCGTCCGCGTGGACGTCGAGCACCGGCGTGGTCCGGACCAGCCCGGCGAGCTCGCCGTCGAGGGCGTGGACCTCGTCGGGGGTGGGGAGGTGGACGGCGGGCGGCACCGGTCAGGCGTCGGGCAGCCGGACCTCGGAGGGGGCCTGTCCGTGCTCCTCGGCCGGGTAGCCGACCTGGCAGTAGCCGTGGTTGCAGTAGCCCATCGGGTGCTTCTGCAGGTACCCCTGGTGGTAGTCCTCGGCGTAGTAGAAGACGCCGTCTCCGGCCTCCTCGGCGGGGCGGATCTCGGTGACGATCTCGCCGTAGCCGGCCTCGGTCAGGGCCCGCTGGTACCGCTCCCGGGAGTCGAGGACGCGCGCCAGCTGCTCGGGGGTGGTGGTGTAGATCGCCGAGCGGTACTGGGTGCCCACGTCGTTGCCCTGCCGGTTCGGCGTGGTGGGGTCGTGGTTCTCCCAGA
>CAZCEZ010000168.1:0-3997 GCA_964497795.1 uncultured Acidimicrobiaceae bacterium | reverse complement strand
GCCGATGCCGCCGGCGCCGACGACCACGACGGTCTCGCCGGGCTGGACGTCGGCCGCGTAGGTGGCCGAGCCCCAGCCGGTGGTGACGCCGCAGCCGACGAGGGCGGCCTTGTCGAGGGGGATGTCGGGCTCGATCTTGATGCAGGACGCCTCGTTGACGACCGTGTACTCGCCGAAGGTGCCGAGCAGGCACATGAGGCCGAGGTCGGTGCCGTCCTTGGCGTGGTGCCGGGCGGTGAAGTCGCTGATCTGGCGGCCGGCGAGCAGGAACGCGCCGAAGTCGCACAGGTTCGACTTGCCCTTGGCGCAGGAGGGGCAGCGCCCGCAGGCGGGGATGAAGCCGAGCACGACGTGGTCGCCCACGTTCAGGCCGGTCACCCCGGGGCCGACCTCGACGACCTCGCCGGCGCCCTCGTGGCCGCCGATGATCGGGAACTGCTTGAGGCCGAGCATGTCGGCCGTCTCCTGGGGCACGACCATGTCGCCGGTGCGCAGGTGCTCGTCGGAGTGGCACAGGCCGGAACCGACCAGCTTGACCAGGACCTCGCCCGCCTGGGGCGGATCGAGGTCGATCTCCTCCACGCTCCAGTCGGAGTTCTTCTCCCAGAGGATGGCGGCGCGGGTCTTCATGTGGGGGTCCCCCTGATCGTCACGATTCGGACTGCGTGGTCCCGCAACCTAGGCCCGCCGCACGGCGCGCGCACGACGAACTGGACCGATCGGTCAAGAGCGGGGCGCGACCCGGTCCAGGTGGGCGACGAGGTCGGCGACGAGCGCGTCGAGGAGCGCCCGGCCCCGGGCCGCGGACGCACCCCGCGCGTCGCCGAGCACGCCGGTGGGCGACACCGACGCGACCCCGCCGTCGCGCAGGGCCGGCCACAGCTCGGCCAGCGGCTCGGTCGCGCCCACCGGCCGGTCCGGACCGACGAGGTCGGGGTGGAGGGCGAGGAGGAGGGAGGTCTCGGTCTCGCCTGCGTGGGCGTCGCCGTCGGCGACGGCGGGCCACCACGCGGATGCGGCCCGGCCCTCGTCGCGGAGCCGGGACACGGCGGCCGAGGTGGCGGCGCGGTTGCCGCCGTGGCCGTCGACGACCACGAGGGAGGCGAACGCGCCCGCCGGGTCGGGTGCGCCGGCCGGGTCGCCCGCGGGCGGCGCACCCGCGCCGGTCGCCGCGCCGCCCACCGGGGGCAGCGCCGACCGACCGATCTCGACGAGGACCGCGGCGAGGACGTCGGTGCCGATCGACAGCGTGCCGGGGAAGCCGGCGTGCTCGCCGGATGCGCCGTAGGCGAGCGTGGGCGCCACGACGGTCCCGGGACGGGCCCGGGCGGCGCGCTCGGCGAGGGCGTGGGCGACGAGCGCGTCGGTGGCGAGGGGCAGGTGCGGTCCGTGCTGCTCGCACGAGCCGACCGGCACCAGCAGGGTGCGAGGGTCCTCGGCGCCCAGCTCGGGCCACGTCCGGTGGCCGAGCAGGTGCGACCCGTGCGGGCCGGTGGCGTCGTCGTGGAGGCCGTCGGCGGGCTCGGGCACGGGGACCCCCGGGGTCGCGGGCTTTGTGGCGGGGCCGCGGTCCTAGCATGCTCGTGGGGCAACCGTCGACGAGGGGATCCCATGGCACACAAGTGGTTCGAGTCGGTCGAGATCGCTCGGAAGCGTGCGGCGCGGATCCTCCCCGCCTCGGTGATGGGCGCCCTCAAGGCCGGCTCGGAGGCCGGGTCCACGCTGGCCGACAACACCGCTGCGTTCGGCGAGCTCGGCTTCGTGCCCCGCGTCGCCGACAAGCCGGTCGAGCGGGACCTGTCGACCACCGTGATGGGCCAGCCGGTCTCGATGCCGGTGATCATCAGCCCGACCGGCGTGCAGATGGTGCACCCGGCGGCCGAGGTCGGCATCGCCCGGGCCGCGGCCGCCCGCGGCACCGTGTTCAGCCTGTCGAACTTCGGCTCGACGGCCGTCGAGCGCGTCGTGTCCGAGAACCCGCAGACCTTCTTCCAGATCTACTGGTGCGGCACCCGGGACGAGATGGCCGGCCGGATCGACCGCGCCAAGCGCGCCGGCGTCGGCGGCCTCATCGTCACCCTCGACTGGAGCTTCTCCCACGGCCGCGACTGGGGCTCGCCCGCCATCCCCGAGGCGCTCGACCTGAAGACGCTGGTCAAGCACGCTCCCGAGGCCGTCGTCCGCCCCCGCTACCTCTACCGCTACGCCCGGGAGATGCAGCGGCGCGAGTACTTCCCCGAGCGGGCGAACTGGGTCCCCGAGCTCTCGGTGCCGAACATGGTCAGCGAGGGCGACGTCGCCCCCGGCTTCTTCGAGGCCTACGGCCAGTGGATGGGCACCCCGCCCCCCTCCTGGGACGACCTCGCCTGGCTCCGCCAGCAGTGGGACGGCCCGTTCATGCTCAAGGGGATCATGCACCCCGACGACGCCCGCCGGGCCGTCGACGCCGGGTTCAGCGCCATCTCCGTGTCGAACCACGGCGGGAACAACCTCGACGGCACGCCGGCCTCGATCCGCGCGCTGCCGGTGATCGCCGAGGCCGTCGGCGACCAGATCGAGGTCGTCATGGACGGCGGCATCCGCCGCGGCTCCGACGTGGTCAAGGCCGTGGCGCTCGGCGCCCGTGTCGTCATGATCGGCCGCGCCTCGCTGTGGGCGCTGGCCGTGGGCGGCCAGGCCGGCGTGGAGAACGTCCTCGACGTGCTCCGCGGCGGGATCGACTCGGCCATGCTCGGCCTCGGGAAGGCCGACCTGTCCCAGCTGGGCCCGGACGACATCGTCGTCCCCGACGACTTCTCCGAGGCCATCCGCCGCCTCGGGTGAGCGGCAGGCCCCGACCAGGTACCCGCTCGTGCCCGACCCGAGGAGCACGACCGCCGCACCTCGTCGGAAGGGCCTGCTCGTGGGCCTGGTGCTCGGCGCCGTCGCCCTCGTCGTCGTCGCCGTCACCGGGGAGACCGGGATGCGCGGCGAGGACGTCGAGCCCCTCGGAGCCGGGGTCCCCACCGTGCGCACCGACGTCACGATCTGGCCGGGCGGCCCGGCGGCGCCGGGGCTGCGCAACCTGCGTCGGGAGCCCGTGCTCGTGCTGGGCGACTCCCTGACCCAGGAGTCCCGCGACCGGGTCGAGGCCGGGCTGCTCGCGCTCGGCGCCCTGCCCACCATCATCGCCGAGAACGGCCGCAGCACCGACCTGGTGAACCGGCACGCCCGCCTGCACCAGCAGTCGGTCGTCGTGGTCGCGCTCGGTTCGAACGACCTCGCCGACGGCTGGAACCCCATCGCCGACCAGGCCAGGATCGAGGCGGCCGTCGCCGCCCTCCAGGACCGCGACTGCGTCGCGTGGGTCCTGCCCGCCGTCGTCACCCACCCCTGGTTCGAGCCACCCTCTATCCTGCCGGGGTCCTTCGAGGTCCGTGCCGCCATCGTGGACACGGCCCGGGACGCGGGCTTCCAGATCGTGGACTGGACCGGGGCCGCGTCCAAGCGCCCGGAGTGGTACCAACCCGACGGCATCCACCACAACGCCCTCGGCCAGGAGGCCTACGCCGCGACGATCGTCGAGGCGACGAGGGTCTGCGCCGCCCAGGTGTCCTGAACGCAGGTGCCCCGGACGCAGGTGCCCTGACCGCCGGGGTCAGGGACGGCGGCGGGTGAGCGCGACGCCGACGGTGCCGGGCCGGGAGTGGTCCTGGCTCGGGCGGGGCACGACCACGTCACCGGCGACGGCGGCAGCGAGCGCAGCGTCGGCGTGGCCGTGGGCGCAGTCCGGGTCCGGGCCGTCGAGGGGCAGGCCGGTGAAGAACTTCGTGGCCATGCAGCCGCCCTGGCAGGCGTCGTAGGAGCCGCACGACGCGCACGCGCCTGCGCTCTGGGGCTGGCGGAGCTCGGTGAAGAGCTCGGACCGCTTCCACACCTCGGCGAAGCCGCCGGCGTCGCGGACGTTGCCGGCGAGGAACTCGTCGTGGATGACGAAGGGGCAGGCGTAGACGTCGCC
>CAZCEZ010000167.1:0-4141 GCA_964497795.1 uncultured Acidimicrobiaceae bacterium | reverse complement strand
CTCGACTGCCCGGTCTGCGACAAGGGCGGCGAGTGCCCGCTCCAGGACCAGGCCTACGCCTACGGCCCGGGCGAGTCCCGCTTCGTCGAGGAGAAGCGGCACTACGAGAAGCCCATCCCCATCTCGGACCTGGTCGCCCTCGACCGCGAGCGGTGCATCCTGTGCGACCGCTGCACCCGCTTCTCCGACGAGGTGGCCGGCGACACGCTGATCCACTTCCAGGACCGCGGCAACCAGACCCAGGTCAACACCTTCCCCGGGCACCCCTTCGCCTCCTACTTCTCGGGCAACACGGTCCAGATCTGCCCCGTGGGCGCCCTGACCGCCGAGCCGTACCGGTTCAAGGCGCGTCCGTGGGACCTCGACCAGGTCGAGTCGACCTGCACGTCGTGCTCGGTCGGCTGCCGGGTCGCCGTGCAGTCCTCCCGCAACGAGATCCTCCGCTACCAGGGCGTCGACATCGACGGCGTCAACTGGGGCTGGCTGTGCGACAAGGGCCGGTTCGACTTCCAGTCGCTGCACTCCCCGGACCGGCTCGGCGAGCCGCTCGTGCGGGCCGAGGGCGGCGACGGGTACACGCGGACCTCGTGGGCCAAGGCCCTCGGCGCCGCCTCCGACGCCCTCAAGGGCGCGTCCGGCCCCGCCGCCGTCGGCGTGCTCGGCGGGTCCCGCCTCACCAACGAGTCCGCCTACGCCTGGGCCAAGCTGGCCAAGGGCGTGATCGGGACCGACAACGTCGACTGCCAGCTCGGCGACGGGCTGCCGGCCGAGGCCGTGCTCGGCCTGCCCCGGGCGACCATCGACGAGGTGTGCGCGCCGGGCGGCAAGATCCTCCTGGTGGGCGTCGACCCCAAGGAGGAGCTGCCGGTGCTGTACCTGCGCCTCCGCCACGCCGTGGTCGAGGACGGGGCCACGCTGGTCGAGCTCGTCCCGAACCGGACCGGCCTCAGCGGCCTCGCCGCCCACTCCATCGTCCACGCGCCGGGCACCGCCCCCGCCGTCGCCTCGCAGCTGGTGTCGGACCGGCCCGTCGAGGTGGCCGGGATCGACGCCGCCGCCATCGAGGCGGCCCGCGCCGCCCTCGGCGACGGGCCCGTCACGGTCGTGCTCGGGCGGGGCAACCTCGCCGAGCGGGCCGAGCTGACCGCCGCGGTGGCCGGGATCCTCGCCGAGGGCCTGCCCGAGGCGACGTTCCTCCCGGCCGTGCGCCGCGGCAACGTCCACGGCGCCCTCGACGCCGGCCTCGCGCCCGGGCTGCTGCCGGGGCGCGTCGCCCTCGACGAGGGCCGGGCCTGGTTCCACGAGCGCTGGTCGACCGTGCCCTCCACCCGCGGCCTCGACGCCGAGGGGATCCTGACCGCGGCCGCCGAGGGCAAGCTCGACGTGCTCGTGCTCGTCGGCGCCGACCCGCTGTCGGACTTCCCCGACGACGACCTCGCCCGCCGGGCGCTGGCCGGGGCCCGCACGGTCATCGCGATCGACACCCTCCCCAACCCGTCGGTCCAGCAGGCCGACGTCGTGCTCCCGGCCGCCGGCTACGCCGAGGCGGAGGGCACCACCACGAACCTGGAGGGCCGCGTGTCGCGGCTCAACCAGAAGATCACGCCCCCCGGGACGGCCAGGGCCGACTGGATCATCGCCGCCGAGCTGGCCTTCCGCCTCGGCGACGACCTGGGCATCGAGTCCGTCGGCGACGCCTTCGCCGAGCTGTGCGAGGTCGCGGCCAGCCACGCCGGCCTGACCCTCGACGACGTCGGGATCGACGGCGTCGTGGTGCCCCTCCCGTCCCCGGCGCCCGAGCCCGGCGCGAGGCCCGAGTCCGACGTCGACGAGGCCTCGGCCGAGGCCGCGGTGGACGCCGAGGCCGCCGAGGGCGAGACCGAGACCGGGCTCGCCGAGGCCGAGGCGGTCGAGGCCCAGGCCGACGCCGAGTCCGGTGCCGCCGAGGCGCCGGCCGGCCCCGCCCGGCCGCCGGCCGTCGCGTTCGCCGCCGCCGCCGCCCCCGAGGTGCCCCCGGCCGACGGCTACAAGCTCCGCCTGGTCACGAACCGCAAGCTCTACGACGCCGGTACGGCCAACGCCGCCGCGCCGTCGCTCGCCGCCCTGGCCGAGGGCCCGGTCGTGCGGCTCCACCCCCACGACTTCGACCGACTCGGCGTCACGGCCGGCACGACGGTCACGGTCTCCAACCGCGACGGCGGCCGGGGCCAGGTCACCGCCTCGGTGCAGGCCTCCACCGGCGTGCCCCGCGGCGCGGCCCTCCTGCACCACGCCCAGCCCGGCGGCGAGGCCAACGAGCTGATCGACGTCACCCGCCCCGTCACCGAGGTGCGCGTGGAGGTGGCCCGATGATCTACGGGCTCGACCCCCTCTACCTCGACGGCGTGGGCCTCGCCGAGGTCCTGATCACGATCGGCAAGGTGCTGGTCACCTTCGTGATCCTGCTGCTGTCGGTCCTGTTCATGGTGTGGTTCGAGCGCAAGACCATCGCCATCATGCAGAACCGCATGGGGCCGAACCGGGCCGGTCCCTTCGGCCTGCTCCAGACCCTCGCCGACGGCCTCAAGCTGATCGTCAAGGAGGACCTGATCCCGTCGCGGGCGCGACGGGCCGTGTTCCTCCTCGCCCCGTACCTGTCGGTGGTCCCGGCCTTCGCCGTGTTCGCCGTCGTCCCCCTGGCCGGCACGTTCTCCGGCGGCGACGACGGCATCGTCACGATCGCCGGCCACGAGACCTACGCCCAGCTGGCCGACCCGCCCGTGGGCATCCTGTGGATCCTCGCCGTGTCCTCGATCGGCGTGTACGGCGTCATGCTCGCCGGCTGGGCGTCGGGCTCCAAGTACCCGCTCCTCGGCTCGGTCCGGGCCACGGCCCAGATGGTCTCCTACGAGGCGGCCATGGGCCTGTCGATCGCCGCGGTCATCCTCACCTCCGGCGGGCTGTCGACCCGCGGCATGGTCCTGACCCAGGCCGGCGACGGCCTCGGCGGGCTCATCCCGAACTGGAACGCCATCATCACCGGGGTGGTGCCGTTCCTCGTGTTCTTCGTCGCCGCCCTCGCCGAGACGAACCGCCCGCCCTTCGACCTGGTCGAGGCCGAGCAGGAGCTGGTCGGCGGCTTCCACACCGAGTACTCCTCGATCCGCTTCGGCATGTTCTTCGTCGCCGAGTTCATGCACCCGGTGACGATGTCGGCCGTGATCGTCACCCTGTGGTTCGGCGGTCCCGCCGGCCCGCAGTGGTTCGGCCCCGTCTCGGGGATCATCTGGCTCGTCGCCAAGATCTTCGTGTTCCTGTACGTGTTCGTGCTGATCCGCGGCACCCTGCCCCGGTTCCGGTACGACCAGCTCATGGCGCTGGGCTGGAAGTTCCTCATCCCGCTGCAGCTGGTCTGGCTGCTGATCATCGCGGCGATGAACGTCGGCCGGGACGCCGACTGGAACCTCCCGCTCGTGGTCGCGGCCGGCTTCGCCTGCCTGATCGCCACCTTCGCCCTGCTGTTCCGGGCCAGCGCCGTGTCCGAGCAGCGCCGCGAGCTCGGGGAGATCGAGGTCTGACATGGGCTACCTGGACGGCTTCAAGATCACCATCGGCAAGACCTTCAACAAGGGGTCGACGTCGGGTGCCAACGTCACCTCGCCCTACGTCAAGGGCGAGGGCGGCAAGCGGGCCAAGCCGCTGCGCCTGCACGGACGCCACGTCCTCAACCGGTACGAGGACGGGATGGAGAAGTGCATCGGGTGCGAGCTGTGCGCCGGTGTGTGCCCGGCGCGGTGCATCTACGTGCGGGGCGCCGACAACGACCCGGCCGACCCCGTGAGCCCGGGCGAGCGCTACGGCTTCATCTACGAGATCAACTACCTGCGCTGCATCCACTGCGACCTGTGCGTGGAGGCCTGCCCGACCGAGGCGATCACCGAGACCAAGCTCTTCGAGTTCTCCTTCACCAACCGGCAGGACGCCATCTACACGAAGGCCGAGCTGGTCGTGGACGACGAGGGCAACCCCCAGCAGCTGCCGTGGGAGGACTGGTCCGACGCCGAGCTGATCCAGTCCCGGACCTCGGCCTGGATGCGGGCCACGGCCCCCTCGGGCGACGCCGACTTCGAGGGCATCGTCGCCTGGGCCGGCGAGCTCGGCT
>CAZCEZ010000166.1:0-4196 GCA_964497795.1 uncultured Acidimicrobiaceae bacterium | reverse complement strand
CGCTGGCCGGGTTCGGCGACGGTGACCACGGACTCGGTGATCCACCGCAGCCCGAAGCGCCGGTTGGTGCCGATGAACCGGTCGCCGACGTGCAGTGAGCCCGGGCGATCGGCGGCGATGTTCTCCGGGCTCCATCGGTGGTACTCGGCGGGCGAGCTCACCAGGGCGTACACGTCGTCCGGGGCGGCGTCGACGACGACGCTGTTGGACACGACCATTGGGCGGGACACGTCGGCCGACGGTAGTGGGGTGCGGTGCGGGGGACTGCCGCGTCCTCTCCGGCCCCCACGACGTGTCCGTGGTCTGCGCACCGGTCACCGGGACGAAGACGTCGAACCCCGACACCCACGTGTGCGGCGACGCGGTCGCGGTCCCTGCGATGTCCGATGCGCTCCGCAT
Organism: uncultured Acidimicrobiaceae bacterium; assembly: GCA_964497795.1. GTDB lineage: Bacteria > Actinomycetota > Acidimicrobiia > Acidimicrobiales > Salinilacustritrichaceae > Salinilacustrithrix. The sequence continues at coordinate 3,797 of CAZCEZ010000166.1, read as the reverse complement.
CACCATCGGGTGAGGCGGGTCGCCTCGTTCGAGCCCGGCACGTCGGTGACCGATGTCTCGCCGGCGGTGGGCCCGGCGAGGGTTAGCGTCGCTGCGGCCTGGATCAGACCTGTGGGAGGCGGACCGTGACGATCGACGAGGACACGCTGCTCGACGCGATGGAGCTCATCGCGTTCATGAACCCGCACGTGCCCGGGCTGTTCGAGCGCGTCGAGTTCGAGACGCCATCGGGTGGCGCGCCACTGCGAGGGGGCTGGTCGCCTCGCACCTCCTGGTACAGCGCGAACCTCGTCGCCGCTCCCCGGCTGGAGGCCGGCGACGTCGACGCGATGATCGCCACGGTCCACGACCACTTCACCGCCGTCGGGCACGACTACGGCTGGTACCTCGTCCCGTCGAGGATGACGCCTCCTGATCTCGGCGCTCGCCTGGAGCGGGCAGGGCTCCACCTGGCCGCCGAGATGGACGGCCTGTGCCGGACCGACCTGGACATCGGAATCGACCCCAACCCGGCCCTCGAGGTGCGTGAGGTCGGTGAGGGCGACGGTCTCGCAGACCTCGTCCAGGTCTACGAGCTGGGCTACCCGATGCCCCGTTCCGCCGCCGAGGCTGGGCTGGAGGTGTCGATCGCGGCCGGTGCGCGCTCCTACGTCGTCTACCTGGACGGTGCACCGATCTCCGCCGCCTCGATGATGGCGCTGCCGGACCTTCCGCAGGTGACGGTCCTGTCGGGTGCAGCGACGATCGCCGAGCACCGCGGGCAGGGTGCGTACTCGGCGCTGGTCCAGCGCCGGATGCAGGACGCGAAAGCGTCGGGGTGCGAGGCCGTGATCATCCAGGCGGTGAAGGGAACCTCCGCGCCGATCTGCCGGGCCTTCGGGTTCACCAAGCTGGTCGACCTGGCGATCTACGCGCACGTCGCAGATCCCGTCGACTGACCCACGGGTCACTCGGCCGCCGGAGCACTGACGCCGGGGGTCAAGCGACGGCGCCGGTCTGCGAGCAGCGGATCCGGTACGGCACGGCCTGCTTGCAGGCCGAATGCGGTGCCGCCCAGCCAACTTGGCGGAGCAGTCGTGAGTTCCCGACGAGTTCCATCTCCGGTCGGGTCGAGTCCCAGATCGCTTCGGGCACGAGCAGGGCTCCTTGCTCGGAAGCCCAGGTCAGGACCAAGACGCGGACGTCCCACGAGGGCGGGACGTCCGCGCCTTAGAAGTCGGATGCTTCCGCGGATTCGGGCGGGACGCTAGCGCCCCTACCAAGGCGACAAGGCAAGGCCCCGGCACGGCCGTGCCCCTTCGGTCGCGGCCCGCGAGCGCGCCGTCGGTCGACTCAGGCGTGCTTGATCAGACGAAGAGGTCGGGCGGGGCATTGCCCAGGGCGATGTCCACCTGACCATCGATCCACTTCGCCGTGGACAGGAGGTTCGGGCCCACCCTCCTTCTCACGTCCCCGGGCAACACCACGACCCCGCCCGACCGGACCACATCGGACATCAGGACCGGAACGCCCAGCTGGACCGGAACGCCCAACTCGACCGCGGCGCGTGGTAGGACGACCCCCGCTGGCGGTGACCGCCAGCGGGGGAAGGCCGACTGGGGGAGACATGCACCGACGTCCCTTCGCCGCGCTCGCGGCGTTCGCTGTCGCCATTGCAGGCCTGTCCGGCCTCGCCGGCGCTGGACCCGACGACGAGCCGGTCCCCGAGACCGCGGTCGGGGCTGCACCCGCTCCCGAGCCGATCGTCGGCGACGACGGCGCCCGACCGGCACCCCGATGGAGCCACGATCCGGCCGAGGACCTCGATCCCGCCGTCGTCGAGGCCCGCATGACCTGGAGGGGATCGACCGACCCGAAGCCGAACGAAGGCTGCGCGTCGACCTCGCCACCGCCCGGGTGGAAGAGCTCGCCGAGCGGTTCCCCTTCGCCGACACGCTGACCGCCGTCGAGGTCGACCGGTCCCTGGATGACCTGCGCTCCGCCCAGGACCGCCGCGTCGACGTGCGCTCCGCATCACGCTCCGGCCGGGCCGATTCGGCACCGGCGTCGATCGCTGCGACCCGCGGCGTCTTCGACGTCGGCATCGACGTGCCTGCCAACGCCCTCACCGTCTCGATCGGCCCGGACGCACCACCCGCCTTCGACGGCGACGTCGCCCGAGCCGCACGGGTCCCGGTGCACGTCGAGCGGGCCGGGGCCGCGACCGAGGCCCGTTGCCTCACCCAGAACGACTGCGGCACCGTCATGCTCGTCGGCCTCCGGATCACCCCCACGACCTCAAACGCGCAGTGGTGCTCGTCAGGATTCATCGCCGGTTCCGGGTCCACCCGGTTCATGCTCTCGGCGGGCCACTGCTACAACCACGCCACCGGCGCCCGGCCGTTCTGGCACCACGGCGGCCGCTACTTCGGTGGCGTCACCGCCTGGGCCCAGTCCGGTACCGCCGACGTCATGCGGGTCCGCAGCGAGAGCAACTTCGACCTCGCGACCAAGGTGTACCAGCCGGGCGCGGACGCGTGGATGCTCACGTCGTACATGGGATGGTCGAACTTCTTCACCGGCCAGTTCATGACCAAGGTCGGCGTGACCACCGGGCGAACGTCGGGGACGGTGACCGACGTCGACGTCCGCCCGTCCTACGTGTCGAACCCGTCGCGGTTCGTCCGTGCCACCATGTGCAGCGACGGCGGCGACTCCGGCGGGGCCGTGTACGCCAACCGGGCCGGCACCGGCATCCTGTCGGGCCGCTACCCCGGCCAGGCCTGCAACGGCTTCGCTGGGAGCAACGGCGGACCGACGATCTTCGGGGCCGTCGACTACGCCGCGTCGCGCATGGGTGTCACGCTGCTCACGTACCTGAACGTGGCGCCGACTGCGAACTTCTCGAGCTCGTGCACCCTGCTCGGATCCTGCACGTTCACCGCCGCAGGGTCCCAGGACCCCGACGGCTCCATCGTCGCCTACACCTGGAACTTCGGGGACGGCTCCACGGGCTCGGGCTACCAGGTGACGCACCAGTACCTGTCGACGGGCGCGAAGAGCGTCCGCCTCACCGTCCGGGACGACGACGGGACCTCCCGGTCCCGCACCCGGACCGTCCAGCCCCTCCCGATCTGACCCGAAGGAGCCCGCCCGTGCCCCCGCATCCCACCACGGCCCTCGCCGCCCTGGTCCTGGCCTGCGCCGCTCTCGCTGCGTGCGGCGACGACGGCGAGGCGGTCGCCGCTCGGGGCGATGCCGCCGAGCAGCCCGCCGAGGGCACCTCGACCACGACCGAGGCCGCGCCGACCGCGACCACCGAGCCTGCGCCGTCCACGACGGCACCGGCGAACCCCGAGGCGACCACGACCACGGCGCCGCCGCCCGAGCAGCCCGACGACGGCCCCCGCCCGCTGCCCGGCCACGACGTCGAGGACTTCCCCGCCGGACCGGGCGGGCCGTCCCCGTACCGCCTCGTCGTCGACGGCGACTGCCTGCGCGTCGCCGCCCCCGACCGGAGCTTCACCGGCCTGTGGCCACGCGGGTGGACAGCCACCTTCGCTGATCCGGTGACCGTGCGCGACGACACCGGCACGGTCGTGTGGACCGACGGCGACCCGGTGGAGGTCATCTCGTTCTCGAGCGACGACGACCGCTTCGTGGCACTCGCACCACCCGAGTGCGGCCAAGGGACCGTCCTGGTCGTCGGCGGCGTGGTGCCCGCCGGCTAGCCCGACCCGACCCGTCCCGACAGGGGCCGGGCACAGGGCACGGGCGCGCTGACGAGCACGGGTCGCGCAGCACGTCGGGGGACGTGC
>CAZCEZ010000165.1:0-4237 GCA_964497795.1 uncultured Acidimicrobiaceae bacterium | reverse complement strand
TGGTGGATCCGCCAGGCCATCACCCGCGGCGTGGCCAACACCGCCCGCACCATCCGCCTCCCGGTCCACGCCCACGACCTGCTCAAGCAGATCGACAAGGCGCGCGGCATGCTCGAGTCCAAGCTCGGCCGCCCGCCGACCCTGGAGGAGCTCTCCGTCGAGGTCGGCCACCCGCCGGCCAAGATCGAGGAGATCCTGGCCTCGGCCCGGATCGCCAAGTCCCTCGACGACGGCCTGTCCGACGACGGCGACATGACGCTGGGCGACCTGGCCGCCGTGGCCGAGGACGACCCCGAGGGCGACGCCGTCACCGAGGCGACCCGTGGCGACGTGCTCGCCGGCCTGAAGGGCCTCGACGAGCGCGAGCAGCGCATCCTCATCCTGCGCTACGGCCTCGACGGCCACGAGCCCCGCACCCTGGACGAGGTGGGTCGCCACTTCGACCTGACCCGGGAGCGGATCCGCCAGATCGAGGCGCGGGCCATGAGCAAGCTGCGCCACCCGGCCAACGCCGGCATCCTCGCCGACCTGGCCTCCTGACGCCCGGCGCCCCGGCCGCCACGTGCGGACGACCGAGGCGTCCCGCCGCCTGATCCTGGCCGCCGCGACCTTCGTGGTCGCCGTGGTCACCGTCGGCCTCCACCTCGCCGAGGTGCTGGAGGAGGCCGAGCTGCCGACCGTCGACGCCCGCCACCGGCTCGTCGGCGGCTCCGGCGCGCCCGACGACGTGGTGGTCGTCGCCGTCGACGACGGGACCCTCGCCGCCCTCGGTCGGGAGTGGCCGCTGCCGGCGGCCGTCCACGCCGACCTGCTCGACGCCCTGACCGCGACCGGCGTCCGCGCCGTGGTCGTCGACGCCCCCTTCGACGAGGCCGCGGTCGGCGACCCCGCGCTGCTGGGCGCGCTCGGACGGGCCCCGGCGGTCGTGCTGGCCAGCACCCGGTCCGTCGACGGCGAACCGCTCGTCCTCGGCGGCGCGCCCGCCCTGGCCCTCGACCGCGTCTCGGCCGCCGACGCCCGCCTCGACCCCGACGACGACGGCACCGTCCGGCGCTTCGCCGCCGAGGACGACGACGGCAGCGGGCTCGGCGACCCCCTGCCCCTCGCCGCCGCCGTCGCCGCCGGCGAGGACGTCGACCTCGACGTCGGGGACGAGGGCGCATCGGTGGCCTGGGCCGGGGCGGCGGGCGCCGTCGACACCGTGTCGGCCATCTCGCTGCTCACTGGCGAGGCCGACCCCGCCCGCCTCGAGGGTCGGATCGCCTTCGTCGGGGTGACCGCGGCCGGCGTCGGCGACCGCCACCGCACCCCCTTCGAGGAGCGCATGGCCGGGGTCGAGGTGCTGGCCAACATGACGGCGACCACCACGGCCCACTTCCCGCTGCGCCTGGTCGAGGGAGCCGCTGCGCTCGCCGTGATCGTGGTGGTCGCGCTGGTGCCCACCGCCGTCGCCGGTCGGCTCTCCTCCACCGCCGGCATCCTCGCGACGTCGTCGTCCCTGCTCGCCTACCTCGTCGTGGCCGTGGCCGCGTTCTCCCTCGGCGTCGTCGTCCCCGTCGTGGCACCTGTCGTGGGCCTCGCCCTGGCCACGGTGGCGGTCGTGGCCGTCAACTACGCGTTCGTCTCGCTGGAGCGGCGTCGGGTGCGGGCGGTGTTCGGCCGCTTCGTCCCCGAGCACGTCGTGCGCGAGGTGGTCGACGCCGACGCCGACGGCTCGGGCGACCTGCTCCGGGCCCGGACCGGGGAGGTCACGGTCCTCTTCAGCGACATCCGGGGCTTCACGAGCTACGCCGAGGGCAGGGACCCGGTCGAGGTGATCGAGGTCCTCAACGACTACCTCGGCTCGATGACCGACGTCGTCCTCGAGGAGGGCGGGACCCTGGTGAACTACATGGGCGACGGGATCATGGCCGTCTTCGGGGCTCCCGACCCCGACCCGGACCACGCAGGCGCCGCCCTGCGCGCCGCCCGACGGATGCTGGCCGGCCTCGACGCGTTCAACGCCCGACGGCGGGACGACGGTCCCCCCTTCCGGATCGGGATCGGGCTGCACAGCGGCCCCGTCGTGGCCGGCAACATCGGCACGGTCCGCCGCCTCACCTACACGATGATCGGCGACACGGTGAACACGGCGGCCCGCATCGAGGGCATGACCAAGGAGGCGCCCGGCGACGTCCTCGTGTCCGAGGCCACCGTCGACGCCCTCGGGGACCCGCCCGCCGACCTGGTGCGCCACGCGACGCTGCCCGTCCGGGGACGAGACGGCAGCGTCACCCTGTGGGCGCTGCGCGACCAGCGCGCCCCGGCCTGAGCGGACACCCGGCAGGGACGCAGCGGCGCCACGGCGAAGTCCCACCCGTCCGAGACCAGCGGGAGGGGACGCCGTGCGTCGCACGTGGAGCAGGATCGTCGTGGCCGGCGTGCTGGCCGCAGCCGGGGTCGGCCTGGCCGGACCGGGCGCCGTCGCCGGCGCGCAGGAGGTCCCCGAGGACGCCCCGACCGGCGCGGAGGTCGTCGCGGCCTGCGATCCGGCCCGCGCCGTGCCCGAGATCGGCGTCCGGGCCTGCGGGAGCGCCCGCGCCACCACCTGGCTCGCCGCCCAGCACTGCCGGCGCATCCCGCCGGCCGAGCAGCCCGCCTGCCCCTCGATCGACGGACGCCCCGTCCACGAGGCGGCCATGGCCGACTTCGAGGCCGGCTGGGCCGCCCGGGCCCTCGACCTCCAGCGCGACCTCGACCTGGACGTGCCGCTGCACGAGTCGCTGACCCTGCACACCCACAACTCGGGCAACTCGGCCGCCTACGACCCGAGCCTGACGATCAACGACGCCAACCAGGTCGTGTCGGTGACCGACCAGCTGCGCCTCGGCATCCGCGGCATCGAGCTCGACCTCCACTGGTGGTTCCACCCGACGGGGACCGAGGCCACGGGCGGCCGGGCCGTGGTCCAGTGCCACGGCCAGAGCGCGACCAGCCCGGCGGGATCGGTCCACCCGGGCTGCTCGGTCGACCGCCTCCTCACCGACCACCTGGCCGAGATCCGGACGTGGATCGACGAGGGCCACGCCGACGGCGAGCTCGTGCTGCTGTACCTGGAGAACCAGCTCGACCAGGACCCGACGGCCCACGCCCTCGCCGTCGAGGCCCTCGAGGCCCACCTGGGCGACCTCCTCGTCCGACCGACGCCGGGTGCCGGGTGCCAGTCCCTCCCGATGGACGCCACCAAGCGCGAGCTGCTGGACCGCGTGCCGGGCGACGCACCCGCCGTGCTCGTGACCGGCAACTGCGGGCCCGGCGGCTGGACCGACCTCGTGTTCGACCGGAGCGAGCGCTGGACCGAGTCCGGGTCCGACGCCGCCCACACCGACGGCGACGACTGCGACGCCGTACGGACCGACGACCGGTACGAGGGCAACTTCGTCCGGCGGTGGGAGGACACGACCTTCCTGTCGCTCATGGCGAACGGTGGCTCCTCGGTCACCGTCGCCGAGGCCGCCGGCATGGTCCGCTGCGGCGTGAACCTCCCCGGCCTCGACCAGGTCCACCCCGGCGACGAGCGGCTGGCCGCCTTCGTCTGGTCGTGGCGCCCCGGTGACCGGGGCGAGGACCCGGCGCGGGCCTGCGCCGCGTTCGGCACCGACGCCCGCATCGGCGGGCGAGCCTGCGCCACCGCGCTCCCGGTCGCCTGCACGACGACCGACGGCTGGCTCGTGGTCGACACGCCCACCCACTGGGCCGGCACCGACGACGCCTGCACCGCAGCGGGCGCCGAGGGCGCCGGCGCACCGGCGACCGGCTGGGAGGCCGAGCTGCTCCGCCGGGCCGTCGTGGCGGCCGGCCTCGACGGCGACGTGTGGCTCGGCTACGCCCGCGACGCGGCCGGCACCTGGGTCGTGACCGGCCCCGGACCCGGGGACGACGGGCCCGACCCCGAGGACCCCCCGGTCGACGGGCCCGGACGGCCCGACGGTGCCGGCCGGCCCGACGAACCCGGCCGGCCCGACGCCCCCGGCCGGCCGGGGGCGTCCGCGATCGACGCGCCGGTCGCGGCCGAGGGCCGCCCGGTCGCCGCGAGCGTCGGCGGGACGACCGCGCTGCTCGTCGGGTCGCTGCTCCTGCTGGTCCTCGCCTCCGGCGCGGCCGGGAACCCGAGGGCGGCGCGCCGGCGACGCTGAGCCCCGCCGCGTCCGGGCGGCCCCTGCCTAGGGTGCCGGCCATGACCGGATGGAACTTCGCC
>CAZCEZ010000164.1:0-4285 GCA_964497795.1 uncultured Acidimicrobiaceae bacterium | reverse complement strand
AGACGATGGGACTCGAACCCACGACCCCCTGCTTGCAAAGCAGGTGCTCTAGCCAGCTGAGCTACGTCCCCGGGACTGGTCGGCCGCTGGTCGAGACCCCGGAGGGATCGGCCGGCCCGAGGCGGGAGAGGGTACCCGAGGCTGGGCGGGTGGTCCGAGGCGACGTGTGCCGGCCCGGGGTCCGGGTCAGGATGTGCCCGTGCGGTGGCCGTGGCGACGTTCCCGACCCGAGGCCCGGGATGACGGGGTCCACGTGCCGCCGGCCGTGCTGCGGCGCCGGGCGCGGGAGAGGCCGGCGCACAAGGGCGACTTCCTCGAGTCCTTCGAGAACATGCCCGGCAGCCAGGCGCCGTGGCGGGGCCGCCGGCCCGACCGTCCGTCGGGCGAGCGGGACGACGGACGGGCCTAGCGGCCGGGGTCGAGCTGGACGACGCGGGTGCCCTGCCCGATGCGGGCGTCGCCGGCGGCCTGCTCGGCGGCGATGAGCACCAGGTCGGGGTCGGCGTGCTGGCCGGGGGCCACGACGGCGGTGCCGATGGCCACGCGCGGACGGACCGTCTCGCCCCCGGGGAGCAGGACGGGGGTCTGGAGGTGGGCCCGGATCCGGTCGACGGCCCGTCGGACGTCGCCGACGGCGGGGAGGGAGTCGAGGACGACCACGAACTCGCCGTCCTGCCGCCGGGTGACCGTGTCCGTGCCCGGGTTCGTGGTGCGGAGCCGGTCGGCGAGGGCCTGCTGCACCGCGTCGGCGGCCGCCTGCCCCCGCTCGGCGCGGATCTCGGCCAGCCCACCCAGGGCGAGCACGGCGACGGCCACGACCCGTTCGTCGTGGGGAGCGGCCAGCAGGCGGACGAGGTTGGCCCGGACCGCGGCCGGGTCGGGCAGGCCCGTCAGGTCGTCGAACGCGACCGGCCCCTGGGGCACGCCCTCGGCGAGCAGCACGAGGAAGGCGTCCGCGCTGTCCTCGCCCGTCAGGCGGGTGACCACGCCGACCGTGGCGTCGTCGTGCCAGGTCGTCGTCGCCCGCTCGACCAGGGCCTGCTGGATCATCGTCCGCACGACGTCGTCGCCGACGTCGTCCAGCCAGGCGTGCACCGGCAGCCCGTCCTCCCACCCGAAGCGGGTCACGGCTGCGTCGTTGGCCCGCAGCAGCTGGCGGTGGTGGCCGAGGAGCAGGGCCGGGAACGGCAGCTCCTCGAACAGCGACGACGTCCCGTCGACGTCGGGGAGCGGACGGGCCGAGACCACGAGGCCGCCCAGGTCGTGCTCGGGGAGCGGCTGGGTGCAGGTCAGCAGCAGCGGCACCCACTCGCCGTCCTCCAGGCTCCGGAACCGGGCCACGACGTCGTGGGGCTGGCCCGGGTCGGCGGTCGCCGCCTGGAACGCGCCGACCACGGAGGCGGCGTCGTCGGGGTGGAGGCGCTCACCGGTCGCGCTCGCACCGCCGCCGACCAGTCGGGCCAGCAGCCCGTCGGGCGGGGACAGGTGCACGATGCCGCCCGAGCTGTGGCGGACGAGGACCTCGTCGGGTCGGTAGCGGTCGAGCACCGCGGCATCGATGCCCGACGCGGCTCGTTCGCCGCCGGTCGGCTCCTCCGACGTCCCGTCGTCGACGGCCGACGGGGCCACCCCGGTCGGGTCGGCCACGGTCGGGGCCACGGGCAGGCGGAGGACGAAGCGCGCCCCGGTCGGCTCGGCGTCCTCGACGTGGATGGTCCCACCCGCGTCGCCGACGAGGTCGCGGCTCATCGCCAGCCCGAGGCCGGTGCCCGCGATCCGGTCGCTCGAGGTCCGGGTCCCGTCGTCGAAGATCCGGTCCCGGTCCGGTGCCGGCACCCCGGGCCCGTTGTCGGACACGGCGATCTCGGCGCGGCTGCCGACCCGCCGGCCGGTCAGCACCAGGCGGAGGGTCACGGCCCGGTTCCGGTACTTCACCGCGTTGTCGACGAGGTTGGCCAGCACCTGGCGCAGCAGGAGCTCGGGCATGGCCACGGCCAGGTCGGCGGGGATCTCGTCGACCACCTCGGCACCGACGCTGCGCAGCGACGCCTCGTGCAGGTGCAGCGCCCGCTGGGCGCAGGCCCGCACGTCGGTCGCGGGGCGGCGGGCCAGCTCGGCGGCCGCGTCGGCCATGTCGCGCACGTACTCGCTGAGCTGGCGGGCGTTCGTGGTGAGCCGGGACGCCCACGTCACCCGCTGGTCCAGGTCGGCGTCGGGCATCCGCTCGAGGAGGTCGGCGAAGCCGACCATGGCGGTCAGCGGTGTGCGCAGGTCGTGGGACAGCCGGCCGGCCAGGTCCCGCAGCACCACCTGCTGGCGCTCGAGCACGGCACGCTTCCGGTGGTCGGCGTCGACGTCGACCACCTCGACGAGCGACCGCTCGGCCCCGTCGGGGCCGGGGTCGGGGAGCGTCCGGGCCGTCACCCGCGCCCAGCGCTGCTCGCCCTCGGCCCACACCCGCCGCTCCACGGCCGCCCGCCCGTCGTCGATCCACCGATCGTCGTCGTCGACGACCAGCACGGTGCTCGTCGGCTGGCCCTCGAGGGACGTGGCGCTGCGCCCGGTGAGCTGCGCCAGCGCGGCGTTGGCCTGCACGATGCGATCCGCCTCGACGTCCACGACCATGGCCGGCACGGCGGAGGCCTCGAACAGCCCACCGCCGAGCACGGGGGCCGGGGCACGGCGCCGTCGGACGAGCACCAGGACGACGACCGCGGCGAGGCCGACGACGACCACCCGGCCGGGCCAGCTGGCCGTCCCGCCGGCCAGCTCGGCGACGGCGGCGTCGGAGGCGGTGACGCGCAGGACCCACGGTCCGACGGGGACCTCCCGGGCGTTGTCGACCGCGGTCCCCGGCCCGGCGGCCAGCCGGACGCCGGTCCCGTCGTCCCGGATCGTCCACCGGGCGCCCTCGACGACGACGAGGCTGTCGACCAGCGTCCGGGGCAGGAGCGTGTCGACGAGGTCGAAGGCCGTCGTGAGCACCGTCGCGGGCTCGCCGGGGCCGGCCACGGCGACGGCGGCCACGGAGCCGGAGGCGGTCGTGGCGGCATCGCTGGCCCAGAACCCGGTGGAGGCCCCGCCGAGCACGGCGTCGATGTGGGGGAACCGGCCCGAGAGGTCGTCGCCGGGGCCGATGTCGGGCCGCTCCGGGTGGGTGGCGAGGATCCGTCCGTCGCCGTCGAGCAGCAGCGCGAAGGAGACGTGGCCGGTGCCGAAGACGGCGGCGAGCTCGTCGCCGTCGGGCTGGGTGAAGGCGATGGCCCGCTGGCGGGCGACCTGGGCGTCGAGCCAGGTCTCGACGTGGGCTCCCGCCGAGGCCACGACCTCGCCGTAGAGCGCGCGGCCGCGGTCGGCCCGCCCGGCCTCGACCGTCACCAGCGCGACGATCGCGACGAGGACCGCCACCACGCCCACCACGATGTCCAGGTGCCTGCGCACGGCCGCTCCTCGCTCCGCGGCCGATGGTACGACCGGGACGGTCGCCGCGGGCCGTCGGAGCACCAGGTCGGGTCCGAGGTCCCGAACCGGTCATCCCACCGGGCAGGTCCTACGCTCGACGTCGTGCCCACGACGTCCTCGCCCTTCTACACCGACGACCACGAGGCGTTCCGCGACGTGGTCCGGGCCTTCACCGAGGCCGAGATCGCGCCCCACGTGCACGAGTGGGACCTGGCCGGGGAGGTCCCCCGCGACCTGTACGTGAAGGCCGGGAAGATCGACCTGTTCGGCGACGGGTTCGACGCCGAGCACGGCGGGCACGGCCAGCGCGACGCCCTCATGCGCCTCGTGCTCATGGAGGAGCTGTGCCGGGCCGGGTCCGGCGGCGTCGTCGCCGCGCTGTTCTCGAACTACATCGGGCTGCCCCCGATCCAGCGGTTCGGCTCCGAGGAGATGAAGGCCCGGGTCATCGCCCCGTGCATGACGGGCGAGGCCATCGCCGCGCTCGCCATCACCGAGCCCTCCGGCGGCTCCGACGTGGCCCGGATCCGGACCACGGCGCGGCGCGACGGCGACCACTACGTCGTGAACGGCTCCAAGACCTTCATCACCTCGGGCATGCGGGCCGACTTCCTGACCACCGCGGTCCGCACCGGCGGCGAGGGCCCGGCCGGCATCTCGCTGCTGCTCATCGAGGGCGACCGCCCCGGCGTCGACCGCACCAAGCTGGACAAGATGGGCTGGCTGGCCTCGGACACGGCCACCCTCTACTTCGACGACGTGCGCGTGCCGGTCGACAACCTCATCACCGAGGAGAACGCCGGCTTCTCGGCCATCGTCAACA
>CAZCEZ010000163.1:0-4502 GCA_964497795.1 uncultured Acidimicrobiaceae bacterium | reverse complement strand
GGCGGTCGACGATGCGACGGTCGTGGTCCAGTGGACGACCGCCGCCGGGACGGCATCCAGTGGCGAGGACTACGGCGAGGCCGCCGGCACCGTCAGCTTCGCGCCGGGCGAGACCAGTCAGGAGCTCTCGGTCGCGGTCTTCCAGGACGACGTGGACGAGCTGGACGAGACGTTCACCGTGGAGCTGGGCGAAGTCACGGTCACCGCGGAGCTCCTCGCGACCACCGACGCCGACCCGACCGTCTTCGACGGCTCGGGCGCGGGGACGATCCTCGACGACGACCCCGTCCCCTCCGTGAGCGTCGCCGACGAAACCATCAGCGAGTCCGGGCCGGCCTCCATCGAGATCGAGCTGTCGAACCCCACGGTCGAAACGGTCACCCTCGAGGTCACGACCTCGGACGGGACGGCCACCGCGCCCGGGGACTACGCGGCCACCACGACGACGGCCACCATCGCCCCCGGGACGACCTCCACGGTCGTGCAGGTGCCGATCGTCGACGACGCCCTCCACGAGGTCGACGAGACCTTCACCGTGACGGTCACCGACCCGGCGGCCGCGACGTGCGAGGGCTGCACCGACGAGACCGTCGCCCTCTGTGCCGACTGCTCGGCCACCGTCACCGTCACCGACGACGACGCCCAGCCCACGATGCGCATCGACGACGTCACCGTCCACCTCCTCGGCGGCGCCCGGGCCCTCGACCCCGACGTCGAGGCCGCGCTCGTCGACGCCGGGTACGTCACGGTGCGCCACGCCGGTGTCGACCGGTTCGACACCGCCGTCCGCATCGCCGGGGTCCTCGGCGATCCGGACACCCTGCTGCTGGCCACGGGACTCGACTTCGCGGACGCCCTCAGCGGCGGACCCGCGGCCGCGGCCGTCGACGGCGCGATCCTCCTCACCGCCGGCGACGTCCTCCCCGACGCGACCGCCGCCTACCTCGCCGCCCACCCGGGCGCGACCCGGTACGCACTGGGCGGGCCCGCCGCCCGGGCCGCGTCCTCGGGCGGGTACCCCGCCACGGCCCTGGCCGGCGCCGACCGCTTCGAGACCGCCGCCCTGGTGGCCGAGGAGTTCTTCTCCGCCCCGGACCAAGTCGGCGTGGCCAGCGCGCTCGACTTCCCCGACGGGGTCGCGGGCGGTGCCCACGCCGCCGCCCACGGAGCGCCGATCCTCCTGGCGGTGCGGGACGTCGTCCCGGCCGCGTCCGAGGAGCACCTCGCCGGGCTCCCGGCCGAGGTCGCCATCGCCTGGGTCTACGGCGGTCCGGCCGTGCTCGGCTCCGTCGTGGAGTCCGACCTGACCGCGGCGCTCGCGCTCACGGAGTGACCCGGGCTCCCGGCCCGGTGCTTCGCCGCAGCAGGTCCGGTCCTCAGTTCTGGTCGTGCTCGAACGCCCAGGCCGTGGCGGCGCTGCGGGACGTGACCCCCAGCTTGGTGAAGATGTGGCTCACGTGGCTCGCCACGGTCTTCTCGGCGATGAACAGCTCCTCGCCGATGGCCCGGTTGGTCCGGCCCCTGGCCAGGACGCGGAGCACCTCGCACTCCCTCGCAGTCAGGCCAGCGGGGAGCTCGTCGGGAGCCCGACCGGGGGGATCGACCTGCGACGGCACGGCACCGAGGCGGGCCATGACCTCGGCAGCCGCGTCCCGCTCCATGGCCGCGCCGTCCAGGTCACCGAGGCGCTCGCAGCCCTCGGCCAGCACCAGCCGGGTCCGAGCCGCATCCCACGGCGCGTCCAGGTCGCGCCAGCGCGCCAGGGCGTCCCGGCCGAGCCCGAGGGCGTCGCCGGCCCGGCCCTCGGCCAGTGCCCGGACCGCGTCCTCGTGCTCCGCTGCGGCCAGCAGCGCGTCCGATCCGAGCTCGACCGCGAGCCCACGGAGCTCCTCCACGGCGGCCGCAGCGGTGTCGTCGTCGCCGACGAGCCGGACGATCTCGGCGAGGGCCGGCAGCAGACCGGCGCGGCGGACCGGGTTGCGCGCCTCCTCCAGCACCCGGCGGATCAGCGCGTCCGCCGCCTCGGGGTCTCCCTGTGCGACACGGAGCCGAGCGAAGCCGGGCTGCGGGGCGAAGCCGGATGCGTTCGCCCGTCGGTAGGCGGCGTCGGCAGCGTCCAGCTCGCCGCGCATCCGGTGCACCTCGCCCTCCAGGTAGTGGGCGGCGCCCAGGATGCCGGGCTGCACCGGGTCGGCGAGCCGCTCGACGGCCTCACGGGCCTGGGCGAGCGCGTCGTCCCACCGACCGTGGAACAGGGACAGCTCGGCCCGGTGGACGAAGCAGTGCCCGCGGTAGGTGACCAGCTCCTGCTGCCGGTCGCACCACCGGGTCAGGGCGTCGGTCCACGTCTGGCACCGGGCGACGTCGAACAGCTCGTGGCACGCGTCGATGACCGTGCAGTACGCGTCGCCCGTGGCGATCGGGTCGAGCACACCGGCCTCGACGGAGACCATCGCCTCGTCGAGCAGGCCGACGCCGGCTTGGACGTCGCCGAGGTACACGAGCATCCGTCCCTCGGCGATCCTCGCCAGGGCGGCCAGCCCCTCGTCGCCGCGGCGGTCGGCGATCTCGCCCGCCGCGACGAACCGGGCGTGGGCGCCGGGCACGTCACCGCGCTCGAAGAGGTCGCAGTAGCCGCCGGCGTAGGTCAGTCGCCCGTCGATCACCTCGTCGTGCGGCTCGCCGGCGAGCAGCCTCGCGCTGCGGTCGACCCAACCCCGGGCCCGGGGGATGTCGCCCCGGAAGCCGTGGGCCATGGCCTGGCGGACCCCGAGGCGGGCCGCGTCCGCCAGGTCGCCCCGGTCCGCAGCCCGGCGGTGGGCACGGGTCCAGAGGTCGAAGGCCAGGTCGACCCGGCCGGTCAGGTAGGAGGCGCCGGCGAGGAGGTCGAGGTCGGCCGGTTCGGCGTCATCGACGTCGAGGACGTCGAGCAGCCGGACGGCGTCGCCCCACCGGGCGTCCCGACAGTGCGACCGCACGTCCTCCCACGGTGTGCCCATGCACGTACTGCATCATGCGAAGAACGACGCCGCCACCTCCGGTACGGCGCCGAGGTACATCCACATCTCGGCGATGCGCCCGTCCTCGAACCGGTACACGAGGGCGTTGTCCGACTCGAGGATGCGGCCCTTGCGGTGGAGGCGGGCGTGCTCCCACTCCGCAGCCCAGTCGCCCTCGCCGATGCAGAAGCGCTGCTCGAGCTCGACCTGGCCCTGCGTCGCCTCGAAGACGGCCCCGAGGGCGGCGAGGAGCCCGTCGATGCCCTCGTGGTCGCCGGCGGTGACGAAGGGACCCCGGAGGTGGAACTCGAGGTCATCGGTGAACACGGCGTCCAGCTCGGGTCGGTCCAGGGCGAAGATCGCCGCCGTCATCCGCTCGACGACGGCGGTGTTGTCGTTGGTCTTCGTGGTCATGGCGGTGCCTCCTGCGGGTCGCGCCGGGGGATCCGGCGACGGATCGACCGTACGGAGGCGACTCGTCGGTCCGCATCGGGCGAACTGCGGGAACCCGGCCGGTCGTGGGATCGGTGATCCTCCCGATGCGCAGGACCGGGCGCGCGTCGGACGACTCGGGGGAGACCGAACGATCCCGACGAGGAGCGACCCATGCGCACCATCGAACCCAGGACCACGCGCGACCCGACCGTGCAGGAGCTGGCCGAGCGGATGGCCGACCTGTTCCGCACCGGCGTGGTGGACGACGTCGTCACCGACGACCTGTTCCTCGACGGCCACCCGCCGCTGTGGCGGTTCCAGCTCCAGGGTCGCCGGGCGTTCGCGGACTGGCTGTCCGGCTACGCGCCCGACGGCAGCTCGGTCACGGTGGTCCGCACCGTGCCGACCGTCGACGGCTTCGTGGCCGAGCTGGTGGGGGAGCACCTCGAGGACGGCGTGCCGATGACCGACCGCAAGATCGTGCTGTGCGCCGTGACGGGCGGCGCGATCTCCGAGATGGTCGTGTACTGCTCCGGCGACTGGGACCCCGAGCTGCGTGCCCGCCACGCGGCCGAGACCGAGCTGCTGCGACCCTGACCCCTGCGCGGGGTCGGCGCCGGTCAGCGAGGCGCGTACATGATCACGGCCACGCCGACGAGGCAGACCGCGGCGCCGACCAGGTCGTAGCGGTCCGGCCGGAACCCGTCGACGACCACGCCCCAGGCCAGGGATCCGGCGACGAAGATCCCTCCGTAGGCCGCCAGGATCCGCCCGAAGCTCGGGTCGTCCTGGAGGGTGGCCACGAACCCGTAGGCGCCGAGCGCCGCGACGCCTGCGCCGATGAAGGCCGCCCCGCGGTGCTCCCGCACCCCCTGCCAGATCAACCACGCCCCGCCGATCTCGGCGAGCGCAGCGAGCGCGAAGAGTGCGAGGGAGCGGGCGACGGACATCCGCCCCGACGATAGGCAGGCCCCGGGGGACGTCACGGACGCTCCGGGACGGGCAGTGAGCGAGTGGAGCTGGGGGGAATCGAACCCTGTCGGTATTGGTGCCGCGAAAGTCCTGGTC
>CAZCEZ010000162.1:0-4609 GCA_964497795.1 uncultured Acidimicrobiaceae bacterium | reverse complement strand
CCCGGCGTCGGCAAGACCGCCATCGTCGAGGGCCTCGCCCAGAAGATCGTCGCCGACGACGTCCCCGAGACGCTGCACAACAAGCAGCTGTACACGCTCGACCTCGGCGCCCTCGTCGCCGGGTCCCGCTACCGCGGCGACTTCGAGGAGCGCCTCAAGAAGGTGCTCAAGGAGATCCGCACCCGGGGCGACATCATCCTGTTCATCGACGAGCTCCACACCCTCGTGGGCGCGGGTGCCGCGGAGGGCGCCATCGACGCCGCCAGCATCCTGAAGCCGATGCTGGCCCGGGGCGAGCTCCAGACGATCGGCGCCACCACCCTCGACGAGTACCGCAAGCACCTCGAGAAGGACGCCGCCCTCGAGCGCCGCTTCCAGCCCATCAAGGTCGAGGAGCCCGAGGTGGCCCACACCATCGAGATCCTGAAGGGCCTGCGCGACCGCTACGAGACCCACCACCGGGTCACGATCACCGACCAGGCGCTCGTGGCGGCGGCCAACCTCGCCGACCGCTACATCTCCGACCGCCACCTGCCCGACAAGGCCATCGACCTCATCGACGAGGCCGGTTCGCGCCTGCGCATCAAGCGGATGCAGACCCCGCCCGACTACAAGGAGCTCGAGAACGAGCTCGCCGGCGTGGTCGAGCAGAAGAAGTCCGCCGTCGAGCGGCAGGACTTCGAGGAGGCGGGCCGCCTCCGGGACAAGGAGAAGGAGCTCCTCCAGGCCAAGGAGGCCAAGGAGACCGAGATCAAGGAGTCCGGCGTCGACCTCTTCGACGAGGTCGACGAGGAGGCCGTGGCCGAGGTCCTCTCGGTGTGGACGGGTATCCCCGTCTACAAGCTGACCGAGGAGGAGACCCAGAAGCTGCTCCGCATGGAGGACGAGCTCCACAAGCGGGTCATCGGCCAGGAGGACGCCATCAAGGCCGTCTCCCAGGCCATCCGCCGCACCCGGGCCGGCCTCAAGGACCCCAAGCGCCCCAGCGGCAGCTTCATCTTCCTGGGCCCCTCGGGCGTGGGCAAGACCGAGCTGGCCAAGACCCTCGCCGAGTTCCTCTTCGGCGACGAGCAGGCGATGATCAGCCTCGACATGTCCGAGTACATGGAGAAGCACACGGTCAGCCGCCTCGTCGGCTCGCCTCCCGGCTACGTCGGCTACGAGGAGGGCGGCCAGCTCACCGAGGCCGTCCGGCGCAAGCCGTTCTCCGTCGTGCTCTTCGACGAGGTCGAGAAGGCCCACCAGGACGTGTTCAACACGCTGCTGCAGATCCTCGAGGAGGGTCGCCTCACCGACGCCCAGGGGCGCTCGGTCGACTTCCGCAACACCGTGCTGATCATGACCTCGAACCTGGGCACGGCCGACCTCCGCAAGGCGTCGGTCGGCTTCGGCAAGGCCGACGAGGCCGTCTCCTACGAGCGGATGAAGGAGAAGGTCAACGACGCCCTCAAGGCGCACTTCCGGCCCGAGTTCCTGAACCGCATCGACGAGACCATCGTCTTCCACGAGCTGTCCAAGGACGAGGTCATCCAGATCGTCGACCTGTTCATCGCCAAGCTGGCCAAGCAGATGGAGGGCCAGGGCATGGGCATCGAGCTCACCACGGCCGCCAAGCTGTACGTGGCGGACAAGGGCTACGACCCCACGCTGGGCGCCCGTCCCCTGCGCCGGGCCATCCAGCGCTACATCGAGGACCCGCTGTCGGAGAAGCTGCTCTACAAGCAGTTCCGGGCCGGCGAGATCGTCACCGTGGACACCGAGGTGGACCCGGAGACGAACGAGGAGGTCATCGTGTTCCACTCCGAGGAGGGCTTCGAGCCCCCGTCGGTCGAGGAGCTCGAGGCCGCCGGCACGGACTGAGCGTCGCCGTCGGTGACCTGAACGACCAGGAGGGCCCCGCCGAGAGGCGGGGCCCTTCCGCGTCCCGGTACAGGTCCGAGGGAGGCACCAGCCGACCGGTCGGTCACGTCCCGCACCGTGGCTCCGTGCAACGTGGGCCTGCTCGCAGCGGAGCGAGGACAGGCCGATGTCGCGGCGTCAGATCTCGAACGTGGTGTTCGTCGGGTCGTCGGGGTCGAAGTCGAGGCGGGGGCCGTCGCCGTCGAGGTCGTCGTCGGCCACGTCCTCGGCCACCTGCTGGTCCTTGGGCGGCTTGCCCTCGACCAGCTCGCCGATGACGTTGCCGACCGCCACGATCGTCCGGGCCGCCACCGATCGTCCGGGCGGGCGGATGCCGATCCCGACCGACAGCGACCGGGGGGCGACCTCCCGGTAGGAGTCCACGACCAGCTCGGCCACGGCCCGCCAGTCGGTGTCGCCGTCGACGTGGATCCCGATCCAGCCCTTGGAGCCCACGTAGGCGGGCAGGAAGAACGGCTCGCCCTCGGCCAGCAGGCTCTCCTGCTCACCGGGTGCCGCCTTCATCACGAGACCGTGGCGGCCGTCGTCGTCGACGCTGTGCGACACGAAGATCCGGTCCCGCACCCGGAAGGTCGGGTTGCCCCACGTCTCCCGCTCGGTGGCCTCGGGGAAGGCGAGGGCGATGTCCCGGATGGCCTGGAGGGGATCGACCGCCATGGGGGGATCCTCGCACGCCCGGACCCGGCGGCGGCGCGCGTAGAGTCCGGCCCCGTGTACGAGCGCATCCTGGTCGGGACCGACGGCTCCTCCACCGCGGCACGGGCGGTCGCCCGAGCCGTCGAGGTGGCCAGGTCCACCGGTGCCTCCCTCACCATCCTGACGGCGTCGGGCAAGGCCTCGGCCCAGCGCGTGGTCGACGACGCCGCCGAGACCCACCGTGGGGCCGGCGTCGCCATCGACACCCTCGTGGTCGACGACGACCCCGTCACGGCGCTGCTCGACACCGCCGAGCGGGGTGGCTACGACCTGCTCGTCGTGGGGAACAAGGGCATGACCGGCGTGACCCGGTTCTTCAAGCTCGGCGCGGTGCCGAACAAGATCTCGCACCACCTCAACACGAGCCTGCTCATCGTCCGGACCACCTGAGCCGTGGCCGCCCGGTCGCTGCCCCTGCGGGCGCTGTGCGCCCTGGTCGCGCTCGCCCTGCTCGGCGCCTGCCAGCTCCGCACCGAGCTGAACGTGACCGTCGACCCCGACGGGGGCGGCACCGTCGAGCTCGGCATCGGCCTCGACGACGACGCCCTGGAGCGCCACCCCGACCTCGGGCAGGACGTGGCCGACGGCGGCGTCCTCGACGTCGGCGACCTCGTCGACGGCGGCTGGGAGGTGACGGGACCGGCGCGGGAGGCCGACGGGCTCACCTGGCTGCGGGCCCGCCAGGACTTCGGCACCCCCGAGGAGCTGGCCACCCTCGTGGACGAGCTCGCCGGCGAGGACGGCCCCTTCCGCGACTTCCGGGTCGAGCGGGTCGACGCGTTCGCGTCGACCGAGTACCGCTTCGGCGGGACCGTCGACTTCACCCGGGGGGTCGAGGGCGTCACCGAGGACGCCGAGCTGGCCGAGGCGCTCGGCGCCGAGCCCCTCGATCTGCTCGAGGAGCGCCTCGGCGCCGCCGTCGACGAGCTCGTGCAGGTCCAGGTCGCCGTGCGCCTGCCCGGCGAGGTCGCCTCGAACGCCCCGACCCGGGCCTCCAACGGCGCCGTGTGGCGCCCGTCGGTCCTCGAGCGCGAGTCGGTGCAGCTGGCCGCGACCGGCACCGTCGAGCGCACCGAGCGGCTCGTCTGGGTGGCCGTGGCCGTGGCCGCCGCGTTCGCGCTGGTGTGCCTCGTGGCCGTCCGGCTGGTGCTCCGGGCCCGGCGTCGGGCCGAGGGGGCCTGAGGCTCCGCGTTCCCGTCGGAGGGGCCCGGCATGCTGCCCCGGTGCCCTCCGCCCGTGCCAAGCGCCCCCGTTCCACCTTCCGCTGCACCGACTGCGGCGCGTCGAGCCCCCAGTGGGCCGGCCGCTGCCCCGGCTGCGGCGAGTGGAGCACCCTGGTCGAGGAGCGGGACGAACCGGGCGTGGTCGTGGCCACGGCACCGACCCGGCCCGCCACCCGCATCGCCGACGTCGTCGACGACGGCGCCCGGCCGGTGCCCACGGGCGTCGGCGAGCTCGACCGCGTCCTCGCCGGCGGCCTCGTCCCCGGTTCGGTGACGCTGGTCGGCGGCGAGCCCGGCATCGGCAAGTCGACGCTGCTCCTCCAGGCCGCCGCGGCCACCGCCCGCTCCGGCGTCGACGCCCTCTACCTGACCGCCGAGGAGTCGGCGGCCCAGGTCCGGGGCCGGGCGGCGCGCCTCGGCGCCCTCGAGGACCGCCTCTGGCTCGCGGCCGACACCGACCTGCCCACCGTGCTCGGCCACCTCGACGCCGTCGCGCCCCGGGTCCTGGTGGTCGACTCCATCCAGACGGTGCACGACCCGGCCCTCGCCTCGGCCCCGGGGTCCGTGGCCCAGGTCCGCGAGTGCGCCCACCGCCTCGTCGTCGAGGCCCGCGCCCGCGGCGTGGCCGTGGTCCTGGTGGGGCACGTCACCAAGGAGGGCGGGTTGGCCGGCCCCCGGGTCCTGGAGCACCTGGTCGACACGGTCCTGTCCTTCGAGGGCGACCGGCACCACGCCCTGCGCCTGCTGCGCGCCGTGAAGCACCGCCACGG
>CAZCEZ010000161.1:0-4799 GCA_964497795.1 uncultured Acidimicrobiaceae bacterium | reverse complement strand
CTCCACGTGTCGCCTGCGGCGACCCCGAGTCCGTCGCAGGGCGACGGACTCGTGACGGTCCCGGCAGTCGTGCGTGGTCCCCGCGGCCCCTGCGGGTCGTCCTTAGGGGACGACGGTGACCTTGATGGCGCCGCTCGACTTGTCGAGGGCGGCGCCGAAGGCGTCGACGACGTCGTCGAGCGCGAACGCGTGCGTCTGGAGGCGGGCCAGGTCGGCCTCGATGCGCCCGGTGAGGGCCGCGGCCGCTGCGTACTCCGGACCCCGGCGGGTCGAGCCGTAGCAGAACGACCCCTGGAGGCGGAGCTCCTTCATCAGCATCGTCGTCACGTCGATCGCCACGGGGGCGTCGAACACGCCCAGCACCACCACCGTCCCGCCCTTGCGGCAGGCCTTCGTCGCCACCGACAGCGTGTCGGCCGAGCCCCCGACGGTCTCCAGCACCACGTCGGCACCGACCGACTTGGCCCAGCCGATCCCGTCGGCCTCGCCCAGGACCGTCACGCCGAGCGCCTCGGCGGCCGCGGCCTGGTGGGGGTGGCGGGCCGTGATCGCCACCTCGGCGGCCCGGTCGCGGGCCAGGAGCGCGGCGCACAGCCCGATCGTGCCGGCGCCCAGCACCAGCACGCGGGAGTCGGCCTCGACCCCGGCCAGGCCCACGCCCCGCAGCGCCACGGCCAGAGGCTCGGTCATCGAGGCGACCACCCCGTCGTCGGTCCCGGTCGGGGCGAGGTTGGCGACGGGCACGTCGACCACGTCGGCCAGGCCGCCGTCCGCGCCCAGGCCCAGGCCGCGACCCAGCGCCCGGTCGCACAGGTGCGTGTCGCCGACGAGGCAGAACGGGCACGTCCCGCACGACACGTTGGGCGACACGGCGTACAGCACGTCGTCGAGGCGGCCGGCGGCCGGACCGGCGACGTCGAGGATCGTGCCGGCCAGCTCGTGGCCCGGCGCCGTGCCCAGCGGCCGGGGCATCGTGCCGTGCCAGAAGTGCAGGTCCGAGCCGCAGATGCCGCAGGCGGACACCCGGATGCGGGCCCAGCCCTCGGGCAGCGGTCCCGGCTCCACCTCGGTCACCTCGAGGCCGTCGGGCGTCCACAGGGCCCGGCGGACCGCGGTCGCGCTCACGCCGCACGCTCCAGGACCGCGACCGGCAGCCGCCGGTCGGTGAGCTCCTGGTAGGAGGCGAAGTCCGGGTAGGCGGCGCACAGCGTCGCCCAGGCCCGGTCGCGCTCGGGGCCCTCGTCGAGGACCCGTGCCGTCACCGGCCAGCGGTCGCCCCCGACCTCCACGTGCCCGCCCCCGGCCGCCACCAGGTTGCGCCACCAGTTCGGTGCCTCGGGGTTGCCGCCGTTGGAGCCGCACACGAGCAGGTCGTCGCCGTCGCGCACCAGCATCAGCATCACCGGACGGGGCTCGCCGCTGCGCCGGCCGACCACGTCCAGGCAGAACACGGGCAGGCCCCGGAGCTCGGCCGAGGACGCACCGCCCGAGCGGCGGTAGCGGGCCACGTGCCGGCGCCCGAACCACCGGGCCAGCGGATCGGCCCTCGTCGACAGCAGGTTCGCCACTCGTCCGGTCACGGTCGCCATGGCCGGAGCGTAGGTGCCCCGGGCGTCGCCGTCCGCGGTCCCGGCGCCCGGGGGGACCCGGCCTAGGGTCGGGCGCCGTGACCCAGACCGTGCTGCTCCTGCGCTGCCCGGACCGGCCCGGCATCGTCGCCGCCGTCGGCCAGACCGTGGCCGCGCTCGGCGGCAACATCGTCCACGCCGACCAGCACACCGACCGGGTCCACGACCTGTTCCTCCAGCGCCTCGAGGTCACCTTCCCCGACGGCGCCGACGTCGAGGGCGCCATGCGCCCCGTGGCCGCCGCCTACGACATGACCTGGGAGATCCACACGCCCGGGCCCCGACCCCGCGTCGTCGTGCTCTGCTCCCGGCAGGGCCACTGCCTGGCCGACCTGCTGTCCCGCGTCGACCTCGGCGAGCTCGAGTGCGACATCGCCCTCGTCGCCTCCAACCACGACGACCACGAGGCGCTCGTCGCCCGCCACGGGCACGACTTCCACCTCCTGCCCGTCGACCCCGGCCACCCCGAGGTCCAGTCCGAGGCCATGCACGCCCTCGTGCGGGCCGCCGACCCCGACCTCGTCGTGCTCGCCCGCTACATGCGGATCCTGCCCGAGGCCTTCGTCGCCGACTTCCCCAACCGGATCATCAACATCCACCACTCGTTCCTGCCGGCCTTCGTCGGGGCCAAGCCGTACCACCAGGCCTGGGAGCGCGGCGTGAAGCTCATCGGGGCCACCGCGCACTACGCCACCGGCGAGCTCGACCAGGGGCCGATCATCCACCAGGACGTCACGCCGGTCAGCCACCGCCACGAGGTCGCCGACCTCGTCCGCCTCGGCGCCGACCTGGAGCGCACCGTGCTGGCCCGGGCCGTGCGCCTGCACCTCGAGCACCGGGTCCTCGCCTACGGCAACCGCACCGTCGTGTTCGACTGAGCCCCCGGGCCGGGGGCCGGACGGGCAGGAGAGGCGGCGCCAGCCGTCGAAGGACCGGGCATGGCCCCGACGCGACGGACCCGGTTCGCGGCCGCCGTCGCGCTCGCGACCACGGCCGTCGTCGGGCTCGTCGGCACCGGGCTGCCCGACGCCGACGGCTCGCCCACCGGCGACCCGGCCGCCGCCGCCCAGGTCCCCGCCCTCGGCGCCGACGCCCCCGACCCCGACGCCGTCGTGCTCGACGACGGGTCCCTCGTCGTGCTGACGACCAACGCGGACGGCCCCGACGGTCCCGCCAACGTCCCGGCCCGCACGTGGAGCCGCAGCGGCGGCTGGTCGTGGGCCGGCGACGCGCTGCCCCTCCTCGGCCGCTGGGCCCGACCGGGCCGCACCTGGGCACCGGGCCTGGCCCGACTCCCCGACGGCCGGTGGCACCTCTGGTACACGGCGTGGGAGCGCGCCTCGGGCCGCCAGTGCATCGGCCACGCCGTGGGCGACGAGCCGACGGGTCCCTTCACCGACCCCACCGCCGGTCCCGTGGTGTGCGACCGGGCCGAGGGCGGGTCGATCGACCCCGACGTCACCGTGGGCCCCGACGGCACGCCGTGGCTCACCTGGAAGTCCGACGCCAACCGGCTCGGCCGGGCCTCGACGATCAAGTCCGTCCGCCTCACCGCCACGGGCGCGCCCACCGGCGCGGTGGCCACCCTCCTGCGGGCCGACCGTCCCGCCGACCGCCTCGTGGTCGAGAACCCGACCCTCGTGCACGACCCCCGCGCCGGGTGGGTGCTCCTCGTCAGCACCGGCGGGTTCGCCGGCTCCGGCTACGCCACGGCCACGGCCACGTGCGCCTCGCCCGCCGGGCCCTGCCGCCGGGGGTCCGCACCGGCGCTGGAGACCGGCGGAGGGCTGCTGCCCGCGCTCGTCGGACCCGGCGGCGCCGTCGTCGCCGTCGACCGGTCCGGCACGTCGCAGCTGGTCCTGCACGCCTGGGACGGCGCCGTCGGCTACCGGGCCGGTGGCCGCCGGGCCCTGGTCACGGCCCCCGTCGACCTCGCGACCGGGACCCTGCGCCTCCGCCCCGAGCGCGCCCCGATCGGCCGGCCCGACGTCCGCCCGACCTGGACGATGCGGACCCTGGCCGCGCCCGTCCCCGCCGACCTCTCCCGCCGCTTCGGCGCAGCCGGTGGCACGTTCGTGGCCTGCGACCTCGACGGCGACGGCGTCGACACCCCGGTCTGGGTCGCCGGCGCCCTGTGGCACCGGGCCGACCTCCCCGCCACCCACCCCGCGAGCCGCTCGGCCTTCGGCGCACCCGGCGACGTCCCGCTGTGCGCCGACGTCGACGGCGACGGTCGGGACGAGCGGGCCGTGCGCCGGGGCGCCGTCGTCCTCGTCGACCGGGGCACCTCCGCCGCCCCGCTGCGGATCGTCATGGGCCGAGCCGACGATCGCGGCCTGCTCGGGGACTGGGACGGCGACGGCCGTGCCGATCCCGGCATCGTCCGCGACACCGCCGCCGACGGCGTCGCCCGCTTCGTGCTCCGCCCGGGGCCCGGCCCCGAGCGCCGCTTCGCCTTCGGTCCCGTCGGCGCGCCCGTCGTGGTCGGCGACTGGGACGGCGACGGCGACGACGACGTCGGGATCCGCATCGGCACCGAGCTGCGGCTGCGCCTCGACGTCGGCCCGCCCGTCGTCGTCGACCTCGGATCCCTCGACGCCGCACCGGTGGCCGGCCGCTGGGTCGCCGGCGCACCCGCCGACGGCGTCGGCGTCGTCGAGCGGTGACCGGCCGGCCCGGGATCCGGCGCCTCGGGCCCGGGGACGGTGCCGTGGCTAGCATCGCCCGCGCTGGGCGCCGGATGACGGGGGAGCGGACGTGGACATGCTCGGAGCGAACGTGCTGGCGGTGAACGTCGTCGCCGTGCTGGTCCTCGTGCCGCTGGTGACGGCCTTCATCGGCTACATCACCAACTGGGCGGCCGTGAAGATGATCTTCGAGCCCGAGGAGTTCGTCGGGCTCACCGTCGGGAAGGCCAAGCTCGGCTGGCAGGGCGTGCTGCCGTCGAAGGCCGACACCTTCGCCACCGACGTCGCCGGCAACGTGGGCGACGTCCTGTCGCCCGCCGACCTGGCCGAGCGCCTCGACCCCTCCGAGATGGAGGAGCTGTTCGCCGACCGGCTCGACGACCAGCTGCCGCCCATCGTCCGCGAGGTGGCCGAGATGCTGGCCCCCGGCGTCTGGGACGACATGGCCCCCGAGGCCCAGCAGATGGTCATCACCCAGATCAAG
>CAZCEZ010000160.1:0-4829 GCA_964497795.1 uncultured Acidimicrobiaceae bacterium | reverse complement strand
GCGCCCCCGCGGCCGCCGGACCGCCACCGCGGCGGAGGCGGCGGCCACGGCGACCCGCGTCGCCGGTCTGCTCGACGAGCTCGAGCCGCTGGCCGGGATCGGCCTCCCGCCCGGCCCCACGCACCCTGCACGACCACCGCACCCGGAGCACTCGAGATGACCACCGTCGACCCCGGACGGACCGACCCCGGCCCGTCGCGCACCACGACCGCCGCCCAGCTGTGCCAGGCGGTGGTCGCCGAGGTGGAGCGGGCCGTGATCGGCAAGCGCGACGTCGTCGACCTCGTCCTGGCCTCGGTCCTGGCCGGGGGCCACGTCCTGCTCGAGGACGTGCCCGGCGTGGCCAAGACCCTCCTGGCCCGGTCGCTGGCCACGGCCTGCGGCCTCGACTTCTCCCGGATCCAGTTCACGCCCGACCTCCTGCCCGCCGACGTCACCGGCTCGCTGGTCCTCGACGTTGCCACCCGCACGCCCCGGTTCCGGCCCGGGCCGGTGTTCTGCGACCTGCTGCTGGCCGACGAGGTGAACCGGGCCCCGGCCAAGTCCCAGGCCGCGCTGCTGGAGGCGATGGCCGAGCACCAGGTGACCGTCGACGGCGAACCCCACGACCTCGGCCGACCCTTCGCCGTGATCGCGACCCAGAACCCGATCGAGGCCGAGGGGACCTACCCGCTCCCCGAGGCCCAGCTCGACCGGTTCCTGGTCCGGGTCGCCCTGGGCTACCCCGGGCCCGACGACGAGCTGACGATCCTGCACGAGCGCCTCGAGCGCGGGCAGCCCGAGGTCGAGCTGTCGCCGGTGGTGTCCCGCCAGACCTTCGTGTCGATGCAGGCCGCGGTGGAGGACGTGCACGTCGACGACCCGCTGGTCGCCTACGCCCTCGAGCTCGTCCGGGCCACCCGCGAGGAGCCCGACATCGCGATCGGGGCCAGCCCCCGGGGCTCGCTCGCGCTCGTGACCGTGGCCCGGGCCTGGGCCCTGGTGCGCGGCCGGGACTACGTGGGACCCGACGACCTCCGGGCCCTGGCCATCCCGGTGCTCAGCCACCGCATCACCCTCGACGACGACGCCTGGGTGCGGGGCACCCTCACCGACGACGTCGTCCGTCGGGTCATCGACCGGGTCCCGGCGCCCACCTGGTCGTGAGCGCACCCGGCGGCGTCGACGTCGCCGCCCCGTCGCTCCCGTCGCCGGCCTCCCGGGGGCGGCGTCGCCCGCCCGCCGCCGTGGCGGCCGAGGTCACGTCGAGCACCGTGACCGTCGACCGGCGGCTCGGGGCCCACGCCACGCTGGCGGCCGGTGGCCTCGCGCTGGCCCTCGTGACCGGTGCCGCCGCCTTCGCCGCCGCCGCCGCACCCGCAGCCGCCCTCGCCGCCCGGGGCGTGGGCCGGGGACGCGCCCCCGGCCTGGCCGCCACCGTCGTGCGCGCCCCGGCCCGGGTGCTGGCCGGCGAGGCGTTCGTCGTCGTCGTCGACCTCGTGTGGTCGGGTCGGGCCGAGGTCGCCTGCCGGGCGGTGCCCGGTGCCGGGACCGAGGTCGTCGAGGTCCGGGACGCGGCGGCCGGAAGGCGTCCGCCGGGGTCCGGCCCCGT
Source organism: uncultured Acidimicrobiaceae bacterium (assembly GCA_964497795.1). Taxonomy (GTDB): domain Bacteria; phylum Actinomycetota; class Acidimicrobiia; order Acidimicrobiales; family Salinilacustritrichaceae; genus Salinilacustrithrix. Next base: position 3,238 of record CAZCEZ010000160.1, on the reverse strand, counting down.
CGACGGGATCGCGCTCGACGCCGTGGGCGGGGTCCGCCTCCGGCTCACCTGCCGCGCCCTGCGCTGGGGGAACCGGCAGGTCGGTCGGCTCGAGGTGCGGGCCCGCCGGCCGGGCGGCGCGGTCGCGCACGACGTCGTGCTCGACCTGCCCACCGTGGTCCGCGCGCTCCCACCGGCCGCACGGCTCGACGCGCTCCTGCACCCCGCCGTGCCCCGGGCGGCCGCCGGCGCCCACCCGGCACCGCGCCGGGGTCCGGGCACCGACTTCGCCGACCTGCGCCCCTACCGGCCCGGGGACCGCGAGCGGGACGTGTCCTGGGCGGCCTCGGCCCGCAGCGAGGTGCCCTGGGTCGTCGTCCACCACCCCGAGCGGACCGGGTGCGTCGTGCTCTGCCTCGACGGCTTCACCGAGGGGGGCGTGCCGGGCGGTGCGCTGGAGCGGGCCGCCCGGGTCGTGTGGTCGCTGGCCCGCCACCACCTCGCGGCCGGCGACCGCGTCGGGCTCGTGTCGACCGGCGCGTCGCCGGTGTGGCTCGCCCCCGTCGCCGGCCGGCGGGCGCGGTGGCAGGTCCTCGACGCGCTCCTCCGCGCCGGCGACGGCCGGGCGGCGCCGACGGACCGACCACGGCCCGGCGCGGGCCGGCGGGGTGGCCGCGGGCCGGACGAGGCCGTGCCGGCCGACGCCTTCGTCGTGGGCGTCAGCCCGCTCCAGTCCGATGCGTTCGTGGCCGAGGTGGTGCACCACCGCCGCGTCGGGCGGCCGACCGCGGTGGTCGTCGTCGAGACCGCCGACCTGCTCGACCCGCCCCGGGGCGATGCCGCCGCGGTCGCCGCCGAGGTCGTGGCCCGGCGCCTGTGGCGGGCCGAGGTCGACCTGCGCCGGGGCGACCTGTCCCGGGCCGGGGTCCGCACGGTCCTCGTGGCCGACGACCCGACCGGTGCCGTCCGGGCGCTGGCCGACCTGCCCCACCGCGCCACGGCGGTGCGGGGGTGAGCGCCCACCGGTCGGCCCGGGCTGCCGTCGCGGCCGTGGCCGTCGCCGCCGCCCTCGTCGGGGGCGCCGCGCTGGGCGGTCCGTGGTGGCTCGTCGCCGCGGCGGCCGCCCTGGCCGGGGTCGCCGCCGCGGGTGCCGGGGACGCCGGTCGGGCCGGTGCCGTGCACGCCGTGGCCGCGCTGGGCCTGGTCGCCGGTGCCGTGGCCGAGGACCGCCTCGTCGTGGTGCCCGTCGTCGTGGGCGCCGTGCTCCTCGTGGCCGAGGTCGGCGCCGCGCTCGACCGCGTCGACCTCGTCCGCCCCGACGTGGCCTGGGGGCCGCCCCTGGCCGCAGCCGGCTGCGGGACGGCGCTCAGCGGGGCGGTCGTGATCCTCGCTGCGGGCGCGACCGCACCGGCGACGGTGGCCGCCACCGTGGTGGCCGCCGGGGCGTCGACGGCCGTCGTCCTCGCCCTCGGTCCCCGCCCCGGGCGCTGACAGCCGAGCCGAGCCTCAGTCGCGATCTGCGAGTGCGGACTCGACGAGGCGGACCATCGGTGCCAGCCGGTACGGCTCGGGCCAGCGCATGGCCTCCACGCCCCGCTCCCGACCGGCCTCCGCGCACACCGGACCCACGCAGACGGGGACGACCTCGGCGTTGAGCGCGGCGACGACGTCGCCCTCGCGCCCGGCGGCGGCGGCCGCGTCGAGGAGGAACCGGACGGCGGGCTGGCTGGTGAAGGTGACGGCGTCCACGGCACCGTCGAGGATCGCCTGCACGAGGCGGTCGGCGCCGTCGCCGGCGGGCTGGTGCCACCGGTAGAGCGGGATCTCCTCGACCGCGCCGGCCACGGCCCGCAGCGCCTCGGTCGAGGGGTGGTCGTCGGGGTCGAAGAGCTGGACCAGCACCCGCGCGGTCCCGATGCCCTCCTGGCCCGAGACCCACGCCACGACCTCGGCCATGGACTCCTCCGGTGCCATCCACACCGGCTCGAGGCCCCGCTGGCGGCAGGCGGAGCGGGCCTTGGGGCCGCGGGCCACGACGCGGGTGGTGGCGAGCGCGGCGACGAGGTCGTCGCCCATGCCCCAGTCGTCGGCCGCCTCGAACCACCAGCGCATCCCGAACCCGGTCGTGGCCAGGGTCCAGTCGGGCGGCGAGGCCACCACGTCCTCGGTCCGGGACCGAAGCTCGACGTCGGCGCGCAGGTCGACGGTGTGGACGGTCGGCAGGTGCAGGACGTGCGCGCCCCGCCGCTCGAGCAGGCCGATCTGGTCGGCGGCGCGCCGCTCGGCGGTCACGGCGACGGTGCGCCCGGCCAGGGGGAGGTCGGTGGTCCCGGTCACCGCCCCAGTGTGGCGGCACCGGGTCGGGATCCGGCAGCGGCGGCGCCGCGGCGGTCAGGCGTCGTCGGCGACGAGGGTGGCGTCGACCGCGAGCTCGGCACCCTCGGCGGTGGCGAGCTCCCGGACCCTGCCGGCGTCGCAGACGTCGCCGCGCACCCGGGCCAGGGCGGCGAGGCGGTCCGGGGTGTCGGTCACCGTCGCGGTGGCGATCTCGGTGCGCATGCCGACCTTGGCGTCGGACTTGACCTTCCGCAGCGCGGAGAGGACCTCGCCGGCGACGGCGACGAGCAGGGCCGGGTCGGCGTCGAGCCCGCCGGCCGCGGCCCGCAGGCCCTCCGCGTCGGGCCAGGGGGAGCGGTGGATGCTGCCCTCGCGCCACCACGACCAGACCTCCTCGGTCGTGAAGGCGAGGAACGGGGCGAACAGCTTGAGCAGCGTCTCCAGCGCGAGGCGCAGCGCGACCCGGGCCGACTCGGCCTCGGGACCGGTCCCGTAGGCCCGACCCTTCACCAGCTCGAGGTAGTCGTCGGTGAAGGTCCAGAAGTAGGTCTCGGTGCGCTCCAGGGCGCGGGCGTAGTCGTACGCGTCGAAGACCCGGGTGGCCTCCTCGACCAGGTCGGCCAGCCCGAGGAGCATGGCCTTGTCGAGGTCCTCGGTGACGGTGGCGCCCTCGGCGGGCGCGGGGATGGACCCGAGCGCGAACTTCGATGCGTTGAGCAGCTTGATGGCCAGGCGGCGGCCGATCTTCATCTGCCCCTTGTCCATGGCCACGTCGCGGCCCGGCCCGCCCCCGCAGGCCCAGTAGCGGACCGCGTCGGCGCCGAACTCCTCGAGCAGCTCGAAGGGCCCGTCCTTGGCGTTGCCCTTCGACTTCGACAGCTTCTTGCGGTCGGGGTCGACGACGAAGCCGGAGATGGCGGCG
>CAZCEZ010000159.1:0-4909 GCA_964497795.1 uncultured Acidimicrobiaceae bacterium | reverse complement strand
GTCGCGTGTGCGTCGCCGACGCGACCCTGGCCGGTCCCGACGGCACCGTGTGCCTGTCGGCCACGCTCGGCGCCATCCGCTGGGGCGACTTCGCCCGCGCGGTCGACGAGGGGCCCGAGCCGCCGGGGCGGCGCGAGGCCGGCGTCGGCGTCCGCCTGTCGGGCCCGCCCGACGCCGTGATGTTCGCCCGCCAGGGCGTCGAGCACCGCGTCGTCGCCGGCCGCTTCGAGGACTCGGGCCCCGCCACCGACTGGATCCGCCTCACCACGCCGCTCGTGGACGACGAGGAGACCTCCCCGCTGGCCCGGGTCGTGGCCGCCGCCGACTTCGGCAACGGCGTGTCCAAGTGGTTCGAGATGGCCGAGGTCCTGTTCCTCAACCCGGACCTGACCGTCAACCTGCACCGCCTGCCCGAGGGCGAGTGGGTGTGCCTGGACGCGGTCACCCGGATCGGCCCCGCCGGCGTCGGGCTGGCCGAGAGCCTCCTGTGGGACGAGGTCGGACCGATCGGTCGGGCCACCCAGTCGCTGCTGGTCGAGGAGCGATGAGCGTGGACCCGTCCCTGCAGCGCGCCGTCGTGGCCGCGCCGGCCAAGCTCACCCTCTCCCTGCGCGTGACCGGCGTGCGGGCCGACGGGTACCACCTGATCGACGCCGAGATGGTCAGCCTCGACGTCGCCGACCGCCTCACCATCCAGCCGCTGCCCGACGAGGCGGCGGGCGAGCACCACCCCGAGGCCCCCGAGCCGACCGTCGAGTTCGGCGGCCCCTTCGCCGGGGGCCTCGTCGGCGACGGCAACGACCTCGTGTCGCGGGCGCTGCGGGCCGTCGGGCGGCGGGCCCACGTCTACGTCGACAAGGAGATCCCCGCCGGCGGCGGCCTCGGGGGCGGATCGGCCGACGCGGCCGCCGTCCTGCGCTGGGCCGGCTGCGACGACCTCGACGTCGCCGTCGGGCTGGGCGCCGACGTGCCGTTCTGCCTGCGCGGCGGGCGGGCTCGCGTGACCGGCATCGGCGAGGTGCTCGAGCCGCTGCCCGTCGTCGAGCGCGAGCTCACCCTGGCCTGGCCGGACTTCGGCTGCTCCACGCCGGCGGTGTACGCCGCCTGGGACGACCTCGGCGGGCCGACCGCGGACGGCCCGAACGACCTCGAGCCGGCCGCGCTCGTGGTCGAGCCCCGCCTCGCCGCCTTCCGCGACGAGCTCGGTTCGTCGACCGGGGAGACGCCGGTGCTGGCCGGCTCCGGTTCGACGTGGTGGGTGCCCGGCGCCCACCCGGGACCGGGTCGACTCGTCGTGCGGACCACCCCCGCCCTCGACTGACGCCGGTCTTCAGCGGACCGGGACGCGAAGCGACCGCCCGGAGCGGGGCTCGGGGCGGTCGTCGGGGCACCCCGGGCGTGGCCGGGGCTCGGATGTCGGCCGGTGCTACTTGCCGGCGGCGCGACGCTGGAAGCGCGTGCGCTTGAGCATCTTGCGGTGCTTCTTCTTCCGCATCCGCTTGCGACGCTTCTTGACGAGGGAGCCCATGGTGCGTGACCCAGACCTTTCCGGGCCCGCCGGCACCGGGCGGGAGGCCAGGTCCGGGCGGGCGGTGGACGAAGTTGCGGTCGACGACCGTACCGGCCGCCGCCCGCCGGCACCGAACCCGCCGACACCCGCGGTCACCGGCAGGGTGCGTCCTCCCGGATCCCGCGGTGACGTGGACTGGACCGGTGGTGAGGTGGGGTAGGGGATGCCGGTCCGGCGGGTGGCCGAGCCCTGGGGGCAGCGATGGAACCGAGATCGATGACGAGACCCGGGGACGGGCGCCGGCTGGCCGGCGCCCGGTGCCTGCTGGTCGACGACGACGCCCTGTGGCGGGGCGTGGTGGCCGCGGCCCTGCAGGACCTGGGCGCGACGGTGGTCGAGGCCGGCGACGGCGTCGAGGCGATCCGGCTCCTGGGTCGGGAGGACCTCGACCTGGTCGTGCTCGACCACCACATGCCCGGGCGAGACGGTCTGGAGGTGCTGGCCTGGATGCGCGGCCGCGCCGCGACGGTGGCGACGCCGGTCGTGCTGCTGTCCGCCGACGACGACCCGGCCGTGGTCGGCGGCCACCTCCGCGCCGGCGCCGATGCGACCCTGACCAAGCCGGTCTCCCTCGACGTCCTCGTCGCCCAGGTCGGTCGCGAGCTGGACCGTCGCAGCGCGTGGCGGCTCGGCTCGGACCTCGCCGCCGCCCGGGCCGAGCTCGCCGCCGCGCTGCTCGCCGGAGCCGCCGCCACCCCGGCCCGCACGCCCGGGCTCCTCGTGGACGGGCTCGTGTCCCTGCCCGACGTCGCCGGTGCGGCCGTCGTGCGATCCACCGGCGCCGTCGACCGGGTCGCGGCCGTGGCCGGCGACATCGACCGGGCGAGCCTCGTGCCCGACGACCGGGCCGCGCAGCTCGCCGTCCGGCAGCGGGTCGCGACCGGGCCCGTGCTCGACGGCGACCGGGTCGTGGTCGAGCTCCGGGAGCGCCACCGGGTCCACGGCCGCCTCCACGTCGCGCTCGCACCCGACGTCGGCGTGGCCCGCCGCGAGATGCACTACGCCCACGTCCTGGCCCTCGTCGCACTCCTCGGCGACGGCCTGGTCGACCTCGGTGCCCCCGAGGACGGCGCAGCCGGGTCGGACGAGATCCGCGAGCTGCTGGCCACCGACACGCTCGTCGTGCGCAGCCGGGCCGTCGTGGACACCGGGCGGGACGAGGCGATCGGGCGTCACGTGTCGTTCCGGTTCCCGGCCGCCCCGGCGTCGGCCACCTGGGCCCTGGCCGCCGACTGCCGGCTCCTGCCCGAGCTGTGGCGCGCCGCCGTGCGCCGGGCCGCGTCCGAGCTCGACGCGGGCGCCGGGGACCTGGTGCTGCTGCGGGCCCCGGACCCGTCGGTGGTCGAGGACGGGAGCTGGCGGGACGCGCTGGCGTCGGGCGTCGACGTGGTGCTGGACCTCCGGGACCTGACCGACGGCGAGATCGCCGGGATCCGTTCACCGGTGGCGCCCGTGGCCGTCCCGGCCGGCCGGCCCGTGCCCGGGGGCGCCGTGCGGTTCCTCACGGTGGAGCCCGATGCCATGGAGGCCCGCACCGACGCCGTGGCCCGGGCGCGCCTCGCCGGGCACCGCCACCTCGGCGCCGAGCTGGGCGCCGAGGTCCTCCTGGACCCGCTCGCCCCGACCGACGACGCCGGCGCGGCTGCCGCGCTCGGCATCGCCGCGGCCGTCGTCGGTCGGCGCGCCCCGCACCCCGATCGGTCGGGTCCGGCGACGCGGGGCCCTGGCTACGATCCGGCGCGAGATCCCGGGTAGTTCAGCTGGCAGAACGGCGGCCTTTGGAGCCGCATGTCGCAGGTTCGAGCCCTGCCCCGGGAACCACGCCGACCAGGGACCCGACGACGACCGGGCGGACCGGGGCACGCCCGGGCCGGGGGAGGGGTAGACCAGGGGCATGGACACGCTGCTCGACGGTCGTCCCCTCTCCGCCATCGTCCTGGCCGCCGGCCACGGCACGCGCATGCGCTCGGACCGCCCCAAGCCCATCCACGTGCTCGTGGGCAAGCCGATGGTCGTCTGGGTGCTCGACGCCCTCTCGGGCTGCGCCGTCCGGCGGGTGTCGGTCGTGGTCGGCCACGGCAGCGACGCCGTCACCAAGCGGCTCGTCGAGGACGCCGGCGACCGGCCCCTCGAGTTCGTGGAGCAGACCGTCCAGCGCGGCACCGGCGACGCCGCCGCCATCGGGCTCACGGGTCTGGGCGACGACCCCTACGACGAGCCCCAGGACGTGCTCGTGCTCACCGGCGACACGCCGCTGCTGCGCCCCGAGACCATCGCCGCCCTCGTCGGGCACCATCGGGCCAGCGACGCCGCCTGCACCGTGCTCACCGCCCGCCTCGACGACCCGACCGGGTACGGCCGCATCGTCCGCGGGCGCGACGACCGGGTCGAGCGGATCGTCGAGCAGGTCGACTGCACCCCCGAGGAGGCGGCGATCGACGAGGTGAACACCGGGATCTTCTGCTTCCGGCGCAGCCTGCTCGCCCCGGCCCTGCGCCGCATCCGGCCCGACAACGCCCAGGGCGAGCTGTACCTGACCGACGTCGTCGCCGTCCTCGCCGACGCCGGCCACCCCGTCACCACGCTCGTGGCCGACGACCCCGGCGAGACCCACGGCGTCAACGACCGCCTCCAGCTCGCCGCCGCCGAGGCCGAGCTGCGGCGACGCATCAACGACGGCTGGATGCGCGAGGGCGTCACCCTCGTCGACCCGCAGACCACCTACATCGACGCCACCGTCGCGATCGGCCGCGACACCACGATCTACCCCGGGACGCTGCTCCAGGGGACCTGCCGGATCGGCGAGGGGTGCGACGTCGGCCCCGACGCCCACCTCGTCGACACCGAGGTCGGCGACGGCGCCAGCGTCACCAAGACCACGGCGGCCCGCGCCGTCGTCGGCGCCGCGGCGCGGGTCGGCCCGTGGGCCGCCCTCGGCCCCGGCGACGAGGTGCCTGCCGGGGTCGTGACGGGCCCTCACTATGCTGGCCCGCACACCACGCCGGTCGACCCCGAGGGCTGAGAGCCAGCCGACGGGACCCGGACCAGGAGGCAGACCGTTGGAGCTGGTGACCAAGAAGAAGCTGCACCTGCTGTCGGGGCGGGCGCACCTGCCCCTGGCCACCGAGATCGCCGAGATCCTCGGCGAGGAGCTCGGCGAGCCGAACCTGGCCGAGTTCGCCAACGGCGAGATCCACTCCAAGCTCGGCCAGAACGTCCGCGGCGCGGACGTGTTCATCATCCAGAGCCACTCGAGCGTCGACGACTACTCGATCAACGACTCCATCATGGAGCAGCTGATCATGATCGACGCCGCCCGCCGGGCCTCGGCCAAGCGGA
>CAZCEZ010000158.1:3636-5029 GCA_964497795.1 uncultured Acidimicrobiaceae bacterium | reverse complement strand
AGGCACACGGTGCCGTCGGGACCGGCCAGGGTCGCGTCGGCGACGCACACGCGACGACCCGGGCGGCGCACGGTCGTGGCCAGGGTCAGCTCGGCGAGGGGCACGGGGCGGAGCAGCTCCACGGTGAGGCGGGCCGGGAAGAACGCGACGCCCTCGACGGCGGCGTCGACGGCGGCCTGCAGCGCCTGGGCGACGAGGGCGGCCGGGGGCCCGCCGTGCAGCGCACCCGGGTCCCACGGTCCGACGGCGAGCGCGGTCGGCTCGAAGGTGTCGGGCCCGGTGCGGGCGAAGAGCCGGTCGGGCGGGCTCACGACCCGAACCGCCGCTGCAGCCAGGACACGAGGTGGGCGTTCAGCTCGGTGGGCTGCTCCTGCTGCACCCAGTGCCCGGCCCGGGGGATGTCGTGGCGCTCGAGGTCCGAGCAGACCGCGGCCATCGGGTCGGCCATGTCGGGCCGCAGGGCCACGTCCCACTCGGCGCACAGCATGAGGCAGGGCAGGTCGAGGGGTGTCTCGCCGACGCCGGGCACCAGCTCGCGGTTGCGGTCGATGTTGCGGTACCACTCGATCCCGCCCCGGAAGCCGGTGGCGAGGTAGTTGCGGACGTAGACGTCGAGCTCCTCGTCGGACACGAGCGGCACGCCGGGCAGCGGCCCCTCGACCTGGGGGCGCAGGAAGGGGTTGCGGGCCCGTCGGCCGGCACCGTCGGTGGTCGCGGCGAGCGCCGTGTCCTCGGGCGAGATCCCCGCCCGCAGCAGCAGCTCGAAGATCGGCTCGACCTGGTCGTCCATGACGGCCTCGGCCACACCGGGCTCCTGGAACCAGGTGATGTAGAACGCCTCGGGGTCGCCGCCGAAGATCTCGAGCATGACCTCGGTCGGGGCGAAGGCCATGTACGGCGTGCACACGCCCACGATCCCGGCGCAGCGGTCGGGGTGGAGCAGCGGCATGGCCCACACGACGAAGCCACCCCAGTCGTGGCCGACGAACACGGCCCGCTCGATGCCGCGCGCGTCCAGCAGGCCGACCAGGTCGGCGCACAGCGTGGGCAGGTCGTAGGCCTCGGTCCGCGCCGGGGCGCTGGACCCCCCGTAGCCGCGCATGTCGGGGGCCAGCGCGTGGAAGCCCGCGCCGGCCAGGGCCGGCAGCTGGTACCGCCAGGAGTACGCGAGCTCGGGGAAGCCGTGGACGAGCACGACCGCCGGCCCCTCCCCCGCCTCGTGCACGGCGAGCTCGATCGGTCCGTCGACGCCGTCGCCGACCCGGATGCGGGTGGGCGCCGGCCAGCTGGCGTGTGCCGTGGGCATGGTTCCTTCCGGGTCGCCCGCCTGGGTCAGCACGGGGCATCGTGCCACGGACCCCTCGGTCCCCGGGGCCGTGCGGATGATCGGGCC
>CAZCEZ010000158.1:0-3536 GCA_964497795.1 uncultured Acidimicrobiaceae bacterium | reverse complement strand
CGGTCAGGTCGGGGCGGTCAGGTCGGGGCGGCGAGCGCGAGGGCGACCCAGTCCTCGAGGGCGAGCTCCTCGGCCCGCGCCGTCGGCGCCACCCCGGCGGCGTCGAACGCGGCGGGGTCGACGCGGCCCGACAGGGAGCGGCGCAGCATCTTGCGGCGCTGGCCGAACCCGGCGTCGACGAGGGCGAAGGCCCTGCGACGCGTCGCCTCGTCGGCCGGCGGCTCGCGCCGCTCGAGGGTCACGAAGGCCGACTCGACCCGGGGCCGGGGGTGGAAGACCTGGGCCGGGACCCGTCCCGCCACCCGCACGTCGGCCCACCACGACGCCTTCACCGACGGGATCCCGTGCGCGTCGTCGCCGGGCCGGGCCGCGAGGCGCTCGGCCACCTCCCGCTGGACGAGGACCACGCCGCCGGTGATGGCGGGCGCCTCCTCGAGCAGGCGCAGGAGGATGGTGGTGCCGACGTTGTACGGGAGGTTCGCGGCGAGGCGCCACGCCGGCGCCGGGGCGAGGAGGGCGTCGAGGTCGACGTCGAGGGCGTCGCCGTGGACCACGGTCACCGGCGGCTCGGCGTCGGCGACCACCTCGGCGAGGGCGGGCAGGAGGTGCCGGTCGAGCTCGACCGCGGTCACCCGCGCGCCCCGCTCGACGAGGGCGAGGGTGAGGGACCCGAGGCCCGGGCCGACCTCGAGGACGGCGTCGCCGGCCGCTGCCCCGCTGGCGGTCGCGATGCGACGGGCCGTGTTCGGGTCGACGAGGAAGTTCTGGCCCAGCGCACGCGACGGCGACAGCCCGTGGGCGTCGAGCAGGGCCCGGATCCGAGCCGCTCCGAGGGTCACGCTCAGCCCGCGATCGTCGGCGGTGCCGTGGTCGTGGTGGTGGTCGTGGTGAGCGGCACGGTCGACGACGTGGTCGACGACGTCACGACGGACACGCCCTTGGGCGGGCCCGTGGCCGGCCGGTCGAGCGGCACGACCACGACGTCGCGGGCCGGGAGCGTCTCGACCGTCGTCGGGCCGTCGTCGTCGCTGCGGGCGTCCAGGGCCAGGACGGGGACGGCGAGCGCGGTGAGGGCGATGGCCACCCAGGCCCGGCGGCGGTGCTTGGCCGACGGGTCCGGTGGGGGCGGGACGACCGGGACGGGGCCGTCGTCGAGCCGTCGCCGGTTCACGCCGGCTCCGCGCCGGACCGCCCGACGGGGTGGCGGGTGCCGTCGAGGCCGTAGACGTCGGTCGCGTTGTCCCACGTCGCAGCGGCGAGCACGGCGAGCTCGTGGCCGCCGGCGGCGGCGACGTGGGAGGCCACGTCGACGACCCACGCCGGCTGGTTGCGCCTGCCCCGGTGGGGCACGGGGGCGAGGTACGGGCTGTCGGTCTCGACCAGCACCCGGTCCAGCGGGCAGGTGGCCGCCGCCGCCCGCACCTCGGGCGCCCCGGTGAACGACACGATCCCGGAGAAGGACAGGTGGGCGCCCCGGGCCAGGCACTGCTCGGCCTCGTCGGGGCCGCCGGTGAAGCAGTGGAAGACGGTCCGCGCCGGGGTCCCCTCGGCGTCGAGGACCTCGAAGGTCTCCTCCCACGCCTCGCGCGTGTGGATCACCAGGGCCTTGTCGTGGGCGTTGGCCAGCGCCACCTGGGCGGCGAACACGTCGCGCTGGACGTCGCGGGGCGAGTGGTCGTAGTGGAAGTCGAAGCCGGCCTCGCCGACGGCGACGCAGTCGGGGCGGGCCACGAGCTCGGCCAGGCCGTCGATGCCGTGCCGCGCCTCGTGGGGGTGGACCCCGGCCGTGGCCCAGACGCCGTCGAGGCCGGCGGCCAGCTCGAGCCCGGCAGCCGAGGTGGGCAGGTCGACCCCGACGTGCACGAGGCGCACGACGCCCGCAGCCCGGGCCTCGGCGACGACCGCCGCGGCCTCGTCGGGTTCGGTGGGCAGGTGGCAGTGGTCGTCGGTCCAGCGCAGCGACGAGCCGGCCGCCGCGGTCGGGTCCGGGCTCACGCCTTGATGCGGGGGAACAGCGGGGTGCCCTTCTCCACCGGCAGACCCCCGGGGTACCCACCCCAGGTCGCCGCCGCCGGGAGCCGCTGGTCGGCCACGGCGCCGGGCAGGCCGATGCGGCGCCAGATCTCGGCGCACGCCCGCGGGCACGCCGGGCTGGCCAGGACGGTGACGATGCGCAGGGCCTCGAGCGCGTCGCCCATCACCCGGTCCACCTCGGGTCCGGGATCGAGCTTCCAGGGCTCGTTGGCCTCGAGGTGGGCGTTGGTCTCCCGGATCAGGCGCCAGGTGGCGTCGAGGGCGACCGAGGGCTGGGCCCGGTCCCAGGCCGCGGCGGTCTCGGCGTAGGCCTCCTCGGCCACGGCCCGCAGGGGGCTGTCCGGGTCGGGGCCGGGCCCGACCCCGTCGCACTTCTTGGCCACGACGGTGGCGACCCGGGACGCGAGGTTGCCCAGGTTGTTGGCGAGGTCGGCGTTGTACCGGGCGACCATCGACTCGTAGGAGAAGTCGCCGTCGGGGCCGAAGGGCTGGTCGTGGAGGAAGTGGTGGCGGAAGCCGTCCACGCCGAAGTCCTCGACGAGCCGGGCCGGGGCGATGTCGGTGAGCTTGGCCGGGCCGTGCACGGTCTTGGACAGCTTCTCGCCGCCGAGCAGCAGCCAGCCGTGGACGAGCACCTGCTTGGGCGGCTCGAGCCCTGCGGCCATGAGCATCGCCGGCCAGTACACGCAGTGGAAGCGGATGATCTCCTTGCCGATGAGGTGGTGGACGTGGGGCCACCAGGCCTCGAACCGCTCGTCGTCCGTGCCGTAGCCGATGGCCGTGGCGTAGTTGACGAGGGCGTCGTACCAGACGTAGAAGACGTGCCCGTCGGCCCACGGCACCGGCACGCCCCAGTCGAGGCTGGTCCGGGTGATCGAGACGTCCTTCAGGCCCTGGCGGAGCAGGCCGAGGACCTCGTTGCGCTTGCCCTCGGGCTGGATGACGTCGGGGTCGGCCTCGATCCAGTCGATGAGGCGCTGCTCGTAGCGGGAGAGCTTGAAGAAGTAGTTGTCCTCCGAGAGCCTGTCGACCGGCTTGTGGTGCACCGGGCACCGCTCGCCGTCCTCGAGCTCGCCCTCGGCGTAGTACGCCTCGCAGGACACGCAGTACGGGCCCTCGTAGGTGTCGAGCTCGATGTCGCCGTTCTCGTGGATCCTCGACAGCAGCGCCTGGACCGCGGCGTGGTGCCGCGGCTCGGTGGTGCGGATGAAGTCGTCGTAGGCGACGTCGAGCAGGTCCCAGGCCTCGCGGAAGCGGGCGGAGTTCCGGTCTGCCTGCTCCTGGGGCGTGATGCCGGCCTCGGCCGCGGACTGGGCCACCTTCAGGCCGTGCTCGTCGGTGCCGGTCAGGAACATCGTCTCGTCGCCGAGGAGCCGGTGCCAGCGGGACAGCGCATCGGCGATGACCGTCGTGTAGGCGTGGCCGATGTGGGGCGCGTCGTTGACGTAGTAGATCGGCGTCGTGACGTAGAAGCGGCCGGACATGGGTCCGGAGCCTACGGG
>CAZCEZ010000157.1:0-5049 GCA_964497795.1 uncultured Acidimicrobiaceae bacterium | reverse complement strand
TTGAGGGCGGCGAGGGCCTCGTCGGGCTCCACGGGCACGACGGTCTCCTCGATGGGGATCTCGTGGCCGTCCTGGGCCTGGGCCATCCCCTCCTGGTACGGCGGGAACAGCTGGACGCGTCGCTCGCCGATGAGGGACTGGGGGGCGATGGCGGCGCGCACGTCGGCGGGCAGCGGGATGTCGTCGTCGACGGCCATCGTCACCTTGACCCGGTCGCCGATCACCTCCACGTCGGTGATCTCCCCGGCCGGGAGGCCGAGCACCTGGACCGATCCCTGCTCGTACAGGGAGACGGCGCGGGGGAACCAGGCGGACACCTCGTAGGTGCCGCCCCCGCCGACGAGGGCGCACCCGGAGGCGACGAGGCCGGCGACGAGGAGGCCGGCGAGCAGCCGGAGGCGGAGCAGGGTGCGGCGCACGGTCATCCCCCCGTCCCGAGCAGGATCTCGTAGACGTCCTGGATGCCCTCGACGGCGTCGGGGCCGAGGCCCCGGACGAAGATGTCCTGCCACGGGCCCTGCTGGCCGCCGCGGCTCTGCTGGAGCGTGGCCGGGCCGAGCCAGGCCAGGGCGGCGTCGAGGTCGTCCTGCTGGCGGGCCACGACGTCGAGGGTCGGGGCGAGCGAGTCCAGCACGGAGTCGATGCGGTCCTTGTTGGTGGAGATCAGCCGGTCCAGCTCCTGGACGGTCTCGGCGGTCTCGCCGAGCACGAGGGCGAGGTCGTTGCGGCGGGCCACGATCAGGTCGAGGATCCGGTCGGAGGAGTCGAGCAGGGCGATGAGCTCGTCGTCCTTGTCGGCGAGCGTCGCGCTGAGCCGGTCGGCCTGGTCGAGGAGCGCCTCGAACTCGGCGTCCCGCTCGTTCACGGCCCGCCCGACCCGGTCGATGCCCTCGACCAGGTCCTCGACGGTCGCGGCCTTGCCGTCGGTGATGTCGGCCAGGTCGACCAGGAACGCGTTGAGCTTGTCGGTCTCGAGCTCCTCGATGCCGTCGGTGGCGATCCGCGTGAGCTCGAAGACGTCGAAGGGGACCTTGGTGCGCTCGAGGGGCACGACGCGCTGCTCCTCGGGCAGCTCGGCCATCGTCAGCTCGCCCGCGGTGGCGTCGTCGAGGCGGATGTGCTTGGCGCCGAGGAGCGACGACAGGGCGATCTCGGCGGTCGCGTCGCGACCGACGTCGATCCCGTCGTTCACCACCCAGCCGACCCGCACGGAGCCGGTGGCCCGGTCGACCTCGATGTCGGTGACCCGGCCGACCTTCACGCCGGCGACCTTGACGTCGTCGCCGACCCGGAGACCGGAGGCGTCGCTGAACACGCCCTCCATCGGGTAGGCGTCCTCGAGGAGGTTGAGGAGGCCGACGAGGAAGGCGAAGCCGGTCGCCGCGCCGAGGAGCAGCACCGACAGGGTGCCCACGACGTAGGGGTTGCGGTCGCGGAAGGACTTCACCGGTCACCCCCGAGGAGCGAGAGGATGGCCTGTCCGCCGCGCCGGTGCACGGTGCGGAAGCGCGTCGCCTCCGATGCGGCCGACGTCGAGCCGGTGACGGCGTCGAGACCGGGGACGATCGGGGTGGCACAGGGCGGGGGCATGGTCTGGATGCACAGGATCGTCTGGTTCAGGTACTCGCCGTTGCGGCTGGTGTTGAAGATGCCGGCCGCGGTCTCGTCGAGGTTGTCCAGCGCCGTCTCGAGGGGGTCGAGGTTCGCCTCGACCGTGTTCAGCGTGTTGTCGAGGGAGGTGAGGATCCCGTCCAGCTCGCCCCGGTTGGCGGCGAGGAGGGACGACAGGTCGCGGTTGTAGGCGCCCATCTCGAGGATGGCGGTCTCCAGCAGCGCCGTGTTGTCGGAGAAGGTGCGGGACAGGGCGGCGAGGTTGTCGAGCATGGTCTCGATCTGGGCGTCGCGGTCCGCCACGGTGCGGGACACGACCTCGAGGTTCTCGATGAGGTTGCCGATGGCCACGTCCCGCTCCCCCAGCGACTTCACCACGAAGGCCAGGTCGTCGAGGGCGGCGCTGACGTCGGCCTCGTTCCCCTCGAGGGCGGTGGTGATCGTGTCGAGGAAGTCGTTCACCTGACCGGAGTCGATGACGGCCACGATCGGCCCGAGCCGGTTGAACAGCTCGCCGAGGTCCACGACGTTCGTGGTCTCGGTGATGACGTCCCCGTCGGTGAGGGCCGTCGGCGCGTCGCCCGGGTACAGGTACACGTAGCGCTGCCCGATCAGGTTCCGCCAGCGGATCGCGGCGGCGGAGTCGGCGGGCAGGACGTGGTCCTCGTCGAGCTCCATCGTCACCACGGCCTCGCCGGCCTCGACGTCGATGTCGGTGACCTTGCCGACGGGAACGCCGGACACCTTCACGTTGTCGTCGATGAGCAGCCCGGAGACGTCGGCGAAGGTGGCCTGGACGGTGTAGGTCGGGTCGCCCCGGCCGATGAGGCCGCCCACGGACGTGTTGCCGATCGTGGACGCGAGGTACACCGTGAAGGTCAGGCAGAGGGCCACGAAGAGGCCGAACTTGATCGCGGTGCGTGCCATCAGCGGTCGCCTCCGGCGAGCAGGTCGAGGAGCGTCTGGCTGCCGCCGAGCACGGCGTCGGCCGCGTCGGCGACCTCCGGCGGGACGGTGACGTCGACGGGCAGGTCGTCGGCCAGGCCACCGGGGTCGGCCTGCCCGGCCGGGACGTCGTCGGCGAGGACGCCGTCGACCGCGTTGGTCGACACGAGGTTCTTGACCGCGGCCATCATCGTGCCGTCGCCCACCTCGAAGCGGATGGCCTCGGCGATGGTGCGGGCGTAGCCCGTGGTGCCGACCAGCAGGGGCTGGAGGTTGGCGCGCTCGTCGAACACGAGCTGCAGCGTCTCGGCGCCCGTGGTGTTGGCCGCCGTGATGAACCCCCGGTTCGCGTCGAGGAGGTCGGCCAGGTCGCCGGCGAGGCGCCCGGCCTGCACCAGGGCGGTGTTGAGGCGGTCGCCGCGCTCGTTGAGCGTGGGCAGGGCCCGGTTCAGGTCCCGGGCGCCGGCGACGATGGCGGGTGCGACCCGGTCGAGCTCCTCGGTGAGCAGGGCGAGGTCGCTCGTGAACTGGCGGAACTCGGCGTCGTTGGAGACGCCGAGGTCGGTCAGCACGGCGCTGTTCACGATGGACCGGTTGATCTGCTCGCCCAGCCCGTCGCCGGCCGTGGCCAGCTCGTCGAGGACGACGGCCAGCTCGGCGGGGTCCACGGCCTCGAGCACCGGGAAGGCGTCGGACAGGACCTGCTCGAGCTCGAAGCCGCCGAGGGTGTCCTCGATGACGTCGCCGTCGCCCAGGTAGGGGCCCGTCGTCTCGTCCTCGCCGAGGAGGATGTCGACGAACTTCTCGCCGAAGAGGGTCTTCGGGCGGATGACGGCCTGGGCCGTGGCCGGGATCCGGGTGCCGTCCTCGATCCGCAGGCGGATCACGGCCCGGTTCTCGACCAGGTCGATCGAGGAGACCTCGCCGACGTTGACGCCGCGGATCTTCACGTCGCTGCCCGACAGGAGGCCCTGGCCTGCGGCGGCGAAGGTCCCGCGCAGCTCGTAGCCGCCGTCGAAGGCGCCGAAGGAGGCCTTGATGCCCACCGTGATGAGGGCGAACAGCACCAGCAGCCCGACGGCGCCGGAGATGATGTTGCGGTTGCGCTCCGTGGTCAGCTGCACGTGCTCACCCCGTCAGGCTCACGGTGTTGCCGCCGCCCCAGAAGACCAGGGACAGCACGAGGTTGAACACGACGACGGCCACGATGGACAGGCGGATGGCCCGGCCGACGGCCACGCCCACGCCGGCGGGGCCGCCGGAGGCGTAGAAGCCGTAGTAGCAGTGGATCAGGGCGACGAGGACGGCGAAGACCCCGGCCTTGACCAGGCTGTAGAAGATGTCGATCGGCGGCAGGTACAGCCGGAAGTAGTAGTCGTAGACCCCGGGCGAGAGGCCGAAGAACTCGGTCGTGACCAGCTTGGTGGCGAAGAAGCTGGCGAACAGCGAGATCAGGTACAGCGGGATGATGGCGATCAGGGCGGCGAGCACCCGGGTGCCGACCAGGTAGGTCATCGGACGGACCGACATGACCTCGAGGGCGTCGATCTCCTCGGAGATGCGCATGGCGCCGAGCTCGGCGGTGAAGCCCGCCCCGACCTGGGCGGCGAACGCGACGCCGGCGATGAGGGGCGTGACCTCGCGGGTGTTGGCGAAGGAGCCCACGAGGCCCGTGAAGGCCTCGGCGCCGATCTGCTCGAGCCCGGCGTAGCCCTGGAGGCCGACGTTGGCGCCGGTGAAGAACGACATCGAGAAGATGACGAACACCATCCCGGCGCCGACGATGAGCGCCCCGGCCCCGACGGTGATGTCGGAGACGAGGTTGAACACCACGTTCTTGTACTTGAGCCGAAGGATGTTCGACGTCAGCACGTCCCACAGGACGCGGCCGTAGAAGGTCAGCTGCTTGCCGACGTCCTCGAGGCTGTCGCCGAGGGACTCGACGGCGTTCGACGCTGGCTTGGTGAGTCTGGTGACCGATGCCATGGAGGTGCGTGCTTCCTGGTCAGAACTTCGGGGGCACGAGGGCGAAGTACAGCGAGGTCATCACGAGGTTCGTGAAGAAGATGAGGATGAAGGTGATGACGACGCCCTGGTTCACGGCGTCGCCGACACCCTTGGGCCCACCCTTGGCGTAGATGCCCTTGTAGCAGGACACCGTCGCGGCGATGAACCCGAAGACGACGGCCTTGAACAGCGAGGAGTAGAGGTCGGGGAGCTGCACCAGCGAGGTGAACCCCTGGAAGTAGGCACCCGGGGTGACCTTCTGGATCACGACGTTGAAGAAGTAGCCGCCGGCGATGCCGGCGACCGACACGAGCGACACCATGAAGAGCCCGACGGTGGCCGCCGCGTAGAGCCGGGGGGTGACCAGGCGGTGGACCGGGTTGATCGCCATGACCTCCATGGCGGCCAGCTCGTCGCGGATCTTGCGGGAGCCGAGGTCGGCGGTCATGGCCGACCCGCCGGCGCCCGCGATCAGCAGGGCGGTGG
>CAZCEZ010000156.1:0-5144 GCA_964497795.1 uncultured Acidimicrobiaceae bacterium | reverse complement strand
CGCCAGCCGGCGTCGACGACGACGGTCACGCCCTCGATGGTGAGGCTGGTCTCGGCGATCGACGTGGACAGCACGACCTTGCGCCGTCCCGACGGCGACGGGGCGATGGCGGCGTCCTGGACCTCGGGGGGAAGGGAGCCGTGGAGCGGGCGGACGTCGACGTCGTCGGGCAGGGTCCCCTCGAGGGCCCGACCGACCCGGTCGATCTCGGCCGCCCCGGGCAGGAACACGAGCACGTCGCCGCCGTGGGCGCCCACGGCCCGGGCGACGACCGGGGCGACGGTCGCCTCGACGCGGGCCCGTCGGTCGACGTCGACGTGGACCACGTCGACGGGGAAGCGACGGCCCTCGGAGGCGACCACGGGCGCCGGCCGCCCGTCCTCGCCGAGCAGGTCCGCGACGGGGCCGGTGTCGAGGGTGGCGGACATGACGAGGATCCGGAGGTCCTCGGCCAGGGCGCCGGCGGCGTCGAGGGCGAGGGCGAGGCCGAGGTCGGCGTCGAGGCTGCGCTCGTGGAACTCGTCGAACACCACCGCCGACACGCCCTCGAGCGACGGGTCGTGCTGGAGGCGTCGGGTGAGCACGCCCTCGGTCACGACCTCGATCCGCGTCGCGGCGGAGACCTTCGTGTCCTGCCGCATCCGCCAGCCGACCAGGCCGCCGGGCCGGTCGCCGACGAGCGAGGAGAGCCGGGTGGCGGCGCCGCGCACCGCGAGGCGACGGGGCTCGAGGACGACGACGGTGCCCTCGCACCACGGCTCGGCGGCGAGGACGAGGGGGACGATGGTCGTCTTGCCCGCGCCCGGCGGGGCGTGCAGCACGGCCCGGGTGCCGGTGGCGAGCGCGGCCCGGAGGGCGCCGACGGCGTCGGCGATGGGGAGGTCGGCGGCGAGGGCGGCGACCCCGTCCGGGTCCGGGAGCCCCGGGCGGGGACGTCCCGATCCGGGCCGGTCGGCCGTGGCCACGACCTCAGCGCCGGGCGTGGGCGTCGAGGACGTGGCTGACCGAGGCCGTGATGCGCCGGGCCATGGGCACGTGCAGGAACTCGTTGGGGCCGTGGGCGTTGGAGCCGGGGCCGAGCACGCCGGTGATGAGGAACTGGGCCTCGGGGAAGCGCTCGCCCAGCATGCCCATGAACGGGATCGTCCCGCCCTCGCCCATGGCCGCGCTCGGCTGGCCCCACCCGGCCACGGACGCCTCGTCGAGCGCGGTCCGCAGCCAGGCCGCCGTCGGCGGCGCGTTCCAGCCGCCCTCGGCGCCGACCACGTCGACGGTGACGCCGGCGCCGTTCGGCGGGTCATCGGACAGGACCCGGGTGAGCCCGGCCGCGGCCGCGGCCGGGTCGGCGGTGGGGGCGAGGCGGCACGACAGCTTCAGCCGGGTGCGGGGGCGGAGCACGTTCCCGGCCCGGTCGAAGGGCGGGAACCCGTCGGCCGCGATGGCGGTGACGGTCGGCTCCCAGGTGCGGGCCCGGAGCAGCTCCTCGGCCGTCCGATCGCCGGCGTCGGTGTCGCCGGCCCACGGGTAGGCGAGGTCGCCGACGATCTGCTCGGCCGTGGCCACGATCTGGGCCGCCCGCTCGGCGGGCACGTCGGCGCCCATCTCGGGGACGAGCACCCGGCCGGTGTCGGGGTCCTCGATCCGGTCGAGCAGCCGGCGCAGGATCCGGAAGCTGTCGGGAACGACGCCGCCGGCCGAGCCGGAGTGGACGCCCTCGGTGAGCACGTCCACGGCGACGTCGGCGATCAGCACGCCGCGCAGCGACGTCGTGACCCACAGCCGGTCGTAGGTGGCGGCACCGGAGTCGAGGCCGACGACGAGCGACACCTGGCCGAGCCGGTCGCCGAGGGCGGCGAGGTGGTCGGGGAGGTCGGGCGAGCCGGATTCCTCCGACGCCTCCACGAGCACGAGCAGGCGGGCGTGGTCGCCGCCGGCCTCGTGCAGGGCCTCGATCGCGGTCAGGGCGGAGAAGACGGCGTAGCCGTCGTCCGCGCCTCCCCGCCCGTAGAGGCGGTCGCCGTCGAGGACGGGGGTCCAGGGGCCGAGGCCGTCGCGCCAGCCGGTCATCTCCGGCTGCTTGTCGAGGTGGCCGTAGAGCAGCACCGTGTCGTCGGCCAGGTCGGGGCGCGTCGCGGGGACCTCGCACAGCACGATCGGGGTGCGCCCGGGGAGCTCGAGGACCTCGACGGACATCCCGTCGATCGGTCGCGACGCGCACCACTGGCGGATCAGCTCGACGGCCGCGTCCATGTGGCCGTTGGCCGCCCAGTCGGCGTCGAAGGCCGGCGAGACGTTCGGGATGGCCACGTACTCGTGCAGCCGGTCGAGGACGTCGTCGTCCCATGCGGTGTCGACGCGGGCGGTGACGGTGGCGGTGTCGAGTCCCATCGGCGACGAGCCTGCACGGCGCCGGGGTCGGTCGCAAGGGCGCGACGGGCAGGATGGGGCCGTGCTCCTCGATGCGATCGACCACGTGCAGCTCGCCATGCCCTCCGGGGGCGAGCCGCTCGCCGCATGGTTCTACGGCGAGGTCCTCGGCGTCCCCCAGGTGCCCAAGCCCCCGCACCTGGCGGTGCGGGGCGGGTGCTGGTTCGAGCGCGGCGCGCTGCGCATCCACCTCGGCGTGCAGGACGACTTCACCCCGGCGACCAAGGCGCACCCGGCCTTCACCGTGGTCGACGTCGACCGGGTGGAGCGACGCCTCCGGGACGCCGGCGTGCTCGTCGAGCGCCGGGAGGACCCGGTCGACCCCGACGTGCTCGACGTGACCGACCCGTTCGGGAACCGGATCGAGCTGCGTCCCGCCCGCGGCGTGGCCCCGGGGGGCTGCGACGGCGACGCGGCCGTCGTCGAGGTCGCCGCCGACGTGCTGGGCGAGCGGGCCGCAGCCCAGATCCGGTTCGTCCAGGAGCTGGACCGCCTCAAGACCGTGGAGCGCCAGTCCTTCGTGCAGGGCGAGCTGCGGCGGGAGAACACCGCCGAGCACTCCTGGCACGTGGCGATGCTCGCCTGGGTGCTCGCCGACCGGGCCGGCGAGGGCGTCGACGTCGACCGCGTGCTGCGCCTGCTGCTCGCCCACGACGTCGTCGAGATCGACGCCGGCGACACCGGCATCTACGACACGGCCAACGGCGCCTCGAAGCAGGAGCGGGAGGCTGCCGCCGCCGACCGGCTCTTCGGGCTGCTCCCCGACGACGTCGGCGCCGAGCTGCGCGCCGCCTGGGAGGAGTACGAGCACGGCACGACCCCCGAGGCGCGCTTCGCCCGGGTGTTCGACCGGATCTCGCCGTTCCTGCTCAACCTGTCCGGCGCCGGCCTGGCCTGGAGCCGCTGGGGCGTGACCGCCGACCGGGTGCGCACCGTGCTCGCCCCGATCGCCGAGGGCTCCCCGGAGCTGGGGCGCTTCGTCGACGCGATGCTGGCGCGGGCCGTGGCCGACGGGCGCCTGCCGGCGGGCGGGTCCGGGCTGTCGCTCGACACGTCCGAGGCCCCTCCGGACCTCGGACGCCGCTGAGGGGACGCCGGGGCGCCCGCCCCGTCAGGCCCAGCCCAGCTGCCGGAGCGAGTGGGCGTCGTTCCAGACCTTGGTCATGTGGCGGATCCGGTCGCCGTCGAAGTGCATCGCGTAGACGTAGTCGGCGGCCACCGACTTTCCCGTCGGCGGGTCGACCGGGCCCGGGCCCGTCTGGGTGCCCTGGAAGCTGGCGTAGGCCAGGACGATCGACCGCTCGTCGTCGGTCGCCCACGAGCGCAGCTCGTAGTGCCCGTCGGGGACCGGCGTGAGCAGGTCCCGGGTCCACCCGGTGTAGCCCTTCAGCGTGCCGATCTCGGCGAGTGCGTCGGCCTGGCACGAGAAGGTCGCGCCCTCGTGGCAGTACTGCGCGCACTCCTCCCAGCCTCGGCCCGTCTCGCACGCGTCGAAGAACGCGCGTGCCGTGTCGGTGATGCCCATGTCCGTGATCCCCCTCCGGGGGCCGGGGTCGACCCCCGGCCATCATCGGCCTGCGCCCCCCGCTTGGCAAGGTCGGCGTCGGGCGGCCGGCGACCCCGCTCAGCGGTCGGTGCGGGACCGTGCCTCGGCATCGGCGGCGGCGAGCACGGCCCGGACCTCGGCCGGGTCGAAGGGGGCGGCGTCGCCCGTGGTCGGGTCCCACCGGTCCCGCGGCGTGGCGAAGAAGTCGCCGCCGTAGACGTGCAGGGCCGCCGTCCACTGGCGGGTCGGGTTCGCCACCGAGTGGATGCCGTCCGCGCCGAGCAGCAGCACGTCGCCCGCCTCGCCGCGGACGTGGCCGGTGACCTCGACGCCGCCGTCACGTCGCCGGTAGTACGTGTTGTCCTCGATGCCGCCGTAGATCCCGATCGCCGACCACATCCGGTGCTCGTGGGGGAACAGGTCCACCGCCGGGGGCCACACGATGTGGAGGACCGTGAGGTCCGCGGCGTGGTGGAGGACGTCCATGCACCAGCCGTCGACGGTCCCGAGGGCCCCCTCGATCGCCCCGGGCTCCCGGACGGCGCGCTCGACGACGTCGCGGACCGCGAGCCGGGCCGAGCCCTCGTCGAGCGCACGCCGGCACTCCTCCACGAACCCCTCCGGATCGAACGCCACGGTGCACCCCCTGGTCCGGCGGCGCCACCGGCGCCGCCGCTCGCCCCAGGTGACCACCGATCGCCCGGCACGTCCAGCGCGGCGCCGCCGGCGCACCCGGGCTCCCCGATCCGGGGACCCGCGGTTCCTAGCCTCGGGCCATGCGCCGCCGTCCCGCCGCCCGCTCGATGGCCCCGATCGACCTCGACCCCCGTCGCCCGCGGTTCCCGGTGAAGGGCGTGCTCCCCGGCACGGTGATGACCCACCTGCCGTCGCGCACCACCGGCGAGCTGGTCCGCTTCGCGAACCGGGACGTGCAGCTGCGCGTCCCGGGCGGGGCGGTCCGGACCATCCGGGTCGTGCCGGGCGAGTTCGAGGTCGACGGGGTGCGCTGCGAGCCCGTGGTGGCGAAGCGGGCGCCGGCCCCCGAGGAGCGGATCTCGGCCTCGGGCTCCATCGCGGTGCGCCACGAGGCCCGCGTCGCCCGGGGCAGCCGGATCCTGGTCGAGGGCGTGCACGACGCCGAGCTGGTCGAGAAGGTGTGGGGCGACGACCT
>CAZCEZ010000155.1:0-5199 GCA_964497795.1 uncultured Acidimicrobiaceae bacterium | reverse complement strand
GAGTTCCTGTTCCCGTGGGGCTGGGACGAGCTCGAGGGCATCGCCAACCGCGGCGACTACGACCTCACCCAGCACGCGACCCACTCGGGCACCAAGCTCGAGTACTTCGACCAGCAGGCCAACGAGCGGTACACGCCCCACGTGATCGAGCCGGCCGCGGGCGCGACCCGCACCGCGATGGCCTTCCTCATGGCCGCCTACGACGAGGAGCAGGTGAACGACGACACGCGGACCGTGCTGCGCTTCCACCCGCGCATCGCCCCGTACAAGGTCGCCGTCCTCCCGCTGTCCAAGAAGGACGACCTGGTCGGCGTGTCCGACGAGGTCCTGTCGATCCTGCAGCCGCACTACATGTGCGACTTCGACGTCACCCAGGCCATCGGGCGCCGCTACCGCCGCCAGGACGAGATCGGCACGCCCTACTGCGTGACGATCGACTTCGACACCCTCGAGGACCGGGCGGTCACGATCCGCGAGCGCGACTCGATGGACCAGGAGCGGGTGCCGATCGACGGGCTGCGCGAGCGGCTCGCCGAGAAGCTCGGGTTCTGAGCGGTCCGGCCCGGTCCGGTCCGAGCGGGGGCCGCGCCGCCCGCCCGGCTCAGGCCGGCTGGGGCGTGCGCCCGGGCGACGGGTCCTCGACGGCGACGGCCCGGCCGTCGCCCTCGATCCGGGCCACGCCCAGCACGAAGGCGGCGAACCAGCCGAGGAGCACGAGGGCCAGGTAGCCGTGGACCACGGGCGACAGCCAGGTCGCGTCGCCCTCGAAGGTCTCGCGCAGCAGGTAGTCGGTCTCCGAGGCGAAGGCCGCGGTCCGGTCGACGGCGGGGATCTCGGCCTCGTCGATCTCGGGGTCGGCCGGGAACCAGATCGGGACGGCCATCAGCTCGTTCCCACCCCGGTGGAGGCGCACGAGGGTCTTCCACAGCCCCTCGACGGGCACCGGGCCCTCGCTGCGCCACGTGCCCGGGGAGACCTCGACCATGTCGACGGTGACCAGGCCGCCGCCCTGCCACGACGTGGCCTGGAACCAGTGGGCGTCGTCGGCTGCGTCGGCCGGGGTGAGCTCGACGGTCACGACCGCGCCGGCCGCCTCGACGCCGTCGGCGCCGAAGGCGGTGGTGCCCACGGGTTCGAGGGAGACGTCGGCCACCACGTCGCCGACGTCGCGGGGCAGGAAGGCCAGGACCGGGACGGTGGCGACCACGGCACCCACGGCGAGGGCGACCCGCCCGATGCGCCGGGACCCGGGGCCCTCGGGGGCGGGGACGTGGGGGAAGGCCCGGGCGAAGCCGGCCCCGAGGAGCGCGCAGCCCACGGCGCCGACGACGGAGGTGGTCACCGCGTAGGGGGCGAGGGAGGCGTTCCAGGCCTGGTGGGCGCCGTCGGTGAACCAGGTGCCGTTCCACGCCCACTCGCCGGCCAGGCCGACGGTGCCGATGCCGACGCCGGCCGCCACGGCGAAGCGGACGCGGTCCCGGACGCCCAGACCTCGGGCCAGGGCCTCGACGACGAGCGCGGACACGACGAAGGTGGCGCCGTGACGGGTGTCGACCGGGCCGCCGGAGGGCCCGAGCTGGGCGAACTGGGTGGCGGCGTAGATGCCGGCGAGCAGGATCGCCCGACCCGGGCCGAGGACGATCCGGATGGCGACGAGGCCGAGGGCGGCGGCCATGGAGATGAGCATCGGCTGGAACACCTGGGCGTACTGGGGCACGCCGAAGGAGAACTCGCCCTGCCCGGCGACCAGGCCCTGGAGGGTCAGCCAGGCGGCGAGGCCGTGCAGGAAGCGGGACCACCGGTTCGCCTTCGGGTGGATGCCGGCGTCGGCCAGCACGAGCCAGCCGGCCAGGCCGACGAAGGTGGCGCCGAGGATCATCAGCATGTGGGTGGGCGACCACATCGTCACGTCGACGCCGAAGGCGGCGTGCCACACCTCGTCCGCGGGGAAGCCCGACACGGCACCGAGGCCGAGGGCGCCGAGGGGCAGCATGGACCACGGGACCCGGAGGCCGGCGACGCGCCAGCCGCGCTCCCAGCCGTCGAGGGTCGCCACGACGGTGCCGAGCACGGCCGCCGACAGGATCCCGAGCAGCCCGAGGAGGATGGCGGTGTGCGGGGCGGTGAACAGCTCCTCGTCGCGCCCGAGGGCGATGTGCCAGGCGACGTCGGAGTAGAAGCCGACGCCGGCGACGAGGAGCGCGAACAGCGACTGGCCCACCGCGACGGCGGCCCAGCCGGGGATGCCGGTGACGCGGGTCAGGCCCCTGCCGATGCGCTGCAGGGCGCCGAGGGGGCCCTTGTCGCCGGGAGCGGGCGAGCCGAGCGCCCACAGGGCGGCCACGGCGACCGCGTAGCCGACGAGCAGCGAGGTGACCGGCGTCCAGGACGCGAGCGCCGAGCCGCCGAGCGTGCCCGACGCGGGCACCTCCTGCGACGCGACGACGGACTCGGTCAGGGTTCCCCAGCGCATGGGACGAACAGTACACACATGTGTACTGGGACGGAAGGTGCCGTCCGTCTCAGGTGCCCGGGCCGGCAGCCGACGCCGTCACCGAGCCGGTAGACCGGAGCCCAGTGGGCATCGTCGACGAGGACATCCAGCGGGTGCGCGCCGCGACCGACATGGTCGCCCTCGTCGGCGAGTACGTCCAGCTGAAGCAGGTCGGCCAGCGGTGGCGGGGCCTGTGCCCGTTCCACACGGAGAAGACGGGCAGCTTCTACGTCAACGCGGTCGACGGGCTCTACCACTGCTTCGGCTGCCAGGCCTCGGGCGACTCGATCACCTTCGTGCGCGAGGTGGAGCACCTCGGCTTCGTCGAGGCCGTGGAGCGCCTGGCCGGTCGGGTCGGCATCACCCTGACCTACGACAAGCCGGGCGAGAACCAGACGCGCCGCGAGCGCCACCGCCTCGCCGAGATCCTCGAGCGGGCCGAGGACTGGTACCACGAGCGCCTCCTGTCGGCACCCGACGCGGCCGGGGCCCGCCGGTACCTGCGCGACCGCGGCTTCGACGGCGACGAGGTCCGGGCCTGGCGCCTCGGGTGGGCCCCCGACGACTGGGACCAGCTGGCGCGGGCGCTGAAGCTCAAGCCCGACGACCTGAAGGACACCGGCCTCGGCTTCCTGAACCGGCGCGGCCGGGCCCAGGACCACTTCCGCGGCCGCGTCCTGTTCCCGATCCACGACCCCGACGGCACATGCGTCGGGTTCGGCGGGAGGATCATGCCCGGCGAGGAGGGGCCCAAGTACGTCAACACCCCCCAGACCCGCCTGTACGACAAGTCCCGGGTGCTGTTCGGCCTGCACCGGGCCAAGGCCGACGTGGTGGCCCACGACGAGGTCGTGGTGTGCGAGGGCTACACCGACGTCACGGCCTTCTTCCGGGTCGGCGTGCCCCGGGCCGTGGCCACGTGCGGGACGGCCCTGACCGACGACCACGTGCAGCTGCTGCGCCGCTTCGCCCGGCGCATCGTGCTCGCCTTCGACGCCGACTCCGCCGGCCAGGCCGCCGCCGAGCGGTTCTACCAGTGGGAGTCCCGCTTCGACCTCGACGTTGTCGTGGCCGCCCTGCCCGCGGGCGTCGATCCGGCCGACCTCGCCGCCCAGGACCCCGCCGCCCTGGCCGCCGCCGTGTCCGACGCCCGCCCGTTCCTGGAGTTCCGCCTGTCGCGCATCCTCGACGGCGCCGACCTCACCTCGGCCGAGCACCGGGCCCGGGCGGCCGAGGACGCCCTGGGCGTGATCGCCGAGCACCCCAACGACCTGGTGCGCGACCAGTACCTGATGCAGGTCGCCGACCGGTGCCGCGTGGACGTGGACCGCCTCCGCCAGCGGGTCGCCGCAGGCGACGTCCGTCGCCCGGACCCGGGTCCGGCACCCGGGCGCCGCCGGAGCGAGCGCGCCGGCGGGGACGAGCGCAGCGAGCACCGCGGGTCGCCCGGGCCCGCAGACGACCTCGCCGCGTACGCCGACCGGGAGCCGTGGGACCCCGGAGGCGACGGTCCGGGCCCCGCGGCCTCGGGCTTCGGCCCCGGGGGGCGCGGTCGGGACTCCTCCCCGGCCGTGGAGGTGCTCCGCCTCGCCGTCAACCGCCCGGCCGAGGTCGTCGCGTGGATCGACGAGTGCCTGTTCGACGACGCGCTGCACCTGGCCACCTACCGGGCCCTGGTGACCCACCCGACCATCCACGAGGCCATCGAGGGGTCCGAGCCCGAGGTCGCCGCCTTCCTCTCCCGGCTCGCCCTGGAGGAGCCGGTCGAGGACCCGCTCGACCCGGTCCTGCTCGTGATCCGGGCCACCGGGAAGCGGATGCTGTCGCTGGAGCGGTCCTCGCCCTCGCCCGACCTGTCCCGCCTGGCGACGCTCGCCCGGCTGGTCGACCGGGTCGGCCCGGGAGCGGACGGGACCGAGGCCGCGAGGGAGTTGCTAACCTTCGCCTCCCAGCAGGGGGGCGTTGGATGAACGAGGTGACCGAGGAACCCGTGGTGTCGGAAGCCCTCCTCCTCGCGGTCGTCGCCGAGGGGATGGAGTCGGGCGAGCTCCACCTGGACCAGGCGCTGGTCCGCCTCCGCGTCGAGCTCACGGCCGACCTGCTCGCCCGCCTCAAGGACGCGTGCACCGAGGCCGGCATCCGCCTCGACGAGGGCGTGGGCGACGACGTCGCCTCCGTCGACGCCGAGCTGTCCCCGGCCGACGAGCTGGCCCGGGCCCGTCGCCGTCGTGCGGCGTCGCGGAACCTCCGCCAGATCAAGCCCCCGGCCGGGGGCGCGGGCTCGAGCGACTCCGTGCGCCTGTACCTGCGCGAGATCGGCCGGGTGCCGCTGCTCACCGCGGCCGAGGAGGTGTCGATCGCCAAGCGGATCGAGGCCGGGACCATCGCGGCCGGGGAGCTCGCCGACCTCGCCGCGACCGGCGGCATCGACGCCCTGCACTTCGACGAGCGTCGCCGCCTCCAGCGGGTCGCCAAGGACGGCGACCGGGCCACGGACGAGCTGATCCAGGCCAACCTCCGCCTCGTGGTGTCGATCGCCAAGCGCTACGTCGGTCGCGGGATGCAGCTGCTCGACCTCATCCAGGAGGGGAACCTCGGCCTGATGCGGGCCGTGCAGAAGTTCGACTACACGAAGGGCTTCAAGTTCTCCACCTACGCCACGTGGTGGATCCGCCAGGCGATCACCCGGGCCATCGCCGACCAGG
>CAZCEZ010000154.1:0-5248 GCA_964497795.1 uncultured Acidimicrobiaceae bacterium | reverse complement strand
ACCTTGTCGCCGGGGCTGACGAGCCGGGCGGCGGCGCCGTTGAGGCAGATCACGCCCGAGCCGCGGGGCCCGGCGATCGTGTAGGTCTCGAGGCGGGCCCCGTTGTCGACGTCGACGATCGCGACCTGCTCGAACTCGAGGATGTCGGCCGCGTCGAGGAGGTCCTCGTCGACGGTGACCGACCCCACGTAGTGGAGGTTCGCGTCGGTGACGGTGGCGCGGTGGATCTTGGACTTCATCATGCGACGACGCACGTGGATCACTCCTTGTCGGTGGGCGCCGCCGGACCGGGATCCGGGATGGTCACCCCCAGGTTGTCGATGAGACGGGCAGCACCGAAGCGCACGGCGGCGAGCAGGCGCAAATCCCGTCCGGGTCGGTCGAGGCGGTCGGGGACGGACAGGTCGGCGGCGTCGACGACGGCGACGTAGTCGAGCCGGCCGAGGGGCTCGGTGGCCACGACGGCGGCCATGGCGTCGACGACGGCACCGGGGTCGTCCTCGCCGGCGAGGACGACGGCCGCGCCGGTCCGCAGCGCCCGGTGGACCACCGGGGCGGCGGCGCGCTCGTCCTCGGTGAGGTAGGCGTTGCGGGACGACATGGCCAGGCCGTCGGGCTCGCGCACCGTCTCGCAGCCGACGACCTCGACGGGCAGCGACAGGTCCCGCGCCATGCGGGTGACCACCGCCAGCTGCTGGTAGTCCTTCTCCCCGAAGTAGGCCCGGCAGGGCCCGACGACGGCGAAGAGCTTGGCGACCACGGTGGCCACGCCGGCGAAGTGCGTGGGGCGGCTGGCCCCCTCGAACCCGGCGGACACCCCGGCCACGGTGACGGTCGTGGCCAGCAGGCCGTCGACGCCGGGCGGCGGCGCGTCCGGGTACATCTCGGCGACGTCGGGGACGAACAGCACGTCGCAGCCGGCGGCCGCGGCGCGGGCCGAGTCGCCGTCGAGGTCCCGGGGGTAGGCGTCGAGGTCCTCGCCCTCGGCGAACTGGAGCGGGTTCACGAAGATCGACGTGACCACCACGGCCTCGGGGCCGAGGTCGGCCCGTGCGGCGCGGATCAGCGAGGCGTGGCCGTCGTGGAGGTACCCCATGGTCGGCACGAAGCCGACCGGGCGGCCGGCGGCCCGCGCCGCGTCGAGCCGGTCGCGGAGGGCGGCGACGGTCGGGACGTGCTCGATGCCGGTCACCGGATCGCCCCGGCGTCCCGGGCCAGCGGGGCGCGCTCGCCGTCGAGGAGGCGGCGGGCGGCGTCGGCCATCACGCTGTACGCGGTCCGCTCCTCGAACGGGAGGGCGTCGAGGTGGGCGGTGACGGTCCCCCAGTCGCCCCGGGACACCGGACCGGTGAGCGCGGCGGCGGGCCCCACGGCGGCGACGTCGTCGAGGGCGCCGCGGGCGAGGTCCAGGTAGGCCTCGAGGGGCACGCCGGCCCGACGGGCGATCCGGTCGACCTGGCCGAGCAGCGCCACGAGGTGGTTGGCGGCGACGGCGGCCGCTGCGTGGTACGTGGTGCGATCGGCGTCTGCCACGGGCACGGCCCGGCCGCCGAGGGCGTCGACCACCTCACCGGCGACCGGCTCGCCGGCCACGGCGAACCAGGCGCCGCGCAGGCGGGCGGCACCCCGCTCGGGGTCGGGCAGCGCCACCAGGGGGTGGACGGAGGCGACGTGGCGGTGGGGGCGCAGCACGTCGAGGCCGAGCGACCCGGCCACGTGGGCCACGACCGCCCCGCCGTCGGCGGGCTCCACGGGGGCGACGGTCGCGGCCACCTCGGCGACGGCACCGTCGGGCACGGCGAGCAGCAGGACCCGGGCGTCGCGGGCGGCGCCGGACGGGTCGTGGTCGCGCCCGTGGGGCCCGTCCACGGTCCACCCCGCGGCGCGGAGCGCGCCGGCCAGGGAGCCGCCGGCGCGGCCGGCGCCGATGATGCGCGCGTCGACGGGCGACACGGGTCCTCCTCGGTTCGACGGATCCGGCCCCGAGCGGGTGCCGGTCACTGCCGCCAGGGTAGCGGACCGAGCCGCTCGACCCGTCCGTCGTCGGGGGCCTCGCCCCGCCGGCGGCCGAGGTCCCGGAGCGCCCCCTCCACGTCGGGAGCGACCTGGGCGAGGGGCACGAGCACGAACCGCCGCTGGTGGGCCCGGGGGTGGGGCACGACGAGGTCGGGCTCGTCGACGGTCTCGCCGTCGATCCACAGGACGTCGACGTCGAGCGTGCGCGGGCCCCACCGGACCGTGCGCACGCGCTCGGCCGCGGCCTCCAGCCGCTCGCACGTGGCGAGCAGGTCCCGGGCGGACCGGTCGGTCTCGACGGCGACGACGAGGTTGTGGAAGTCGTCCTGGTCGGGCCCGCCGACGGGGTCGGTCGCCCACACATCGGACACGGCCTCCACCCGGCACCGGTCGCCGGGCGCGGCGTCGGGGACGTCGAGGGCGCGGACGGCGGTCGCGAGGTGGGCGTCGCGGTCGCCGACGTTGGAGCCGAGCCCGAGCAGCGCCCGCCGGGACGCGGGCGCGGGCGTCACCGGGTGCGGGTGACCACGACCGCGGCCGTCCCCACGTCGAGGGGGATGGGCGGACGGACCTTGGTCACCGTCACGGTGGCCGCACCGACCCGGTCGTCGAGGGCCAGGGCGGCCTCGGCGGCCAGCGCCCCGACCCGCTCGAGGAGGGCGACGGGGCCGGCGGCGACGGCGGCGACCACGGCCTCGGCGACGGCGCCGTAGTCGACGGTGTCGGCGACGTCGTCGCTCGCCCCGGCCGCGGCGAGGTCGACGGCGAGGTCGACGTCGAGCACGAGGGGCTGGGGCGTGGCCCGCTCGGCCTCGGGCACGCCGACCCGGGCCAGCACGCGCAGGTCGCGGAGCAGGATCCGGTCGGTCACCCGTCGTCGCCGGCGGCGGGCCCGGCGTCGTCACCGGCGGGCTCGGCGTCGGGGTCGACGGGCAGCCCGTCGCCGCCGAGGCGACCGGGCGCCGGCGCCTGGACCTCGACCGCACCGGGCTCGGGGAGGCGGGGCACGATCCCGACGAGGCTCCGGGCCCCGGGGCCGAGCTGGCGCTTCAGCAGCTGCTCGACGACGGAGATCGCCTGGGGCCCGGCCGGGACGAGCCGGTTCCAGAGGACGTAGGCGGCCATGAGGCCCCCGACCCGGTCGGACAGCTCGTCCTGGTGGAGCACGAGGCGGCCGCCCTCCACGAGCAGCTGGCGCAGCTCGGGGAAGAACGAGGCCATGAACGCCTGCTGGTCGGCGCCGGCGGTGAAGGGCCGGTGGAGCCAGGGCATCCCCATCTCGTCGTAGTTGTGCAGGTTGTGCGGGGAGGTGACGAGCGAGACGATCAGCGTGAAGCCGTTCTCCCGCAGCCAGATGATCTCCTCCTGGCGCCGCACCTTTCGGTGGTTGGCCCCGTAGCCACCGGGCCGCTCGCACACGGCGAGCTTGCCCTGGAGGACCCAGGTGAAGTTGCGGGGCTCGATGCCCTGGGCCCACTTGCCCCGCAGCACCATCAGGCGCGCTCCCGCAGCGAGACGACGCCCTCGGGGCGCGCCGGACCGGCGACGGTGACGGCCTGGACCGTGGCGCGGACGTCGTGGACTCGGATCATGCGGACCCCCATCGTGGCAGCCCAGACCGCGGTGGCCGTCGACCCCTCCGCCCGGTCACCCGGCGGGGTGGGCCCGGCCGCGCCGTCGGAGGCCCCGAGCACGGCGCCGAGGAACCCCTTGCGGCTGGTCCCGACCGCGATCGGGAAGCCGGTCGCCACGAAGCGGTCGAGGCCGGCGAGCAGGGCCCAGTTGTGGTCGAAGGTCTTGCCGAACCCGATCCCGGGGTCGAGCCAGACCTCGGACACCCCGGCCGCCCGGCCCCGGGCCGCAGCGCCCAGCAGGTGGTCGAGCACCTCGCCCACGACGTCGTCGTAGGTGGGGTCGTCCTGCATCGTCCCCGGCTCGCCCCGCATGTGCATGGCGATCCAGCCGACCCCCGTCTCGGCCGCGACGCGCTCGAGCGAGGCCGACACGTCGTTGAGGAGCGTGGCCCCCGCGGCGACGGCGGCCCGGGCCACGTCGGCCCGACGTGTGTCGACCGAGATGCGGGCACCGGCCGCCGATGCGATCGGGGCGAGCGCCTCGATCACCGGGACCACGCGGGCGGCCTCGACCTCGGGATCGACCGGCTCGGCCCCGGGCCGGGTCGACTCCCCGCCGACGTCGACCACGTCGGCCCCGTCGACGAGCATGGCGGTGCCGTGGGCGACCGCGGCGTCCACGTCGGCGAACGCGCCCCCGTCGGAGAAGGAGTCCGGCGTGACGTTCAGGACGCCCATCACCAGCGGCGTCGCACCGAGCGTTCCCTGCTGCATCGGGGCGGGATCGTAGCGGCGGCCGCCACGGGGCTACGGTGGTCGCCAGGTGGATGGACGAAGTCCGGTTGGATCCCGGCACTGTCCCGCAACGGTGATGCCTCCTGCCCCTCGGGGCCGGCGGACGAGTCCGGTCGAGCCCTCCCCTCACGAACCACAGAACCCTCGAGGCAAGGGTCGGTTCGGCCGGCACCGGTGTGTCGATCGAGCAGGCGGACCTCGACCGACAGGAGGTGCCCCCTTGACCACCCGCATCCGACTCGTGCTGGCCGCGCTGCTGGCCGCACTCGTCCTCGCACTCGCCGCGTGCGGCAGCGACGACGCCGACACCGAGAGCGGCAGCGCCTCGGCCCCGAGCGACGAGGGCGCCGCGGAGGACCCCGGCGACGACGGGGACGGCGACGCCCCGGCCGGCGAGGCCGACGTCCCCGAGGCCATCGTGTCGCTGTCGCCGACCGCGACCGAGATGCTCTTCGCCATCGGCGCCGGCGACCTCGTCGTGGCCGCCGACGACTTCTCGAACTTCCCCGAGGACGCCCCGACGACCGACCTGTCGGGCTTCGACCCGAACCTCGAGGCCATCCTGACCTACGAGCCCGACCTGGTCGTGCTCCAGAACGACGCCAACGACGTCGTGGCCGGGCTCGGCGAGGTCGGCGTGGAGACGCTGATCCTCCCGGCGGCGACCACGCTCGAGGACACCTACGACCAGCTCCTGTCGCTCGGCGAGCGCACCGGGACCACCGAGGGCGCCGAGGAGGTCGTGGCCGACATGCAGGCCGAGATCGCCGACCTCGTGGCCCAGGTGCCCGAGCGCGACGAGCCGCTCACCTACTACCACGAGCTCGACGACACGCTGTTCTCGGTCACCTCGCAGACCTTCA
>CAZCEZ010000153.1:0-5654 GCA_964497795.1 uncultured Acidimicrobiaceae bacterium | reverse complement strand
CAGCGCTACAAGGAGCTGCAGGACATCATCGCCATCCTCGGCCTCGACGAGCTCTCCGAGGAGGACAAGGTCCTCGTGTCCCGGGCCCGGAAGATCCAGCGCTTCCTGTCCCAGCCGATGTTCGTGGCCGAGGTGTTCACCGGCCTCCCCGGCGTGTTCACGCCGGTCGAGGAGACCGTCGACTCCTTCGAGCAGCTCATCAACGGCGACCTCGACGACCTGCCCGAGCAGGCCTTCCTGAACGTGGGTGGCGCCGATGCCGCCCGCGCCAAGGCCGACGAGCTCCGCAGGAGCGCCGGGTCGTGAGCCTCCGGGTCGAGCTGGTCTCGCCGGAGCGGATCCTCTACTCCGGCGAGGGCGAGATGGTCATCGCCCGCACCATCGGCGGGGGCGACATCGCCTTCCTGCCCGGGCACGCCCCCTTCGTGGGCGCGCTCGGCACCGGCGTGCTGACGATCCGCCCCACCCAGGGCGCAGACGAGAAGGTCGCCGTGCACGGCGGCTTCGTCGAGGTGTCCACCCACGGCGAGGCGACCACCGTGACGATCCTGTCCGACGTCGCCGAGATGGCCTCCCAGATCGACGTCGAGCGGGCCCGCGCCGCCAAGGAGCGGGCCGAGGAACACCTGCGTCGGGAGCACGACGCCGAGGTCGAGTCCGGCCTGCGCCGGGCCCACGTCCGCCTCGAGGCGGCCGGGCACCTCACCACGCACTAGTCGGGTCTCCGATCCGAACCCACGACGGCGGCCCCGAGGGGCCGCCGTCGTCGCGTGCGGGCACCGGCCCGCCGGTTCCCCGCGGTCGGCTCAGGTGATGCTCTTCTGCGGCCGGATGACCAGCTCCTCCACGTTCACCTCGATCGGCAGGCTCAGCACGTAGGAGACGGCCCGGGCGATGTGGTCGACGTCGCCCATGATCGGCGCCATCGTCGCCTGCATGGCCTCGATCTGGGCCCGTGGCAGCCGCCCGTCGGCGTCGAAGTCGAGGTCTGCGGTGTCGATGCCGGCCATGGCCGCGATCCCCTCGACCATGCCCCGGTCCACGTTGCGGACGAAGTTGGTCGCGAACACGCCCGGCAGGATCGCCGTGACCCGGATCGTGTCGTCCTCGAGCTCCCTGCGCAGCGAGGCGTTGATGCAGCTCACGGCGTGCTTGGTCGCCCCGTACATCCCCGAGTCGCGCCGGATCGCCGCGACCGAGGAGATGTTCACGATGTTGCCGACCGAGCCGGTGGAGCGCATCGCCCGGATGGCGGCCTGGCAGCCGACGGCGAGGGCGAGGACGTTGACGTCGAGCATCGCCTTCCAGAACTCGGGGTCGCCGTCGACCACGGAGCCCATGTCACCGAAGCCAGCGTTGTTGACCATGACGTCGAGCCGGCCGGTGGCGTCGGCCGCGCCCTGGATCCACGCCTGGAGCGCCGGGGTGTCGGTGACGTCGAAGGCAGCCACGTCGGCCTGCCCGCCGGCGGCGCGGATCGCCTCGGCGCTCTCCTGCATCGGGGCCTCGGTGCGCCCCATGAGGAACACGTGGGCGCCCTGGCTGCCGAGGTGCTCGGCGATCGATCGGCCGATGCCGCTGGAGGCCCCGGTGATGCAGACGGTGGAGCCCTCGATGGTGCGGGCGTCGGTCATGGCGTGCTCCTCGTGCTCGGGGGCCGGAGCCGCCTCGGCGACGCCTGACAGATCCCCCTCGGAATGTCAGACCGGACCCTGACATTCCGAGGCAGATGTGTCAAGGTCTTCGTCGTGGCTCCCGAGACCGACGCCGCCCCCGACCGCGACGCCGAGCGCGCCGCTCGCATCGAGGCCGTCCGGCGCGCCGCCGTCCCCGTCTTCGCCGCCCAGGGGTTCGCGGCGACCTCGATGGCCGATCTGGCCGAGGCCGCCGGCGTGTCCCGCCCGGCGCTCTACCAGTGGTTCGCCAACCGGGCGGACGTGTTCCGGGCCGCCTTCGGCGCCGTGCTCGACGACGCCGCCGACGCCGCCGTGGCCGCGCTCGACGCGGACGGCACGGTGGCCGAGCGGCTGGACCGCTTCCTCCAGCGGGCCAACGGGGACGGCTACGAGGCGCTGGCCGCCACCCCGCACGGCGCCGAGCTGCTCGAGGCCAAGCACGAGTTCGCCGCCGACGTCGCCGACCGGGCCAACGAGCGGGCACGTGACGGGCTGCGGACCTTCGTCGACGGGCCGGGCCGCGCCGACGCCGCGACCCGCGCCGAGGTGGTCGACCTGCTGCTGCTCGCTCCCGGCGGGCTGAAGGCGGACGCGCCGGCGCCGGCGGTCTACCGGGCCCGCCTCGCCACGCTGGCCCGCTCGGCTGCGGCGCTGCTCGAGGGCTGAGCGTCCGGGCCGGTCGCCCCGGAGTCAGACGTCCCGGCCGGTGAGGGCGAGCAGGCGCTGCTGGATCGGCGCGTCCTCCGGGCACTCCTTCGCCGGCCCGAACATGCCCGACTGGGCCAGCATCGGCGCCATCGGGGCGAGCCCGTCGTGCATCCGCTGCGCGGCCTCGGCGTCGATCGTTTCGTCCTGGCCGGTGGCCCGGGCCAGGTCCCACGTGTGGACGAGCACGTCGCCGATGACGAAGCGGCGGGCCGCGGTGCCCAGCGTCATGGGGCCCATCGGGCTCTGGATCTCGGCGTCGACCCGCTCGGGGTCGTCGAGCAGGGCCTGGAACTGGTCGCGCAGCGACGCCCAGCACGCCACCGGGTCCTCGTCGACCGAGGGCGGGGCCTCGAAGGGAAGCCCGGCGCCGGTGCAGAACCCGGGCATCCACTCGGCGAGGTGGCGGACCACGTCGCGGGCGACCCAGCCCTCGCACGGGGAGGGGTTCGACCAGGCGTCGTCGGGGGTGCCCTCGACCCGGGCGGTCATCCCGGCGGCCACGGTGCGGAAGTCATCGGCAGGGGTGCTCATGGGGCGGAGTCTGGCATCCGGGCCCGGGGCGCCGCCGGGGCGCCGGTACCGTCGCCGGGCGTGGCCCGCCGCCGACTCGCCGTCGCCCTCGTCGTGCCCCCGCCGGCGTCGATCGAGATCGACGGCCTGCGACGGGCGCTCGGTGACCGCCAGCTGGGGCGGATCGAGCCCCACGTCACGATCATCCCGCCGATCAACGTCCCCGACGACGAGGTCGCCGACGTCCTGGCCGTCGTCTCGGCCGCCGCGGCCGCTGCGCCCGGCCCGGTCGAGCTGACCCTCGGCCCCGTCGCCACCTTCGCCGAGGACTCCCCGGTCCGGTTCCTGGACGTCGACCCGTGGGCCCCGGTCGAGGCCCTCCACGAGGCGTGCTGGACGGGCCCGCTCGACCGGGAGCGGCGCCGGCCGTTCCACCCGCACGTGACCGTCGACATCGACGGCGGGACCACGGCGGGGGAGGACCCGGCCATCGCCCTGCTCGCCGGCTACCGGACCGAGGTCGTGATCGACCGCCTCACCGTGCTCGAGCACGTCGACGAGCCCGGCGCCCGCCGATGGGAGCCCTACGTCGCCCACCGCCTCGGCCTGGGCTGAGCCGGATCAGATCGGCTCGCCCGGGAGGCGGCTGGCCTGCTCGATCCAGGAGGCGAGGAGCGCCTCGTCGACCTCGGCGTCCTCGGGGAGGTCCAGCGACCGCACGGTCGGGTGCTTCCCGGCCTTCGGCGGCTCCGGGTCGAGCGAGGCGCCGGCGGAGAACTGCACCTGCACGTGCCGGGTGAAGCAGCGGAACGCCACGAACCAGGTGCCGTCGTCGTGGCAGTAGAAGGGCTGGTTCCACTTCACCTGCTTGGCGACGCCGGGTACCACCCGGGTGACGAGGGCGTCGAGGCGCTCGCCGAGCCCGCGCTTCCAGCCGGGCATGGCTGCGACGTAGGCCTGCACGACCTCCTCGCCCACGCCCTTGGGGATCTGCGGGTTGCCGCCGGCCAGCAGACGCGGTCCGTCGTCGGCCACGGCGGTCGCCCTAGAAGTCGACGCTGGCGTACTTGCCGAGCTTGTCGATGCGGTGGCGGGCGTTCACCTGGCGGACCGTGCCCGACTTGGAGCGCATCACGAGGCTCTGGGTGGTGGCGCCCCGGCTGTCGTAGTGGACGCCCTGGAGCAGCTCGCCGTCGGTGATGCCCG
The DNA here is from genome assembly GCA_964497795.1 of uncultured Acidimicrobiaceae bacterium. Taxonomy (GTDB): domain Bacteria; phylum Actinomycetota; class Acidimicrobiia; order Acidimicrobiales; family Salinilacustritrichaceae; genus Salinilacustrithrix. The sequence goes on along the minus strand of CAZCEZ010000153.1, from coordinate 1,554 downwards.
TGGCGGCGAAGAAGCAGTTGTCGGAGCGGACCAGGTCGTCCTGGGTCAGCACGGCGTCGAGGTCGTAGCCCTCGGACACGGCCTCCCGGCGCTCGGCCTCGTTGCGGGGCCACAGCCTGCCCTGCATGGCGCCGCCCATGGCCTTCAGGGCCGCAGCGGTGATCACGCCCTCGGGCGTGCCGCCGATGCCGAGGAGGATGTCGGCGCCCGAGTCGGGCCAGGCGGTGGAGATGGCGCCGGCCACGTCGCCGTCGGGGATGAGGCGCACCCGGGCCCCGGCCTCCCGGACCTCGGCGATGAGGTCCTTGTGGCGGTCGCGGTCGAGGATGACGGCGGTGACGTCGCGGACGGACTCGCCCTTGGCCTCGGCGACCCGCTCGATGTTCTCGGTCACCGACTTCGTGATGTCGATGGCGTCGCGGGCCTCGGGCCCGGTGGCGATCTTCTCCATGTAGACGCAGGGCCCGGGGTTGAACATCGACCCCTTCTCGGACATCGCGATGACGGCGATGGCGCCGCCCCGGCCGAGCGCGGTGAGGGTGGTGCCGTCGATCGGGTCGACCGCGATGTCGACCGCCGGCGGGTTGCCGTCACCGATGTGCTCGCCGTTGTAGAGCATCGGCGCCTCGTCCTTCTCGCCCTCGCCGATGACGACGATGCCGTCCATCTGGACCGAGCCGAGGATGACCCGCATGGCGTCCACGGCGGCGCCGTCGGCACCCTCCTTGTCGCCCCGGCCCATCCAGCGGCTCGCCGCCAGCGCGGCGGCCTCGGTCACCCGGACGAGCTCGAGGGCGAGGTTGCGGTCGGGGGCCTGGGGTTGCGCCATGGCCGGGAACCGTAGTCCGCACCCCGACCCCGGCCCCCAGCCCCGGCCCCCGCATCGGGAGGTGCGCGCGGAGCGGATCCGCCCGGATCCTCAAGTACTGCTGATCCTTCGCCGATGAACCTCCCAGCAGGGAGGAGGACCCCGATGATCAACACCCGTCGACAGGCACCCGTGTCCACCACGACGTTGCCGCTGCTCATGGACGCCATCGGCGATCCGGGCGCCACCGCGGCGTCGGTCGCCGAGGTCGTCAACCACGACAGCGGGCTCGCGTCCCGGGTGCTGGGGCTGGCCAACTCGGCCCAGTTCGGGCTGTCCCGCACCGTGACCCGCGTCGACCTGGCCATCGGCCTGATCGGCACGACGATGGTCCAGACGCTGGCCATCGCCAACGCCGTGGTCATCGACCGCAACGGCACCCTGGGGGACTCCCAGCGCCACGCCGTCGAGGTCGCCGCCGCCGCCCGCCTGCTGGCACCGCTGGTCGACGTCCGCCCGTCGGACGCCTTCGCCGCCGGCCTGCTCCACGACATCGGCGAGCTGCTGCTCCTCCAGGCCAAGCCGACCGAGTACGCCGAGCTGTACGCCGGCTTCGAGTCCCACACCGACCAGCTCCGGACCGAGAAGGCCCACTTCGGCACCGACCACGCGCTCCTCGGCGCCGAGCACCTCCTCGAGTGGCGCGTGCCCGACGTCATCGCCGACGCCGTCGCCGACCACCACGA
>CAZCEZ010000152.1:0-5734 GCA_964497795.1 uncultured Acidimicrobiaceae bacterium | reverse complement strand
GCCGGTCGAGGCCGTGCACGCGGAGCCGGACGAGACGGTCGTCGAGGTCGGGCCGGTCGCGGAGGTCGAGCCCGCGACGCCCGGACCGGTGGCCGACGGTCCGGTGGCCCCCGTCGCCCCGGTCGTCGCAGCCGCCCCGGTCGTGGCATCCGCTGCGGAGACCGCCGAGATCGCGCCCGACGTGCCGCCACCGGCTGACGTGCCCGACGCCAGGCCGGATCAGCCGGCCCCGACGGCCCCCACCTTCGTCCGCCCCGTCCCGGGCGTGCGCTGGCGGGACGAGCCGCCCCTCGGGAGCACCGACGACCGCGCCGCCGGCCTGCCGACGGCGGCCGAGATCATCGCCGAGTGGACCGGAGGAGCCCCGGCGACCCCCGGGCCGGCGGCACCGGCACCGGCACCGGGCCCCGTCGACGGCGAGCCCGTCGCCGTCGAGCCCGTCGCCGCGCGCGGGCGGCACGAGCGTGATGTCGACGTCAGCGGCGAGCGGCGCTCGTGGCTGGCGCGCCTGCTCGGTCGGGGCTGAGGCCGCGCCGGACCGGTGTCAGGCCTGGAGCTGCTCGGCCCGCGTCCACTGGAGGTAGGCCTCCATGAACGGGTCGAGCCCGCCGTCGAGGACGGTGTCGACCTGGCCGACCTCGAAGTCGGACCGCAGGTCCTTGACCATCTGGTACGGCTGCAGCACGTAGGACCGGATCTGGGAGCCGAAGCCGACGCTGCGCTGCTCCCCCCGGATCGAGGCCAGCTCGTCCTCGCGCTTCTGGCGCTCGAGGTCGGCCAGCTTGGCCTTGAGCATCGTCATGCACCGGTCCTTGTTCTGGTGCTGGGACCGCTCGTTCTGGCACGACACGACGATGCCCGTCGGGAGGTGGGTGATGCGCACTGCGGAGTCGGTCACGTTGACGTGCTGGCCGCCGGCGCCCGAGGAGCGGTACACGTCGACGCGCAGGTCCTTCTCGTCGACCTCGACGTCGGTCTCGGCCTCGTCCAGCAGCGGCACGACCTCGAGGGCAGCGAAGGCCGTCTGGCGCTTGCCCTGCGCGTTGAACGGGCTGATCCGCACCAGGCGGTGGACGCCGTGCTCGGACTTGAGCCAGCCGTACGCGTGCCGACCCTTGACGATGAAGCTGGCGGAGGAGATACCGGCCTCGGTGGCCTCGGTGACCGAGTCGAGCTCGACGTCGAAGCCGTGCTTCTCGGCCCAGCGCAGGTACATGCGCAGCAGCATGTTGGCCCAGTCCGACGCGTCGGCACCGCCCTCGCCGGAGTTGATCTCGCACATGGCATCCCGCTCGTCGTACTCGCCCGAGAAGAGCGAGCGGAGCTCGATCCGGGAGAACTCGGCGGCGGTGGCGGCGATCGTGTCGGCGATCTCGCCCTCGAGGGACTCGTCGCCCTCCTCCCGGGCCATCTCGGCGAGGGTCTCGGCGTCGGAGATGCGCTCGGCGAGGTCGTCGTAGACCCCGAGGTCGTCGGTCACCGCCGACAGCTCGGCGTTGACCTGCTTGGCCCGCTCCTGGTCGTCCCACAGGTCGGGGCGGCCCGCCTCGGTCTCGAGCTGGGGCAGGCGGGCCCGGAGCTCGTCGATGCGCAGGTACGTGGCCGCCTCGTCGAGGCGCCGGCGCAGGTCGCGGAGGTCGTCGGAGAAGTCGCGCACAGGCCCGTCAGCCTAGGGCTCGTGCCTCCGGGTCGACGGGTGCACCGACGGCGGCCCGGATGGGTGGTGCACGACCCGATCGCCCTCACATGTCCGGCCCGGCTGCCGATGGAGGGACCGGTGCGACGTCCGCCCTGCCCCCGCCCGCCCGCCCGTCGTGGCAGCCTCGCGCCCGCCATCCTGCTCGCGGTCGCGCTGCTCGCCGCCTGCGGCGGCGACCCCGGCGGACCCCGGGTCGCCACGGTCGGCGAGGCGCTGCTCGTCCCCGGCGACGACGTGCCGGAGGTCGCGGACCCCGTCGTCGCCGTCTCGGGCGACGTCGCCGTCGGCGCGGTCGGTCTCGACGTCCCGACCCTGGAGTCGCTCGGCACCGTCGAGGTGACCATCGAGGAGCCGTGGCTCGAGGAGGAGATCGCCTTCACCGGCGTCTGGTTCTCCGACCTGCTCGCCGTCCTCGATCCCGGCGACGACGCCGACGCCGTGGACCTCCACGCGCTCGACGACTACTCCGTGTCGTTCCCCCTCGAGGACCTCGTCGCCGGCGACGCCCTCCTCGCCACCCGGGCCGACGGCGACCCCATCCCGGTCTCGGCCGGCGGCCCCGTCCGCCTGCTCTTCCTGGACCGGGACGGGCCCGGTTCGAACCTCGACCTGTGGATCTGGAGCATCGATGCCCTCTCGGTGGGCTGAGCCCGGGACCCGCAGGCGCCCCGCCCTGGCCCTCGTCGGGCTGGCCGTGCTGGTGCTGCTGCTCGGGGTCGAGGTGCTCGCCGTCCAGTCGTGGCGACGGTCCCGCGAGGCGACCGAGCAGTTCTCCGACCGGACCTTCGACGTCACCTCGCTCGCCAACGTGCAGCGCGAGGCCCTCCAGCTCGCCGTGCTCGTCGACCGCGTCGGCGAGGGGGCGAGCGCCGGGGACGTCCAGATCCAGCGGGACCTGCTCGAGAACCAGCTCGCCCGGGTCGAGGCCATCGTCGACGCCCCCTGGATCGTGCCTGCCGTCGCCGACATCCGGGCGCGCCTGACCGTCGTCGACGAGCACCTGCCCGGGCTCGGTGCCGCCGAGCCCCCGCTCCTGGAGCTGGCCCACCTGCGCGAGGACCTCCGCGACCTCGAGCGGGCCGCCAAGCGCGCCTACGACGTGGCCGAGGTCCCGTACTTCGACGCCGTCGATGCGGCCCTGGCCGACCGCGAGGTGGCCGACCGGCTGCTGCTGGCGGCGACGGGCCTGCTCGCCGCCTTCGCGCTCGTGTGGGTCGCGGCGGTCCGTCGGGCCCACCGCGCCGACTCGGCCGAGGCCTTCGAGGCGCTGTCCGCCCGCGAGGAGCAGCACCGTCGGGTGCTGGACAGCGTCAAGGACGTGATCTTCACCACCGACGAGCGGGGCTGCTGGACCTTCCTCTCGGCGGCCTGGCCGTCGCTCGTCGGCCACGAGGTGGCCACCAGCCTCGGTCGCCCCTTCCTCGACTTCGTCCACCCCGACGACCGGGACGGCTGCCCGGCCCGGTTCGCCGCCGTGTTCCAGGGCGAGGACGACGAGGCTCGCCACGAGGTCCGCTACCTGCGGGCCGACGGGTCCGCGGTCTGGGTCGAGGTCTGGGTCCGGCGCACCCCCGAGGGCGGCACGTTCGGGACCCTGGTCGACATCAGCCAGCGGCGGGTGTTCGAGGCCCGCCTCCAGCACCAGGCGACCCACGACTCCCTGACCGGGCTCGCCAACCGGGACCTGCTCGACGTGCGCATCGCCGACGCGCTGGCCGCCGAGGCGCGCACCGGGCAGCGCACCGCGGTCCTGTTCCTGGACCTCGACCGCTTCAAGCTGGTGAACGACAGCCTCGGCCACGACGTCGGCGACCTCCTCCTGCGCGAGGTCGCCCGGCGCCTGCGGGCCGAGCTCCGGCACGGGGACACCGCCGCCCGGCTCGGGGGCGACGAGTTCGTCGTCCTGTGCGAGGGACTCGACCCCGACCCCGACCGGGCGCTCGCCCAGGCGCGCGAGGTGTCGGCCCGGATCGAGGCCGCCGTGTCGGTCCCCTACCTGCTCTCGGGCCACCGGGTGTCCGTCTCGACCTCGGTCGGCATCACGCTGGCCCGCGACCGGGCCAGGGTCGACACGCTCATCGCCGAGGCCGACGCCGCCATGTACCGGGCCAAGGAGCTCGGCAAGGCCCGCCACGCCGTGTTCGACGACGGGCTGCGGGCCGTCGCCGTCCAGCGGCTCCACATGGAGATCGAGCTGCGGGAGGCCCTGGCCCGGGACCGCTTCGTGCTCCACCACCAGCCCATCGTCGACGCGTCGACCGGCCGGGCCGTGGGCACCGAGGCCCTGCTGCGCTGGGACCACCCGGACGAGGGCCTGCTCACCCCCGACCGCTTCCTCGAGGTCGCCGAGGACGCCGGCCTCATGCCCGAGATCGGCGCCTGGGTCGTCCGCCGGGCCTGCGCCGACGCCGCCCGGTTCCGCGTCCTGCCCGGCGTGGCCGACGACCTGTCGGTCTCGGTGAACCTGTCGGCGCGGGAGCTGGCTGCGCCCGACGTGGTGGACCTCGTCGCCCGCGCGCTGGCCGACCACGGCCTGCCCCCCGGCGCCCTGTGCGTCGAGGTGACCGAGCACCACCTGATCGACGGCCGCCCGGAGGCGATCCAGCACCTGCACGCCCTGCACGACCTCGGCGTCTCCGTGGCCATGGACGACTTCGGGACCGGCTACTCGTCGCTGTCGTACCTGCGGATCCTGCCCATCGACGTGCTCAAGATCGACCGGGTCTTCGTCGAGCGCCTCGGTGCCGACACCGACGACGAGGCGATCGTCGGCGCCGTCGTCGAGCTGGCCGAGGCCTTCGGGCTCACGACCGTCGCCGAGGGCGTCGAGCTCCCCGGTCAGCTCCGGCGCCTGCAGGAGCTCGGGGTCGGGGCCGTCCAGGGCTGGCTCACCGGACGACCCCAGCCCGCCGACGACGTGGTCGCCGCGCTCGTGTCGCTCGAGGGCTCGATGGAGTCGGCCGGCACGACCTGAGCGCGGTGCGCCCGGGGCGGGTCGGCCCCGTCAGGCCCCGTGGCAGAGCTTGAACTTCTTGCCGCTCCCGCACGGGCAGGGGGCGTTGCGGGGGGTCTTCTCCCACTCCGAGCGCACCACCGGCTCGTTGGAGGCCTCCGCGTCGGCTCCGTCGCCCTGGCCGCCACCGGCCGAGGATGCCGTGCCGGCCAGGTCGCGCAGCGAGGACGAACCCGCCGAGGGGTCGGCCGGGCCCGAGGTCTGGAGGTGGTCGACGCGGGGCTCGTCGCCGCCGCCGAGCACGGAGGACTCGCCGTCGTCCGCGCTCCCCCGGGCCGCGAAGCGGGCCTGGGCCTGCTCCTTGGCCGCCTGGGCGCGCTTGGCCGCCTCGATCTGGTCGGAGGTCGCGAAGGTCGTGCCGACCATGGGCGGCGCGGGCGGGGTCGGGGCGCCGTCGGCCGGGGCGGCGGCGTCGCCGCCCTCGCCGGGGGCCTTCACCTGGACGTGCATGACGTAGCGGACGAGGTCGCGCTCGATGCGGGCGACCATGGCCTCGAACATCTCGAAGCCCTCGCGCTGCCACTCGCTGAGCGGGTCCTTCTGGCCCATGGCCCGCAGGTTGATGCCCTCCTGGAGGTAGTCCATCTCCCGGAGGTGCTCGCGCCACGCGGTGTCGATGATGCGCAGCATCACCTGGCGCTCGACCTGGCGCATGACGTCCTCGCCCAGCTCGGCCTCGCGGGCCTCGTAGCGGTCGAGCGCCTCGGCCACGAGCACCTCGTAGACCTCGTCGGTCGTGTCGAGGGTCCGGAGCTGGTCCTCGGTGACCTCGCTCGGCCAGTACTCGGCCACCGCTGCGACGAGGCCCTCGAGGTCCCACTCCTCGGAGAAGTCGGCCACGCAGTAGGTGGACACGAGCGACTCGACGGCCTCGGGCAGGTACGTGTCGTGGATCCGCTCGCGCAGGTCGGACCGGTCGAGGATCTGGTCGCGCAGCTGGTAGATGACCTTCCGCTGCTCGTTGAGCACCTCGTCGTACTTGAGGACGTTCTTGCGGATCTCGGCGTTGCGCTGCTCGACGG
>CAZCEZ010000151.1:0-5740 GCA_964497795.1 uncultured Acidimicrobiaceae bacterium | reverse complement strand
CGGGGTCCGTCGGCCGGGCCGGCGATCGGTCCGGGCCGTCGGGTCAGGCCGTCGGGTCAGGCCGTCGGTTCAGGCCGTCGGGTGCGACGCCGCCCACTCGCGCAGCGTCCCGGCATCCCAGGTGTTGACGACCCGGTCGGCCTCGACCCCGTGCCGTGCCGCCTTGTCGCAGCCGAAGGCCTGCCACTCGAGCTGGCCCGGGGCGTGGGCGTCGGTGTCGATCGCGACCCTGCAGCCCCACTCCAGCGCGAGCGACAGCAGCTCGTCGGGTGGGTCCTGGCGCTCGGGCCGGCAGTTGATCTCCACGGCGGTGTCGAACCGGGCGCAGGCGGCGAAGACGACCTCGGCGTCGAAGGACGAGCCGGGGCGTCCGGGGACGTCGCTGCGCCCGATGGGGCGGTCCCGGCCCGGCACCTTCCGGCCGGTGCAGTGGCCCAGCACGTCGACGTGGGGGTTGGCGACGGCCATCACCATCCGTCGCGTCATGTCCTTCGCGTCCATGGCGAGCTTGGAGTGGACCGAGGCGACGACGACGTCGAGCTCGGCGAGGAGCTCGGTGTCCTGGTCGAGGCTGCCGTCGGCGAGGATGTCGACCTCGATCCCGGTGAGGATCTCGAAGTCGATGCCCCGCCGCTCGTAGCCCTCGTTCAGCGCGGCGATCACGTCGAGCTGGCGTCGGAGGCGCTCGGCGTCGAGGCCGTGGGCCACGGTCAGGCGGGGGGAGTGGTCGGTGAGCACGACGTAGTCGTGGCCCAGCGCACGCGCCGCCTCGGCCATCGCCTCGATCGGCGCGCCGCCGTCGGACCAGTCGGAGTGCAGGTGGCAGTCGCCGCGCAGCGCCGCCCGGAGCCCGGCGCCCTCGCCGGGGTCGATGCCGGGCGCCGCCTCGAGGTCGGCGAGCTTGTCGGGGACCCGGCCGTCGAGGGTCTGGGCCAGCACGGCGCCGGTGGAGCGGCCGATGCCGGGCAGGTCGGTGAGGGTGCCGGCCTCGTGTCGGGCCCGCAGCTCGGCGGGGTCGAGCCCGGCGACGAGGTCGCGCGCCCGGGCGTAGGCCTGCACCCGGCGGCCCTCCTCCAGGCGGCGGTCGAGCAGGTACACGATCCGGTCCAGCACCTCGACGGGGTCGAGCGGGAGGTCGTCGTGGTCGCAGCCGGCGGTCACGGCGCCGACGGTACCGGTGCCCCGCCCGACCCGTCCGCCGGGTCCCGGGACGGGGTCGGGCCCCGCCGCCTAGGGTCGGCGCCGTCCGTCCCGGCCCGACGGACACAGGGGAGACCGAGGGCCGCACCGGGGGGTGCCGACGTGTCCGAGACCATCCGTCCGCTCGTGGAGGAACGGGGCGACCAGGTGTGCCTGGTCGACGCCACCACCACCCGCACGTGGCCCGAGCTCGACGAGCGGGTCAACCGCTTCGTGCACGGCCTGCGGGACCTGGGCGTGGAGCCCGGCGACGTGATCAGCCTGCTGTGCGGCAACCGCGTCGAGAACTTCGAGGCCCTGCTCGGTGCCGCTCACAGCGGCGTGCGGATCGTGCCGGTCAACTGGCACTGGACGGCCGAGGAGCTGGCCTACGTGGTCCGCGACTCGGGCTCCAAGGTCCTCGTGGCCGACGACCGCTACCGAGACGTCGTCGTCGACGCGCTCGCCCTGCTCGCCGACGGGGAGCCCTCGGAGCTGACCCACACGGTGGTCATGGGCGACGACGTGCCCGACGGCTGCGTCGGCTACGAGGAGTGGCTGGGCGCGGCGTCGCCCGACGAGCCGGCCGACCAGCGCTTCGGCGGGCCGATGTTCTACACGTCGGGCACGACCGGGTTCCCCAAGGGCGTGAAGTCGAGCCTGGTCGACCCGAACCTGCCGGCCTCGGTCGGCGCGCTCGTCGCCGGGTCGATCGCGGACGGGCTGTCCCTGCCCCGCGACGGGGTGACCCTGCTCTGCGGGCCGCTCTACCACTCGGCCCAGTGGGCGTGGTCGCTGCCCCCGCTCGCCGTCGGCTCGAAGGTCGTGCTCCAGCACAAGTTCGACCCGACCGAGGCCCTCGCCCTCATCGAGGAGCACCGGGTCACCAACGTGCACCTGGTCCCCACCCAGTTCATCCGCCTGCTGAAGCTGCCCGCCGACGAGCGGGCCCGGTACGACACGTCGTCGCTGCAGATCGTGTGGCACGGCGCCGCGCCCTGCTCGCCGCAGGTGAAGCGCCAGATGATCGAGTGGCTCGGCCCGATCGTGTCGGAGTACTACGGCGGGACCGAGGGCGGGATCATCTCGACCATCTCGGCCACCGAGTGGCTGGAGCGGCCCGGTGCCCTCGGCATCCCCGGCGCCAACTACGAGATCCTCGTCCTCGACGACGACGGTGAGCCGCAGCCGACCGGGACCGCCGGGCAGATCTGGTTCCGCCAGCGCGACGGCCGGGACTTCGAGTACCACAACGCACCGGAGAAGACGGCGGCCGCCCACCGCGAGGGGGGCTTCGGCACGCTCGGCGACATCGGCTTCCTCGACGACGCCGGCTACCTCCACCTCTCGGACCGCAAGATCGACATGATCATCTCGGGCGGCGTGAACATCTACCCGGCCGAGATCGAGGGCGTGCTCGTCACCCACCCGGCGGTCAAGGACGCAGCCGTGTTCGGCATCCCCGACGACGAGATGGGCGAGGAGGTCAAGGCCGCCGTCGAGCTCGTCGACGGCGTGGAGGGCTCCGAGGCGCTCGAGCGCGAGCTGATCGGCCACGTGCGGGAGCACCTCGCCGGCTACAAGGCGCCGCGCTCGGTCGACTTCGAGGACGAGTTCCCCCGCCACCCCACGGGCAAGCTCTACAAGCGGCTGCTCCGCGACCGCTACTGGGAGGGCGTCGACCGGGCCATCTAGCCCGGTCGCCATCTAGCCCCGGTCGAGGGCGTGCACCGTGGCCTCGAAGCCGTGGAGCACGTGGGACGTGAACAGGTTGGCGACCAGCTCGCCCCGGCTGGTCACCTCGGTCTTGGCGAACACGACCTTGAGGTGGTCGCGCACCGTGTGCGCGGAGATGCCCAGCTCGGCGGCGATCTCCTTCGTCGCCAGGCCCCGGCACAGCGCGAGCACGATGTCGGTCTCCCGGCGCGTCAGCCCGTAGGAGTCGAGCAGGATCGGGATGAGGTCGCTGGGCGTGGCGCCGTCGATCGTCACCGAGACCAGGTCGCCCGTGCCCTCCATGAGCGCGGCGTGGGCCCGCATCCAGCGGCTCGAGTTCCCCCGCAGCATGGTCGTGGTGGTCGGCTGCCGGCTGGAGCGGACCCGAGCCGCGGCGATGTGGACGGTGCCGGGGATGCCCTCGACCTCGAGGTTGTTGACCCGCAGGTCGCCGAGCACGTCCTCGGCGCCGGGCGTGGCCGAGACGAGCGCGCCGTCGGCGTCGATCAGCAGCACGACCGGTGCGCCGCCGGGGGCGGGGCCGACGTGGCGGCCCAGCGCAGCCCGCAGCGCGTGGGCCGCGGGCGTCACGAGGTGGCGGACGTCGGCCACCTCGGTGGCGGAGAAGGGCTCGCCCTCGGTGCGCACGAACGAGGCGATCCCCAGGCACAGGGAACCCGAGAGGAACACGCAGCGCAGCTCGTCGACGGCGCCGAACCCGGCGTACAGCTTCACGTGGCGAGGGCTGCGGTCCAGGTCGCCGTCCGTCGCCTCCACGAGCGTGGCCACGACCTGCCCGGAGCGGGTCATGTCGTTGAACTTGTTGAAGTCCGGGTCGAGCAGCTCGTTGTCCCAGAACGGCACGCAGGCGGAGGGGTCGAACCCGTGGACGACGCCGCCGGCCGGGAGGTTCGTCTCCGGGTCGGTCGTCATGACCGCCGCTGCCTGGTGGGGTGCCACCGCTCCCACCGCGGCGACCACCTCCTCGCACACCTCGGTGGCGCCGAGCTCGGCGTCGGCGGCGGCCAGCACGCGGTCTCGGGCGGACGTGAACGATGCGATCCCCACGTGCGTGACGCTAGGAGATGCGCCCCGCCGGCGGTACCCCCGCAGATGGGGGGTCGGGAACCCACGCATGCGGGATGGTGCCCCGCCGCCCCGATCGGGACGATGGCGCCATGACCACCCAGACACCATCGATCCTCCGGCGAGACGAGGGAGATCACTTCCACTTCCTGAACAACCTGTTCACCGCGAAGGTGACCGGCGAGGAGTCCAACGGCGTCCTCACCGCCATGGAGTTCGTCGGCCCCCGCGACTTCGGCCCGCCCCTGCACCGCCACGACGTCGAGGACGAGCTGTTCTACGTGGTCGAGGGCGAGGTGTGGTTCTCCTGCGGCGACGCCGAGGGCGTCTACGGCCCCGGCTCGACCGTGTGGCTCCCCAAGGGCCTGCCCCACACCTTCCAGATCCGCTCCGAGACGGCCCGCGTGTTCCAGATCTCGACCCCGGCGCAGTTCGAGCGCTTCGTCGCCGCCCTCGGCCGTCCCACCGCCGACCCGACGCTGCCCGAGCCCGAGGAGATCGACCCGGCCCACGTCGCCGCGGTGTGCGCCGAGTTCGACATCGAGGTCCTGGGTCCGCCCCCCGCCCCGCAGGCCGCGGCCGCCGGGGAGGTGGCCTCGTGAGGCGGAGCATCCACGGCGCCCTCGCGCTGACGCTGGCCCTCGGGCTCGTCGCCTGCGGCGACGACGACGAGGACGCCACCACCGACGACCCTGCCGCCGAGACGTCGAACGAGGACGACGACGCCGCCGCCGGTGCCGACGACGAGGCGCTCGACGCGGACGTCGTGACCGTCACCGCGGTCGACTACGCCTACGAGGGCCTGCCCGAGACCGTGCCGGCAGGCACCCGGCTGGAGCTGGTCAGCGACTCCGAGGGCGAGATCCACGAGCTCGTCGCCTTCCGGATCCCCGACGACGAGGAGCGGTCCATCGACGCCCTCGCCGCGCTCCCGCCCGAGGAGCTCCTGCCCCTCGTCGGCCCGGAGCCGGCGGCGGTCCTGCTCGTGCCGCCCGGCGGCGACCAGATCCCCGCGGTCGGCGACGGGACGCTCACCGAGCCCGGTCGGTACGGGATCATCTGCGTCATCCCCCAGGGCGCCGATCCGGGCGAGTACCTGACCGCGGCTGCCGAGTCCGAGGGCGGCCCGCCCCAGGTCGACGGCGGCCCGCCCCACATCGTGCTCGGCATGTACGGCGAGGTCGTCGTCGAGTAGCGACGACCCCGAGACCGGCGGGAACCGGACCGGCCCGCCGCCCTCCCCGGGGCGGCGGGCCCCGTCGCCCCCGGCCGCTCGGGACCCGCCGCCGCCGTCGGTAGCGTCGGTGGCATGCGCTGCCCCGTGTGCCTCGACGAGGAGCTCACCCCCCACATCCGGGACGGGATCGAGGTCGACCGCTGCGGCCGCTGCCGGGGCCTGTGGCTCGACCGCGGCGAGCTCGAGAAGCTGCTCGACCTGGCCGAGGCCCGGTCGCCCGAGCCGCACATCGTCGACCCCACCGCCCGCCGTCGGGCGCCCGAGCCGCTGCCCCGGGACCGCCACCAGCACGACCACCGGGACGACGACCGCTGGGACGACCGGGGGTCCGATCCCCGGCGGGGGAGCAGGAAGCGGAAGCGCAAGGGCGCCTTCGCCGAGCTCCTCGAAGAGGTCTTCGACGCGTTCGACTAGCTGGACCGGGGCTCCTGCGTCGCCCCGGTCCCGTTGCACGGAGCCGTGGCGGTCGTCTCGTGCGGCGGTCGGCTGGCGCCGCCCTCGGGGCTCCCGGCGCGGTCCCAC
>CAZCEZ010000150.1:0-5749 GCA_964497795.1 uncultured Acidimicrobiaceae bacterium | reverse complement strand
ACCCGCTCGGCGCCAAGGGCATCGGCGAGTCCGGCACGATCGGGTCGACGCCCGCCGTGCAGAGCGCGGTGTGCGACGCCCTCGCCCACCTCGGCGTGCGCCACGTCGACATGCCCTGCACGCCCGAGCGCGTCTGGGACGCGATCCGGGCCGCCCGGGGGTAGTCCGCCGGGGCCGGCCCGCCGGGCCCTGCGCTCAGCGGCTGGCGGTCCGCCGCAACCAGTCGGCGGCCGAACCCGAGGCCGGGTCCGCCGTCGGCGCGTCCCCGTCGAGCTCGACGCTGTCCTCGGTCAGGTCGACCACGACCTCCGACGCCGGGGCCGGCGCGTCGGGGAGCTCGGCGAGCACCGGCTCCCGGTCCTCGACGTCGACGACGTGGCCGTCCGCGTCGAAGGCGTACTCCCAGCGGTGGCCGCAGTCGCGGCAGTGCTGGGTCTGGTACCGGTTGACCAGGTCGAGGTGGTCGATGTAGCCGAAGCCGTCGCACCGGGGGCAGCGCCCCGGGACCCCGGGCTCGATCGCGGCGAGCGGATCCCGTCCGGATCCCTCGTCGTGCTCCTTGTGGCGTCGGAACAGGCCCACGGCCGGTCACCTCCCCGTGCCGGGCCCGTGCCCGGCGACACCCCGATGGTACGGGGGTGCCGGGGCCGCCCACCACCGGCGCGGGCCTGGGTCGTACGACCCATCCGGTCACCCGTGGGGGTGAGCGGCCGCAGCCCGCTCGTTCGGCACGGGGAGCGTCCGTGGCGGGACGCGGCGTGCGCCTCAGTCGAGGCCGTGGGCGCGCATCCAGGCCAGGAGCTCGTCGTACTCGCCGTCCCGGTTTGCGAAGAGCGCCACGTTGCGCGCCCGCTCGAACCAGGCGGTGGTGCTCGGCCGCACCCCGTCGGCAGCGGCGCGCAGGTGCGCGCCGGTCACGGCCCGCACCTCCCCGGCGTCGACCGACTCCGCCAGGGCCTGCTCGGTCGCCGCCTGGCAGACGAGGGCGAGGTCGGCGCCGGACAGCCGATCGGTGGTGGCGGCGAGGGCGTCGAGGTCGACGTCGGGCGAGACGGGGACGTCCCGGAGGTGGAGGCCGAGGATCGCCCGACGGGCCCCGGCGTCCGGGGGCAGCACCAGGAGGCTCCGGTCGAAGCGGCCGGGTCGGCGCAGCGCCGGGTCGAGGTCCCACGGCGCGTTGGTCGCCCCGAGCACGAAGAGGCCGTCGTTGTCGGCGGCGAGGGAGTCCATCTCGGCCAGCAGCTGGACCACCACGTTCCGCCCGGCGGAGTGCGTCAGGTGGCTGCGCTTCTGGCCGAGCGCGTCGACCTCGTCGAGGAACAGGACGGCCGGCGCGAGCCGGCGGGCCTCGTCGAAGACCTGGTGGAGGTTGCGCTCGGAGGACCCGAGCCACATGTCGAGCACGTCGTGGAGGCCGACGGACAGGAACCGGGCACCGAGCTCGCCGGCCACGGCCCGGGCGAGGAACGTCTTGCCGCACCCGGGAGGTCCGTACAGCAGCAGGCCTCCCCGGAGCCGGGCGCCGAAGGCGTCGCGCAGGGCCGGGTTGCGCATGGGGCCGAGGAAGGAGCCCTCGAGCCGGGCCTTGACCTCGGCGAGGCCGCCGACGTCGCGCAGCGTGATCCGGGTCCGAGCGTCCTCGGCGAGGACCTCGCGCAGGAACCGGTCGAAGGGGTCGTCGCCGCGTCCCGGCCCCGCGTCGGCGGGGACCTGGTCCGCGACGGGGACGAGCTCGGCCGCGCCGTCGCCGTCGCCGGGGTTCCGGGGGGCGGCGGGGTCGGCGCCCAGCGCCCGGAGGAGGCGGCGGTAGCTGTCGGCCAGCCCCGCCCGACCGGCGGCCCCGGCGGCCCGGGCCGCCAGCGCGAGGGCGACCTCGTCGGCGGGGTCGTCGGCCAGCACGGCCCGGGCGTGGTCGAGCGCCTCGGACGGCTCGGTGCCCACCAGGGCCGAGGCGAGCTGCAGGCGGGCGACGGCGTCGGTCGGGTCGCGGTCGACGCGGCGGCGGAGCAGGTCCAGGAGCTCGTCGTCGGCGGCCATCGGGGTCCAGGGTACGGGCGCGCCGCGGTGCGGCGATGCGCTAGGAAGGGCCGCCGCAGTCCGCAGACGAACCCAGGGGGTACGGGTCGGTGGAGATCTCCGTCACCGTCAACGGCACCGAGCAGCGCCACGACGTCGAGGCGCGCACGCTGCTGGTCCAGTACATCCGGGAGGCCTGCGGGCTGACCGGCACCAACATCGGGTGCGACACGTCGTCCTGCGGCGCCTGCACGGTCCACCTCGACGGCGAGGCCGTGAAGAGCTGCACCCTGCTGGCGGTCCAGGCCGACGGCTCGTCGATCACCACGATCGAGGGCCTGGCCCCCTCCGAGGACGAGCTGCACCCGATGCAGCAGGCCTTCCGGGAGCACCACGGGCTCCAGTGCGGGTACTGCACGCCCGGCATGGTGATGGCGGCCACGTCGCTGCTCGACGAGGTCCCGGACCCGACCGAGGCCCAGGTCCGCGAGGGCCTCGAGGGCAACCTGTGCCGCTGCACCGGCTACCACAACATCGTCGCCGCCGTGCTGGCCGCCGCCCGCACGGGCCGGGGTGGCACGCAGAGCGCCGTGGCGGTGTCGCAGTGATCCCCGCCGCGTTCGACTACGTCCGGGCCGGTTCCGCCGAGGAGGCCCTCGCCGCCCTCGCCGAGCACGGCGACGAGGCCAAGCTGCTGGCCGGCGGGCACTCGCTGGTCCCGCTCATGAAGCTCCGGCTGGCCACGCCCGCCGTCCTCGTCGACGTCGGCCGGCTCGAGGACCTGAAGTACGTGCGGGACGCCGGCGACCACGTCGCCATCGGCGCCCTGACCCGCCACCGCGACGTCGAGACCTCCGAGCTGCTCCGGGCCGACGTCCCGATCCTCGCCCACGCCACCTCCCACGTCGGCGACCCCCAGGTCCGCCACCGGGGGACCATCGGCGGCTCGATCGCCCACGGCGACCCGGCCTCGGACCTGCCCTCGGTGCTGCTCGCGCTCGGGGCCACCCTCGTGGTGCAGGGGACCGACGGCACCCGGGAGATCCCCGTCGACGAGTTCTTCGAGGGCTTCCTCGAGACCGCGCTCGGCCCGACCGACCTGCTCACCGAGATCCGGGTCCCCAAGGTCACCGGCCGGGGCTGGTCGTTCCAGAAGTTCAACCGCCGAGCCCAGGACTGGGCCATCGTCGGCGTCGCCGCCGTGCTCGGCGACGGGGACCGCGGTCCCGGCATCGGCCTGACGAACATGGACAGCCGTCCCGTGCGGGCCTCGGCCTCGGAGGCCGCGCTCGCCGGCGGGGCCAGCGCGGCCGACGCCGCCGCCGTGGCCGACGAGGGCTGCGAGCCGGCCGCCGACCTCAACGCCAGCGTCGAGTTCCGCCGCCACCTCGCCCGCGTGCTCACCGAGCGGGCCCTGGTCGAGGCCGGCGCGTAGGCGCCGCGCCCCGCCGATCGGGCCCGACCGCCCCGTGACCTTCCTGCGCACCGAGGGCGACCTCATCCCGGCGGCCACCGTGCTGCCCCTGCGCGACGCGCCCCGGCCCGGCGGGGGCAGCGCGCTCGAGGTGCTGATGCTCAGGAAGAACTCCGCGCTCGCCTTCGGTGGGATGTGGGTCTTCCCCGGCGGACGGATCGACGCCGAGGACTGGCCCGGTGACCAGCCGGTCCCCGACGACCCCGACGCCGAGCTGGCCGCCGCGGCCACCGCCGCGGCCCGGGAGGCGATGGAGGAGGCGGACCTGCTGGTCGAGCCGGGCGCCCTGGTCCCGTTCTCGCACTGGACGCCGCCCGAGCAGGAGGCGATGAACAGCCGGAAGCGGTTCGCCACGTGGTTCTTCGCGGCCCGGGCCCCGGTGGGGGAGGACGGCGAGGTGACCATCGACGGCGGCGAGATCCACGAGGACGCGTGGGTCGAGCCGGCCGAGATGCTCGCCCGTCGGGACGCCGGCGAGATCCAGCTCGTCCCGCCGACGGTGGTGACCCTCCACGACCTGGCCCGCTTCGGCACGGTCGACGACGTGCTGGCCGCCTGCCGGGCCCGTCGACCGTTCCGCTACGTGACCCGCATCCTCTCGATCGACGGGGCCCTCGCCACCCTCTGGCAGGGCGACGCCGCCTACGACGACGGCGACCCGACCGCCACGGGGCCCCGGCACCGCCTCGTCATGGCCGACGACGGCTGGACCTTCGCCGACGACGTCGTCCTCGGCATCGCCTGACCCGTCGCGGGCGGCGGCGGCCGCCACTACCGTGGGGGAGCCATGGCCGAGCGTCTCGTCGACACCTACGGGCGCGTGCACCGCGACCTGCGCATCTCGGTCACCGACCGGTGCAACTTCCGGTGCACGTACTGCATGCCCGCCGAGGGCCTCGCCTGGCTGCCCAAGGACGAGATCCTCACCTTCGAGGAGATCACGTCCCTCGCCCGGATCTTCGTCGAGCGCTTCGGCGTCGACGGGATCCGCCTCACCGGCGGTGAGCCCACCGTCCGGGCCCACCTGCCCGAGCTCGTGGCCCAGCTGGCCCGGCTGCGGGTCGGCGGCGACGGCGACCCGGTGCGCCTGGCCCTGACCACGAACGGCGCCACGCTGCGGGCCCACGCCCGCCCCCTGGCCGAGGCCGGTCTCCACCGGGTCAACGTCAGCCTCGACTCGCTGCGCGCCGACCGCTTCGCCGAGCTGACCCGGCGCGACGAGCTCGACCGGGTCCTCGACGGCATCGAGGCGGCCAAGGAGGCCGGCCTCGACCCGGTCAAGGTGAACGTCGTCCTCGTCGGCGGCGTGAACGACGACGAGGTGCTCGACATCGCCCGCTACGGGCGCGACGCCGACGTCGAGGTGCGGTTCATCGAGTTCATGCCGCTCGACGCCGACGGGGGCTGGGCCGGCGGCAAGGTCGTGTCCCAGGCCGAGATCCTCGAGGTGCTCGCCACCGAGCTGCCCGTCGAGCCCATCGTGCGGGGCAGCGAGCCCGCCGAGCGGTTCCGGTACCTCGACCGGGACGGTTCCCGGCCCGGCGACGTGGTCGGGGTCATCCCCTCGGTGACGCGTCCCTTCTGCGAGTCCTGCGACCGCGTGCGGCTCTCGGCCGAGGGCCAGCTCCGCAACTGCCTGTTCGCCGTCGACGAGACCGACCTGCGCGGCCCGCTCCGCGCCGGCGCGGGCGACGACGTCATCGCCGAGCGCATCCGCGCCTCGGTCGGGGCCAAGTGGGCGGGGCACGCGATCGGCCAGGTCACCTTCGTGCGCCCGCCGAAGTCCATGTCCCAGATCGGCGGGTAGGAGGCGGGCAGCGGGCCGGGGCGGCGCGGTCACCTTCGTGCGCCCGCCGAAGTCCATGTCCCAGATCGGCGGGTAGCGGCGGCAGGCGGCACGGTGCCCGGCCGGGTGCCGGCGGTGGCGTACCATCGGCACGATGTCGGACCGCGGACTGACCCACCTGGATCCTCTCGGCCGTGCCCGCATGGTCGACGTCACCCCGAAGGACCCGACGCACCGCCGGGCCATCGTGCGGGGTCGGGTGTACATGCAGCCCGAGACGACGTCGCTCGTGGCGCGCGGGGCGATCACCAAGGGCGACGTCCTCGCCGTGGCCCGCGTCGCCGGCATCCAGGCCGCGAAGCGCACGCCGGACCTGATCCCGCTGTGCCACCCGCTGCTGGTCGGCTCGGTGCTGGTCAACTTCCGCATCGAGGACGACTTCATCGAGGTCGAGGCCCAGGTCGACACGATCG
>CAZCEZ010000149.1:0-5854 GCA_964497795.1 uncultured Acidimicrobiaceae bacterium | reverse complement strand
CGGGGTCCGTCGGCCGGGCCGGCGATCGGTCCGGGCCGTCGGGTCAGGCCGTCGGTACAGGCCGTCGGTTCAGGCCGTCGGTTCAGGCCGTCGGGTGCGACGCCGCCCACTCGCGCAGCGTCCCGGCATCCCAGGTGTTGACGACCCGGTCGGCCTCGACCCCGTGCCGTGCCGCCTTGTCGCAGCCGAAGGCCTGCCACTCGAGCTGGCCCGGGGCGTGGGCGTCGGTGTCGATCGCGACCCTGCAGCCCCACTCCAGCGCGAGCGACAGCAGCTCGTCGGGTGGGTCCTGGCGCTCGGGCCGGCAGTTGATCTCCACGGCGGTGTCGAACCGGGCGCAGGCGGCGAAGACGACCTCGGCGTCGAAGGACGAGCCGGGGCGTCCGGGGACGTCGCTGCGCCCGATGGGGCGGTCCCGGCCCGGCACCTTCCGGCCGGTGCAGTGGCCCAGCACGTCGACGTGGGGGTTGGCGACGGCCATCACCATCCGTCGCGTCATGTCCTTCGCGTCCATGGCGAGCTTGGAGTGGACCGAGGCGACGACGACGTCGAGCTCGGCGAGGAGCTCGGTGTCCTGGTCGAGGCTGCCGTCGGCGAGGATGTCGACCTCGATCCCGGTGAGGATCTCGAAGTCGATGCCCCGCCGCTCGTAGCCCTCGTTCAGCGCGGCGATCACGTCGAGCTGGCGTCGGAGGCGCTCGGCGTCGAGGCCGTGGGCCACGGTCAGGCGGGGGGAGTGGTCGGTGAGCACGACGTAGTCGTGGCCCAGCGCACGCGCCGCCTCGGCCATCGCCTCGATCGGCGCGCCGCCGTCGGACCAGTCGGAGTGCAGGTGGCAGTCGCCGCGCAGCGCCGCCCGGAGCCCGGCGCCCTCGCCGGGGTCGATGCCGGGCGCCGCCTCGAGGTCGGCGAGCTTGTCGGGGACCCGGCCGTCGAGGGTCTGGGCCAGCACGGCGCCGGTGGAGCGGCCGATGCCGGGCAGGTCGGTGAGGGTGCCGGCCTCGTGTCGGGCCCGCAGCTCGGCGGGGTCGAGCCCGGCGACGAGGTCGCGCGCCCGGGCGTAGGCCTGCACCCGGCGGCCCTCCTCCAGGCGGCGGTCGAGCAGGTACACGATCCGGTCCAGCACCTCGACGGGGTCGAGCGGGAGGTCGTCGTGGTCGCAGCCGGCGGTCACGGCGCCGACGGTACCGGTGCCCCGCCCGACCCGTCCGCCGGGTCCCGGGACGGGGTCGGGCCCCGCCGCCTAGGGTCGGCGCCGTCCGTCCCGGCCCGACGGACACAGGGGAGACCGAGGGCCGCACCGGGGGGTGCCGACGTGTCCGAGACCATCCGTCCGCTCGTGGAGGAACGGGGCGACCAGGTGTGCCTGGTCGACGCCACCACCACCCGCACGTGGCCCGAGCTCGACGAGCGGGTCAACCGCTTCGTGCACGGCCTGCGGGACCTGGGCGTGGAGCCCGGCGACGTGATCAGCCTGCTGTGCGGCAACCGCGTCGAGAACTTCGAGGCCCTGCTCGGTGCCGCTCACAGCGGCGTGCGGATCGTGCCGGTCAACTGGCACTGGACGGCCGAGGAGCTGGCCTACGTGGTCCGCGACTCGGGCTCCAAGGTCCTCGTGGCCGACGACCGCTACCGAGACGTCGTCGTCGACGCGCTCGCCCTGCTCGCCGACGGGGAGCCCTCGGAGCTGACCCACACGGTGGTCATGGGCGACGACGTGCCCGACGGCTGCGTCGGCTACGAGGAGTGGCTGGGCGCGGCGTCGCCCGACGAGCCGGCCGACCAGCGCTTCGGCGGGCCGATGTTCTACACGTCGGGCACGACCGGGTTCCCCAAGGGCGTGAAGTCGAGCCTGGTCGACCCGAACCTGCCGGCCTCGGTCGGCGCGCTCGTCGCCGGGTCGATCGCGGACGGGCTGTCCCTGCCCCGCGACGGGGTGACCCTGCTCTGCGGGCCGCTCTACCACTCGGCCCAGTGGGCGTGGTCGCTGCCCCCGCTCGCCGTCGGCTCGAAGGTCGTGCTCCAGCACAAGTTCGACCCGACCGAGGCCCTCGCCCTCATCGAGGAGCACCGGGTCACCAACGTGCACCTGGTCCCCACCCAGTTCATCCGCCTGCTGAAGCTGCCCGCCGACGAGCGGGCCCGGTACGACACGTCGTCGCTGCAGATCGTGTGGCACGGCGCCGCGCCCTGCTCGCCGCAGGTGAAGCGCCAGATGATCGAGTGGCTCGGCCCGATCGTGTCGGAGTACTACGGCGGGACCGAGGGCGGGATCATCTCGACCATCTCGGCCACCGAGTGGCTGGAGCGGCCCGGTGCCCTCGGCATCCCCGGCGCCAACTACGAGATCCTCGTCCTCGACGACGACGGTGAGCCGCAGCCGACCGGGACCGCCGGGCAGATCTGGTTCCGCCAGCGCGACGGCCGGGACTTCGAGTACCACAACGCACCGGAGAAGACGGCGGCCGCCCACCGCGAGGGGGGCTTCGGCACGCTCGGCGACATCGGCTTCCTCGACGACGCCGGCTACCTCCACCTCTCGGACCGCAAGATCGACATGATCATCTCGGGCGGCGTGAACATCTACCCGGCCGAGATCGAGGGCGTGCTCGTCACCCACCCGGCGGTCAAGGACGCAGCCGTGTTCGGCATCCCCGACGACGAGATGGGCGAGGAGGTCAAGGCCGCCGTCGAGCTCGTCGACGGCGTGGAGGGCTCCGAGGCGCTCGAGCGCGAGCTGATCGGCCACGTGCGGGAGCACCTCGCCGGCTACAAGGCGCCGCGCTCGGTCGACTTCGAGGACGAGTTCCCCCGCCACCCCACGGGCAAGCTCTACAAGCGGCTGCTCCGCGACCGCTACTGGGAGGGCGTCGACCGGGCCATCTAGCCCGGTCGCCATCTAGCCCCGGTCGAGGGCGTGCACCGTGGCCTCGAAGCCGTGGAGCACGTGGGACGTGAACAGGTTGGCGACCAGCTCGCCCCGGCTGGTCACCTCGGTCTTGGCGAACACGACCTTGAGGTGGTCGCGCACCGTGTGCGCGGAGATGCCCAGCTCGGCGGCGATCTCCTTCGTCGCCAGGCCCCGGCACAGCGCGAGCACGATGTCGGTCTCCCGGCGCGTCAGCCCGTAGGAGTCGAGCAGGATCGGGATGAGGTCGCTGGGCGTGGCGCCGTCGATCGTCACCGAGACCAGGTCGCCCGTGCCCTCCATGAGCGCGGCGTGGGCCCGCATCCAGCGGCTCGAGTTCCCCCGCAGCATGGTCGTGGTGGTCGGCTGCCGGCTGGAGCGGACCCGAGCCGCGGCGATGTGGACGGTGCCGGGGATGCCCTCGACCTCGAGGTTGTTGACCCGCAGGTCGCCGAGCACGTCCTCGGCGCCGGGCGTGGCCGAGACGAGCGCGCCGTCGGCGTCGATCAGCAGCACGACCGGTGCGCCGCCGGGGGCGGGGCCGACGTGGCGGCCCAGCGCAGCCCGCAGCGCGTGGGCCGCGGGCGTCACGAGGTGGCGGACGTCGGCCACCTCGGTGGCGGAGAAGGGCTCGCCCTCGGTGCGCACGAACGAGGCGATCCCCAGGCACAGGGAACCCGAGAGGAACACGCAGCGCAGCTCGTCGACGGCGCCGAACCCGGCGTACAGCTTCACGTGGCGAGGGCTGCGGTCCAGGTCGCCGTCCGTCGCCTCCACGAGCGTGGCCACGACCTGCCCGGAGCGGGTCATGTCGTTGAACTTGTTGAAGTCCGGGTCGAGCAGCTCGTTGTCCCAGAACGGCACGCAGGCGGAGGGGTCGAACCCGTGGACGACGCCGCCGGCCGGGAGGTTCGTCTCCGGGTCGGTCGTCATGACCGCCGCTGCCTGGTGGGGTGCCACCGCTCCCACCGCGGCGACCACCTCCTCGCACACCTCGGTGGCGCCGAGCTCGGCGTCGGCGGCGGCCAGCACGCGGTCTCGGGCGGACGTGAACGATGCGATCCCCACGTGCGTGACGCTAGGAGATGCGCCCCGCCGGCGGTACCCCCGCAGATGGGGGGTCGGGAACCCACGCATGCGGGATGGTGCCCCGCCGCCCCGATCGGGACGATGGCGCCATGACCACCCAGACACCATCGATCCTCCGGCGAGACGAGGGAGATCACTTCCACTTCCTGAACAACCTGTTCACCGCGAAGGTGACCGGCGAGGAGTCCAACGGCGTCCTCACCGCCATGGAGTTCGTCGGCCCCCGCGACTTCGGCCCGCCCCTGCACCGCCACGACGTCGAGGACGAGCTGTTCTACGTGGTCGAGGGCGAGGTGTGGTTCTCCTGCGGCGACGCCGAGGGCGTCTACGGCCCCGGCTCGACCGTGTGGCTCCCCAAGGGCCTGCCCCACACCTTCCAGATCCGCTCCGAGACGGCCCGCGTGTTCCAGATCTCGACCCCGGCGCAGTTCGAGCGCTTCGTCGCCGCCCTCGGCCGTCCCACCGCCGACCCGACGCTGCCCGAGCCCGAGGAGATCGACCCGGCCCACGTCGCCGCGGTGTGCGCCGAGTTCGACATCGAGGTCCTGGGTCCGCCCCCCGCCCCGCAGGCCGCGGCCGCCGGGGAGGTGGCCTCGTGAGGCGGAGCATCCACGGCGCCCTCGCGCTGACGCTGGCCCTCGGGCTCGTCGCCTGCGGCGACGACGACGAGGACGCCACCACCGACGACCCTGCCGCCGAGACGTCGAACGAGGACGACGACGCCGCCGCCGGTGCCGACGACGAGGCGCTCGACGCGGACGTCGTGACCGTCACCGCGGTCGACTACGCCTACGAGGGCCTGCCCGAGACCGTGCCGGCAGGCACCCGGCTGGAGCTGGTCAGCGACTCCGAGGGCGAGATCCACGAGCTCGTCGCCTTCCGGATCCCCGACGACGAGGAGCGGTCCATCGACGCCCTCGCCGCGCTCCCGCCCGAGGAGCTCCTGCCCCTCGTCGGCCCGGAGCCGGCGGCGGTCCTGCTCGTGCCGCCCGGCGGCGACCAGATCCCCGCGGTCGGCGACGGGACGCTCACCGAGCCCGGTCGGTACGGGATCATCTGCGTCATCCCCCAGGGCGCCGATCCGGGCGAGTACCTGACCGCGGCTGCCGAGTCCGAGGGCGGCCCGCCCCAGGTCGACGGCGGCCCGCCCCACATCGTGCTCGGCATGTACGGCGAGGTCGTCGTCGAGTAGCGACGACCCCGAGACCGGCGGGAACCGGACCGGCCCGCCGCCCTCCCCGGGGCGGCGGGCCCCGTCGCCCCCGGCCGCTCGGGACCCGCCGCCGCCGTCGGTAGCGTCGGTGGCATGCGCTGCCCCGTGTGCCTCGACGAGGAGCTCACCCCCCACATCCGGGACGGGATCGAGGTCGACCGCTGCGGCCGCTGCCGGGGCCTGTGGCTCGACCGCGGCGAGCTCGAGAAGCTGCTCGACCTGGCCGAGGCCCGGTCGCCCGAGCCGCACATCGTCGACCCCACCGCCCGCCGTCGGGCGCCCGAGCCGCTGCCCCGGGACCGCCACCAGCACGACCACCGGGACGACGACCGCTGGGACGACCGGGGGTCCGATCCCCGGCGGGGGAGCAGGAAGCGGAAGCGCAAGGGCGCCTTCGCCGAGCTCCTCGAAGAGGTCTTCGACGCGTTCGACTAGCTGGACCGGGGCTCCTGCGTCGCCCCGGTCCCGTTGCACGGAGCCGTGGCGGTCGTCTCGTGCGGCGGTCGGCTGGCGCCTCCCTCGGAGGCCTCCGTGGGGTTGCTAGTGGCTCCTGCGTCGCCCCGGTCCCGTTGCACGGAGCCGCGGCGGGCGTCTCGTGCGGCGGTCGGCTGGCGCCGCCCTCGGGGCTCCCGGCGCGGTCCCAC
>CAZCEZ010000148.1:2098-5995 GCA_964497795.1 uncultured Acidimicrobiaceae bacterium | reverse complement strand
TGGCCCGCCGGCTCGGCGTCCCCTGCCGGGGCCTGCTCCGCCGCCGCCCCGGCGGCCCCCAGAGCGGGCGGGGCCGCGCCGGTCGCCTGGCCACGGCCGGGTTCGACGCCCGCGGCCGGGCGCCGGCCGGGCGGGCCGGCGCCGTGCTCGTCGTGGACGACGTCTGCACCACCGGGGCGACGCTGGCCGCGGCGTGCGCCGCCCTCGGTGGTCCGGCGTCGACGGTCGCGGCCTGCGTGGCCCGCGTCCCCTGACCGTGTGCCCCGACCGTGTGCCCCGACCGTGTGCCCCGACCGTGTGCACCCGTGTGGCCCGCACGGGCGGTGTCCCGCACCGAGCGGGCGGGGGTCGGCACCATCCGTGCGGACCAGGCCCGGATGCCTCGGAGGGGTCTCCGACCGCACGCCCGATCGGGCGGTTCGGTACCCTCCGACCGGGAGCCGGCGACGAGGAGCACCGTGAGCGAGGAACCGATCGATCAGCCTGCGGGCGACGACATCCGCGTGATGATCTGCGACGACCACGCGCTGTTCCGCCGCGGCCTGATCATGGTGCTGGAGGCCGAGGCCGACATCGAGGTCGTCGCCGAGGCCGAGGACGGCGAGGACGCCGTGGCCAAGGCCCGCGAGTTCGTGCCCGACGTCGTGCTGATGGACGTCAAGATGCCCGGCGTCGACGGCATCGAGGCGACCCGCCGCATCGCCGAGGAGGTGCCCAACGCCAAGATCCTGATGCTCACCGTGTCCGACGAGGAGCAGGACCTCTACGAGGCGATCAAGGCCGGCGCCACCGGCTACCTGCTCAAGGAGGTCTCCATCGAGGAGGTCGCCCCCGCAGCCCGTGCCGTGGTCGCCGGTCAGAGCCTGATCAGCCCGTCGATGGCGTCGGCCCTGCTCACCGAGTTCTCGGCGCTCGCCAAGCGGGCCGAGGAGCGGACCGCGGTCAACACCCCCCGGCTGACCGACCGGGAGCTCGAGGTGCTGCGCCTCGTGGCCCAGGGCAAGTCGAACCGGGAGATCGCCGGCGACCTGTACATCTCCGAGAACACGGTCAAGAACCACGTCCGGAACATCCTGGAGAAGCTGCACCTGCACACCCGGATGGAGGCCGTGATGTACGCCGTCCGGGAGAAGCTGCTCGACATCCCCGGCACCTGAGCGCCGGCACCTCGGACTCGGCACCTCAGGCCCCGGCGCCGGCGTCGAGCCGACGCCGGCGGGTGGTCCCTCAGGACGCCGCGCCGGCCAGCAGGTCGCGGTAGCGCAGTCGGCCCTGCGGGGACAGGTGGACGCCGTCGTCGTGGAGGAGGCCGTCCTCGACGCTGGCCAGCGTGTTCCAGTCGGCGAGCACGACGTGGTCGTAGTGGTCGACGAAGCGCAGGATCTCGCCGTTGACCTGGCCCTCCCAGCGCCTCGGCACCTTCACCGACACGAGGACGAGGCGACGGTCGTAGCCCACGGCGGCCACGACGCGGTCCAGCGCCCCGGCCGGCGCGATCCCGTTGTTGCCGATGTGCAGGATGACGGTCGAGGTGAGCCGGTCGACGGAGGCCAGCCACTCGACGACCCGGACGCTGTCCTCGAAGGACCGTCCCTCGGCCGCGTCGATCTGGACGCGGTCGCCCCAGTGGGCCTGCAGCTCGGGCGCGCCGCCGAGGGTCACCGACTCGCCGATGACGGTGATGTCGGGGACCTCGGTGCGGGCCGGTGCCGGGGTCGGCCCGGCGGGCGGGGCCGTGGTGGTCGACGTCGACGGCGCCGCCGCCCCCTCGGGGGCCGGAGCCGACGTGGTCGGGGCCGGCGTCGTGGTCGTGGTCGGCAGCGGTGCCCGCCCGATGCCGTCTTCGCCCGTGCCGCCGCCCGCGGGTCGCCCCGGGACCGGACCGAGGGTCGGGGGGCCGGCCGGTAGGGTCGCTGCGCCGGCGCTGCCGTCGGCCGACGGGCCGCCCGGCGCGATGGTCAGGGCCGTGGCGCCGCCGGGGAGCCCGGGGACCCCGGCGGCCAGGGCCGCGCTGCCGGTCGGGGCGGCGACGAGGGCTGCGACGAGCACGCCGGCCGTCGCGCCGACGACGGTGCCCACGCCCCGGCGGCGGCGGGCGCCGTCGGGGACCCGACGGGCCAGCGCCGCCTGGAGCCGCCCGTCCCGCACGGGGCGCTCGACGAGGCGGTACGAGGCCTCCGACAGCGCGGCGACGAGCAGGAGGCGGGCGACGAGGGCCGTCGGGCCGTCGAGGCCCCAGTCCTGGCCGGGTCGGGTGCACACGATCACCGGCCAGTGCCACAGGTAGATCGAGTAGGAGCGGCGCCCGACGGCCTGGAGCGGCCCGGCGCCCACCCACCGGCTCAGCGGCGTCGCCGGGTGGGTCACACCCACCAGCGCCACCAGGGTGAGGGCGTCGACCCACGCGAAGCCCCACGGGAAGGTCCACGGGTCGTACTCGCTGCGCGTCGCGAGCTGGTGGACGAGCAGGCCCAGGGCGAGGGCGCCGCCGCCGGTGAGCACGTGCCGGGCCGCCGGGGCCACCGTGGTCCGGGCCCGGTCCGGTCGCCACCAGAACGCGAGCAGCGCGCCGGCCAGGATGCCGAAGGCCCGGGTGTCGGTCCCGTAGTAGGCCCGCTCGGGGGCGGCGACGTCGGCCGTGGCCGCCATCAGGGCGACCGAGGCCACGACGGCGACGGCCACGGCGGCGGCCGTGCCCCGACGGCCCAGGCGGCGCAGGCCGGCGGGCAGGAGCAGCGGCCACAGCAGGTAGAACTGCTCCTCGATGGCCAGCGACCACAGGTGGCGCAGGGGCGAGGGGCGGCCGAAGGCGGCGAAGTAGGGCTGGTCGGCGACCACGGCGTGCCAGTTCTGGACGTACAGCAGGCTCGCGATCGCGTCGCCCCGGAACCGGGCCAGCTCGCCGGCGGGGAGCACGAGCAGCCCCCAGGCGCAGGTCGCGACCACGAGCACCGCCACGGCGGGGAGCAGGCGGCGGGCCCGCCGCCGCCAGAAGGCGACCAGGTCCACGGTCCCGGTCTCGGCCCGCTCGGCCAGGAGCAGGCTCGTGATCAGGAAGCCCGAGACGACGAAGAAGACCTCCACGCCGAGGTAGCCGCCCGTGGCCCACGACGCCTCGAGGTGGTAGGCGACGACCCCGAGCACCGACAGGGCGCGCAGCCCGTCCAGGCCGGGCAGGTAGCCGATCCCCCCGCCGGGGCGGCCCGGGCGGGACGCCGGGGTCCGGGGCCCGACGTCGGTCACCTCGGTGCCCGCGCTCACGTCGAGCGCTCCCGGGCCAGGACCGCGTCGGCGTCGACGACGGGATCGGTGCAGTCGCAGCGGAGGTGGGCCCCGACGAGGGCGGCGAGCAGCGCCTGGCCCGCGTCGTGGGGGTGGACGTGGTCGGCGAGGACGTCGCGGCCCTCCGCGATGGCCCGCCAGTCGATGGTCCGCACCCGGTCGCCGGTCGCGTCGTCGGCTGCGGCCACCTCGGCCAGCAGGGCGTTGTTCGGGTCCCGCCAGCCCCGGCCCTCGACGTCGGTCGTCACCCACCAGACGCGGTCGACGTCGGCGAGGATCTCCAGCACGGCGTCGACGTCGTCGGGGTCGAGGAACGCGTTGTTGGCGATCACGAGCACGGCGGCGTCGGGGCGGGTGCCGGCCCGGGCCAGGTCGTCCACGGCGGTCCGGAGCCCGTCCACGCCGTCGGGCACGTCGACCCCGGCGGGCACGCCGCCGCACGGCCCGCGGAAGGCGAGGTCGAGGCGCCGGCAGTCGACGCCGTCGACGTGGAGCCGGCCGTCCAGCTCGGCCGCGAGGTCGTCGGCGACGAGGATCGAGACCGAGTCGCCGAACAGGAGCACGTCGGCCGGTGCGGCGCCCGCTGCCGTGCCCGTCGACGTGCCCGTCGACGTG
>CAZCEZ010000148.1:0-1998 GCA_964497795.1 uncultured Acidimicrobiaceae bacterium | reverse complement strand
CGTGCCCGTCGACGTGCCCGTCGACGTGGCCGGGTCGGCACCCGTGCGGTCGCGCTCGGGGAGCGGGACGGTGTCGATGCTGGCCCGCAGGGCCCCGTCGACGGGGCCGGGCACCGGGCGGGGTCGGGGCGCTGGGGCGGTGGGGCCGTCGGCGGCCCGCTCGGGCGGTGGGGCGGCGACGTCGCCGCGCCCGCAGGCCGCGCCGACCGTCCCGGCGAGCAGGACGCCGGCCACGACGAGGGCGACGCCGGCGAGGCGGGGGCCCGGGCGCGGCGCTCTCGTGGGGGGCCCGGGGTGCACGGCGGCGAGCGTACCGAGGGCGTCCCGGGCGGTCGCGGCGGCCCCGGGATCGGGCCGGGGGACCGCAAGATCCCCCGGGTCGGCCCGTTCTGCGTGCATGACACCGCCACGTACCCCCCGAACCTCACCCCTGCTGGCCGCCGCCGTGGCCACCCTGCTCGCCGCCCTCGGCCTCGTCGTCGGCAGCGGCACGGCGCAGGCCGGACTGCTCGACGGCGGGCTCCTCGGCGAGCCGGTCGCCGACGTCGGCACGGCCGGCCCAGACTTCGCCGCCCCGGGCGACGCCGACGTGACGCCCGGCATCCAGGTGTTCACCGCCGGTGCGCAGTGCACGGCGAACTTCGTCTTCGCCGACGGCGAGACGGCCTACCTCGGCATGGCCGCCCACTGCGCCGGCCTCGGTGCCGCCACCGACACGAACGGCTGCCTGGCCGGCTCCCGTCCGCTCGGGACCCCCGTCGAGCTGGGCGACACCGGGATCGTCGGCGAGCTCGCCTACTCGTCGTGGCTCACCATGCAGGCCGTCGGCGAGGACGACCCCGACGCCTGCGCCTACAACGACTTCGCCCTGATCGAGCTGCCCGCCGCCGCCGTGGCCCGGACCAACCCGTCCATCCCGCACTGGGGCGGGCCGACCGGGCTGAACACGACCGGCGTCGGCACGCTCGAGTCGGTGTACAGCTACGGCAACTCGGGCCTGCGCGGCGGCCTCGAGCTGCTGTCGCCCAAGCAGGGCGTGAGCCTGGGCACCACGGGCGGCGGCTGGACCCACCCCGTGTACACCGCCACCCCCGGCGTGCCGGGTGACTCGGGCTCGGCCATGCTCGACGCCGAGGGTCGGGCCACCGGCGTGCTGTCGACCCTGTCGATCGCGCCGACGCCCGCGTCCAACAACTTCTCCGACCTGGCCCTGGGCCTGGACTACCTGCGTGCGCAGGTCCCGGCTCTCGCAGGCGTCGCGCTCGTCGAGGGCGACGTGGCCTTCGATCCCCTGGCCCTGCCCATCGGCCTCTAGGACCGGCCCCCCAGCCCGGCGCGCCGACGGCCCCCACCCCACCGGGGGCCGTCGGCGGCGCAGGGTGGTGCCGGGGCCACCGATACACTCGTCGCCCTCATGGGCATCCTCGATCGCGTCCTCAGAACGGGCGAAGGCAAGCGCCTCCGCGCCCTCCAGGGCCTCGTGCCCGACATCAACGCCCTGGAGCCGACGTACCAGGCGATGTCGGACGACGAGCTCAGGCACCAGACCGTGCTGTTCCGGGAGCGGCTCGACCGTGGCGAGGACCTCGACGACCTGATGCTCGACGCCTTCGCCGTGTGCCGCGAGGCCGCGACGCGGGTGCTCGGCCAGCGCCACTTCGACGTCCAGATGATGGGCGGGTCGGCGCTGCACTTCGGCTGGGTCGCCGAGATGAAGACCGGCGAGGGCAAGACCCTCACCTCGACCCTCCCCCTCTACCTGAACGGCCTGGAGGGCAAGGGCACCCACATCATCACCGTCAACGAGTACCTGGCGACGTTCCAGTCCGAGTGGATGGGCCGCCTGTTCCGCTGGCTGGGCCTGTCGGTGGGCCTCATCGTGCCCGGGAACCGCGACGCCGACTTCAAGCGCGAGCAGTACGCGGCGGACATCACCTACGGCATCAACAACGAGTTCGGCTTCGACTACCTGCGCGACAACATGGCGATGAGCCGCGA
>CAZCEZ010000147.1:0-6024 GCA_964497795.1 uncultured Acidimicrobiaceae bacterium | reverse complement strand
ACCCGATGCAGATCAAGGTCAACTTCCTGTGCCGGGACTCGATCCTGGCCGCGCCGCTCGTGCTCGACCTGGCCCTGTTCTTCGACCTCGCCGCTCGGGCGGGGGAGACCGGCGTCCAGGAGTGGCTGAGCTTCTACTTCAAGGCCCCGATGGTCGAGAACGCCGAGCTCCACCCCGAGCACGACATCTTCATCCAGCAGATCAAGCTCAAGAACACCCTGCGCACCTGGATGGGCGAGGAGCCCGTCACCCACACCGAGCAGTGATGGCGACGTCTGGGGGTCGCGGCGACGTGGAAGGGTGTGGGACGTGAGCGAGGACCGCACGGCCGACCCCGACATCATCCCCCAGACGCTGGTCGGGATCTCCTTCCCGGACCTGTTCCGGGCCCAGGAGTTCCTGACCGCCCTCACCCGGCTCAAGGCACGGGGGTCGCTCGTCCTCGAGGACGCGGTGATCGTGGTCAAGGAGGAGGGGGGTCGCACGGTGGTGCGCGAGACCGTGGACCCCCAGCCCGGGCGCACCGCCATGACCGGTGGGCTGTGGACCGGCCTCTTCGGCCTGATCCTCGGCGGCCCCGTCGGGTGGGCGGCCGGCGCCGCCCTCGGCGCCGGCGCCGGTGCGCTCACGGCGAAGCTGGTCGACCTCGGGATCTCCGACGAGTGGGTCGACTGGTTCCGGGAGGCGGTGAAGCCCGGCACGGCGACGGTCGCCGTGCTCGCCTCCGAGATCGTCGAGGACCACCTGGTCGCCGAGGTGCACCGCTTCGCCGGCGCCGAGCTCGTCTACGCCAACTTCGACGACGAGATGATGCGCCGGCTGCGCGACGCCCTCGTCGAGGACGCCTGAGGCCGCCGACGTCGAGGGCCGCCCGGTCCGACACCCGCGCCTGCTGCGCCAATACCCTCGGCCGGCGTGCCGCCCCGCGCCTCGATCGTCATCCCGGTGTGGAACGAGGTCGAGGTCACGCTCCGCTGCCTCGAGGCGCTGTCGGACAACACGCCCGACGACCTCTACGAGGTGGTGATCGTCGACAACGCGTCGACCGACGCCACCCCGGACCTCCTCGCCGGCCTCGAGGGCGACGTCGTGGTCATCACCAACGAGGAGAACGTCGGCTACACGCTGGCCTCGAACCAGGGTGCGGCGGCGTCGAGCGGCGAGGTCGTCGTGTTCCTGAACAACGACACCGAACCCCAGCCCGGCTGGCTCGAGGCCCTCCTCGGCGTGCTCGACGCCCACCCCGAGTGCGCGGTCGTCGGCTCGAAGCTCGTGTACCCCGACGGGCGCCTCCAGGAGGCCGGCGCCTGCATCTTCGGCGACGGCTCCGGCTGGAACGTCGGTCGCCACGACGACCCGGACCTGTGGCGGGTCAACGAGCCGTGCGAGGTCGACTACTGCTCCGGGGCATCGATCGCGGTCCGGCGCGAGCTCCTCGACGCCATGGGCGGCGGCTACGACCCCCGCTACGCCCCCGCCTACTACGAGGACGCCGACCTCGGCTTCGAGGCCCGGGCCCGCGGGTGGACCGTCCGCTACGAGCCGACCAGCGTGGTGGTGCACCACGAGGGCGTGACCGCCGGGACCGACCTGGCCTCGGGGATGAAGGCCCACCAGGTGCGCAACCAGCGGACCTTCCGCACCAAGTGGGCCGACGTCCTGGCCGAGTACGAGCCGCCGCCGACCGCGACGGGGCGGGCACCCACCACCTCGGACCGCCTGCGCCGGCCGGTCCAGCTCGCCCGACGGGCGACGTCCCCACCCCGCCCCGGGCCGCAGCGGGTGCTCGTCGTCGAGCCGCTCCTCCCGCTCCACGACGTCGCCGCCGGCGGCCAGCGCATGTTCCGGATCCTCGAGCTGCTCCGCGCCGCGGGTCACGACGTCACCTACCTCGCACGCGACGGCCAGGGCCAGGACCGCTACCGCCACGAGCTGGCCGGGATGGGGATCCGGGTCCACGCCACCGACCGCGTGCGGCTGGCCGAGCAGGGCACCGAGGTGGCCGACGACGTCCCATCCCTCGACGTGCCCAGGATCCTGCGACGCGGCCGCTTCGACGTCGTGTGGCTCAGCTTCCTCGAGTGCGCCTGGCAGTACCTGCCCATCGTCCGCCACCACGCACCGCAGGCCAGGGTGTGGATCGACACGGTCGACGTCCACAGCCTGCGGGAGCGCCGCCAGGCGGAGCTGGCCGCGGCATCCGGCGACCCCCGCGCCCCGCTGCTGGCGGTGCAGGCACGGCGGACCGAGGCGCGGGAGCGGTGGCTGTACTCCCTCGCCGACGGCCTGGTCGCCGTGACCCCCGAGGACGCCGCCGAGCTGGAGCGGCTCGTGCCCGGCGCCGTCACCGCCGTGGTGCCCACCATCCACCCGCTCGCCGACGAGCCGGCCCGCCTCGCCGGCCGCAGCGGTGCCCTGTTCGTCGGGAACTTCATGCACCCGCCGAACGTGGACGCCGTCCGCTGGCTCCTCGAGCTCTGGCCCGCCGTGCGCGCCCGCGTGCCCGATGCGACCTGCACGGTCGTGGGGCGTGCACTGCCGCCCGACCTCGCTGCTGCGCTCGCTGCGGCGCCCGGCCTGGAGCACGCCGGCTGGGTCGCCGACCTGGCCTCGGTCCAGGACCGGATCCGCGTCTCGGTGGCCCCGCTGCGCTTCGGCGCGGGCATCAAGGGGAAGGTCTGCGAGGCCCTCGCGGCCGGCATCCCGGTGGTGACGACGACCGTCGGCGCCGAGGGGATCGGGATCGTCGACGGGGTGCACGCCGCGGTCGCCGACGACGCGGCCGGCCAGGTCGAGCGCATCGCCAGGCTGCTCGCCGACGACGACGAGTGGCACCGACTGGCGGGCGCCGGGCGCGACCTCGTCGCCGAGCGCCTGACCCCCGAGGCCGTCGCCGGCGCGCTGGAGGAGCTCCTCCTCCGCGACACGACCGCCGTCGCGCCCCGCCCACGGGAGGTCGGCCCCGGCGGCGGGGACGGACCCCTGCGCCCGGAGGGCGTCGTCGTGTTCGGCATGCACCGCTCCGGCACCTCGATGCTCGCCGGCCTGCTCGCCGACCTCGGGCTCGACCCGGGGCCGCGCGAGGCCCTCCTCGGGGCGTCGCCGGCCAACCCGCGGGGTCACCTCGAGCTCGAGTCGCTCATGGCGATCGACAACCAGGTGCTCCAGCAGCTCGGCCGCTACTGGCACTGCCCACCCGACCCCGACGTGTTCACCTCCAGCGCGTTCGACCCCGTGCGCTCCCGCATCGCCGAGGTGCTCCGCACGTCGCTGCCCCCGACCGGGTGGCTCTACAAGGACCCGCGGGTCTGCGTGGTGTGGCCCCTGCACGCGCCGCTCTTCCCCGTCCCCCCGGTCGGGGTCCTGATCGTGCGGCACCCCGCCGACGTGGTGACGTCGCTGCACACCCGCGACGGGATGGACCGCGGCCACGCGCTCGCGCTGTGGGACCTGCACAACCGGTGGGCGGCCCGGTTCCTGGCCACCTTCGACCACGCCGTCGTCGTCACCTACGACGAGGTGCTGGGGGATCCGGTCGGCACGGCGACACGGCTGCGCGACGCCCTCCGGGCCGGTGGCATCGACCTCGCCGCCGACGGCGACGCCGTGGGCGTGGTCGACGGCTCCCTCGACCGGTCGTCGCGCCGCCGGGACGAGGTGGAGCTCGACGCGGGCGCCCTGCAGCTGTGGGACGACCTGCGGGCCGTGGCCGCCGGCGAGCGGGACCTGGCCGCGATCGCCGGACCGGGCGAGGCGACGCGGGCGGCGATGGCCGAGCGGGCGCGACGGATCGCCGCCCACGTCGACGCACTGGTCAACGGGTGGGAGGAGCCCAAGCACCCCGTCCACCGTCCACCGGCCTGAGCGGGCCCAGCGGGGCTCAGTCGATCCAGGGGCAGTGCCGGCAGCCCGAGTGGCAGCACTCGCCCCGGGCCAGGAGGTAGGCCGCGGTCAGCACCTGGTAGCCGGTCGCGGGGTCGACGTAGCTGGTGCGCCTCGCCTCGAGCGCGGCGTCGTGCGCGGCGAGGATCTCGGCCCGACGCGGGTGGTCGGGGGCCAGCCGGGTGGGGTGCGGCTCTCTCAGGCGGTCGTGTCGGCTCACGTGGTGGCATCATGCACGACGGGGGTCGCCGCGAGTGCGCAGGAGGTGCGTGTTGGGCCTGACCATGTCCGAGGACGAACGAGAGGCCTTCCTCGCCGAGGTGCACGTCGCCGTGCTCGCCGTCGAGCGCGCCGACGGACCGCCGCTCGCCGTGCCGGTCTGGTACGACTACCGGCCCGGCGGCGACCTGTGGTTCCTCACCGCGGAGGACTCGCTGAAGGGCCGGCTGATCCAGTCGGCCATGCGGGTCAGCCTGTGCGTGCAGGACGAGACGCCGCCCTTCTACCGGTACGTCTCGGTCGAGGGCCCGGTCGTCGACATCCGCGCCGCCGACGAGGACGACGACGCCCGCGCCATGGCCCACCGGTACCTCGGCCCCGACCTCGGCGACCAGTACCACGAGTCGAGCGACGAGCAGGGCCTGAAGTTCGTGGTCCGGCCCGAGCGCTGGTTCAGCGTCGACTACTCCCGCCTCGCCCGCCCCTAGGGTCGGCGCCCATGTCGATCCAGGACCTGTCCGGGCAGGTGGCCGTCGTCACCGGCGGCAACGGGGGCATCGGCCTCGGCTTCGCCGAGGGCGTGGCCCGGGCGGGCGCAGCCGTCGCCGTCTGGGCCCGCAACGCCGAGAAGTCCGCCGAGGCCGTGGAGGCGATCCGGGCCCACGGCGTCGAGGCCGTCGCCGTCGCGTGCGACGTCGCCGACGAGGCCTCCGTCGCGGCGGCGACGGCCGAGACCGTCGAGCGGCTCGGGCGCATCGACATCTGCGTGGCCAACGCCGGCACGAGCGGGATGGGGCAGCTCCAGGACCTGTCGCTCGACGAGTGGCGACGGGTGATGGCGGTCAACCTCGACGGTGCCTTCCTCACCATGCGGGACTGCGCCCGGCAGATGATCGAGCAGGGCGACGGCGGTGCCATGGTCGCCATCTCGTCCACCTCGGCGATCCACGGGGCACCTGCCAACCCGCACTACGGCGCGTCCAAGACGGCCCTGCTCGGTCTGGTCCGGGCCTCCGCGGTCGGCCTCGCCCGCCACGGGATCCGCGTCAACGCGGTGCTCCCGGGCTGGACCCGGACCGAGCTGGCCGAGGGCGGCTACCAGGACGACCGCTTCCGGGAGGTCACGACGAAGCGGACGCCCGTGCGCCGGTGGGCGACGGGCGAGGACTACCAGGCCCTCGCCGCCTTCCTCTGCGACCGCAGCCAGGCGTGGCACACCGGCGACCAGGTCGTCGCCGACGGCGGCTACACCATCTTCTGAGCCGACGGCCGAGCGGATCCTGACGTGGACGCCTCCGACGACGGACTGCGCACCGGCGGGGACGGCGTCGTGCGGTGCTGGTGGTGCGGCGACGACCCGACCTACGTCGCCTACCACGACCGGGAGTGGGGCCGGCCGACCACCGGGGAGCGGGACGTGTTCGAGCTCCTCGCCCTCGAGTCGTTCCAGGCCGGCCTCGCCTGGATCACCATCCTGCGCAAGCGGGACGCCTTCCGCGCCGCCTTCGACGGGTTCGACGTCGACGCCGTCGCGTCCTACGGCGACGCGGACGTCGAGCGGCTGCTCGGCGACGCCGGCATCGTCCGGCACCGGGGCAAGATCGAGGCGACGATCGCCCTGGCCCGCCTGTGCCGTTCGCTGGCCGAGGAGGGCTCCTCGCTGTCCTCGCTCGTCTGGTCCCACCGGCCGATCCGGACCGGCCGGCCGACGACGCCGGCCGAGGTGCCCGACCGCACCGAGGCATCCGCAGCGCTCAGTGCCGAGCTGAAGCGCCGGGGCGCCCGCTTCGTCGGGCCCACGACCGTCTACGCCTTCATGCAGTCGGCCGGCATCGTCGACGACCACCTCGCCGGCTGCCACCGGGCCTGCTGATCAGGGCCCGCTGATCAGGGCCCGCTGATCAGGGCCCGGCGTCCGGTCCG
>CAZCEZ010000146.1:0-6042 GCA_964497795.1 uncultured Acidimicrobiaceae bacterium | reverse complement strand
CGTCTCGTGCGGCGGTCGGCTGGCGCCGCCCTCGGGGCTCCCGGCGCGGTCCCACCCGGTCGGCGGTGACCTCGTCTCCCTCGTGTGGCCCCCGTCCGTTCGCTCGGTGTTCACGGTGGACGCCGGCGGTTCACCGGAGGGACCCAGGGTTCACCGAGGGTTCGCCCGAGCGTGGGCGGATCGGCGGTGGTCGGCGGCGAAGCGAGGGGACGGCGGTCGGCCGTGGGTCGGCTCCGGTCGCCGGATCTCGTCGACCGACCCCCGACAAGGACCTCCACCACCGTGCACCGTCGCACCCTCCTCAAGGGCCTGGCCGCGTCCGCCGGCGCCACCGCCGTCCTCGGACCCGACCTCTTCCGCGGCGCCTGGGCCGCCCGCGCCCAGGTCGCCACCGACGGCCCCTTCGGCCCGCCGACCGTCGACACCGGCCTCGGCTTCTCCCTGCCCGAGGGCTTCTCCGCCCGGGTGATCGCCGTCGGCGGCGAGACCGTCCCCGGCACCGACTACGTCTGGCACCCGGCCTCCGATGGCGCCGGCACCTTCGCCACGCCCGACGGCGGCTTCATCCTCGTCTCGAACTCGGAGGTGAACACCGACGATGTGTCCGGCGGCGCCTCCGCGGTCGCGTTCGGCCCGCCCGGATCCGACGGCGTCGTGCCCATCGTGGATGCGTACCGGGTGCTGGGCCAGGACGTCGGCACCCCCTCGGCCGGCAACTGCGCCGGCGGCGTCACGCCCTGGGGCACCTGGCTGTCGGCCGAGGAGAACGCCGGCCAGCGCATCGTCTGGGAGTGCGACCCGACCGGTGCCACCCCGGCGATCCCGCTGCCCCAGCTCGGTGTGTTCGCCCACGAGGCCGCCGTGGTCGACCCGGCCACCGGCATCGTCTACGAGACCGAGGACTCCGGTGACGCCCGGTTCTTCCGCTGGGTCCCCGACGTCACGCCCGGCTTCGGCCAGCGTCCCGACTTCGACGCCGGCACCCTCCAGGTCGCTGCGTTCCTGACCCCGACCGACGGCCCGGGCACAGGGCCGGCCACCTGGCTCGACGTCGACGCCACCGACCCGGGCACCTACAGGGCCCCGGGCTCGACGTCGTTCATCCGGGGCGAGGGCATCTGGTTCCACGACGGCGTCGTGTACTGGGTCGCCTCGACGCTGTCCCAGATCTACGCCTACGACACGGCGACCGGGGAGCAGGAGATCCTGCACGACCCGGCCACGATCGCACAGGGCTCCGAGCTGAACGACGCCGACAACCTCACCGTCCACCACCGCACCGGCGACCTGTACGTCACCGAGGACCCGAACGGCATCCCCGGGATCGACATCGTCCTGATCACCGCGCCCGACGAGGCCGGTGAGCGCACCGTCTCGCCGTTCCTGCGGGTGCCCGAGGGCGAGCACGTCGGCTCCGAGCTGACCGGTCCGGTCTTCGACCCGTCCGGCACCCGCTTCTACTTCTCCTCCCAGCGGCAGGTGTCGCCCAACGACCCCTCGAACGCCGCGGCCGGCGTCATCTACGAGGTGACCGGACCCTTCGACCGCTCCGCTGCGCCGGCTGCCCCGGCGCAGGAGTCGCCGGCGACCACGACGCCGACCGCCGAGCCGACCCCGACGACGGCTCCGGCTCCGGTCGCCGCCCCCGCCACGGGCGGCGCGACCCTCCCGGCGACCGGCGGGGGCGGTGCCGGCCTCGCCGGGCTCGGCGTGGGCGCGGTCGGCTGGTGGCTGCGCCGCCAGACCCAGCGGGCCGCCGCCGAGGCCCGGCTCGACGCCGAGTTGGCGGGCGGGGACGACGAGCCGGCCTGAGTCCACGGCTCGCACCCTCCGGCCGGCCCGGTCGCCGACGGCACGCACCTTCCGGCGTGCCGTCGGCAACCCGTGCGGCGCTTCCCCTGCTCGGCGGCCACGCTGTGCGCCATGGTCGACCTGCTGGGCATCCCCGTGGACGGGGCACGACTCGAGGCCTGGGCCGGGTACCTCTCGCCCGACCCGCAGCCCCTCGTCGTCGTCGACGACGCCCGTTGGGACGGTCTGGGCGTGGCCGACGGCGACCTCGGCCGGGAGGTGCGCGACACCTTCCGGCTCTGGGCCGCACCGGCGGACTCCCGCCGGGTCTGGTTGACCGCCACGGCGTTCCGGGAGCTGGACCGGCGGACCCGGTCCGAGCTCGTGTGCGAGCAGGTCCGACGGCGGGCCGGCGACCGGGCCGGGGTCGGTCGGGTGCCGACCGTGCGGGCGTGGTCGGACCTCCTGGATGCCGGCCGACTGCGGGCCGAGGCGGACGGCCACCGCTTCCTGTGGTGGCCGGACCTGGTCGCCGTCGACCCGGTCGGCGTGCTCACCCGGCTGGTCGGCACCGATCGCCTCCCGAGCCGCCACGCCGACGTGCCGGCCGCGACCTGGCACCGGTGCGCAGCGGTCCTGCCGGGCGCACGGGCCCTGGCCGGGACGTGGCCGCCGATCGGTGAACCGGCCAACTGCTTCACCACCGTGCTGGAGGCGGCCGGAGCCGACGCGAGCGGTGCGTGCGACGACGTGTCCGTCTTCGAGCGGTGGCTGCGCGAAGCGTGCCGACCGGTGCGCCGGACGGTCCACGGCGACCCTGCCGCTGTCGGCACGGTGCTCGTGTGGCGGTTCGACGGCGCACCCGTGCACGCCGCGGTGTGCCTGGGCGACGGGTGGGTGCTGGAGAAGCCGTCACAGGAGTGGCACGCCCCGCGGGCGGTCGTGCGGGTCGACGAGGTCGTGCGTGCGACCCGGTCGGCCGGTCAGCACCTCGAGCGCCACCGGCTCGTCGCCTGACCGGCGTCACTCGCTGCACGGGCGCGACGGTTCGACCGCTCCCGGTGGAGGCGGCCTGTCCGCCGGCATGTCGTGCGGTCAGGGCGGGTCGTGCCCTGCGGCTCCGACCGCGACCGGCTGCCCCGACGAGCCGCGGTGCACCCGTCCGCCGGGGTCGATGGCGACCCAGGCTCCGGCCTCGCGCCGGAGGTCCCAGCCGTGCTCGTGGACGAAGCGGTGGTGGAAGCGGCAGAGCAGCGCACCGTTGCCCGTGGTGGTCTCGCCGCCGTGCGAGCGCCAGACGACGTGGTGGACGTCGCAGTGGCGGGGCCGCCGTCGACAGGTCGGGAAGGTGCAGTGCCGGTCCCGGGCGGCGATGGCGACCCGCTGTCCGGCGGAGAACCGCTCGGCCGCAGCGTTCGCGTCGACGACGCCACGACGTCCGCTCAGCAGGACGGTCCGGAGTCGTGCGTCGCACAGGAGTCGCTCCGCGGCGGTCGTGGCCATCGTCCAGCCGTCGTCGGGTGCGGTGCCGTCGACGCCCTGCGCATCGGTCACCTCGCCGTCGCACACGTGGGTCAGGGCGTGGTGGGCGAGGTCGTCCAGGGCATCGGCCCGACGTTCGGCGGCGGTCCGTCGGTGGGGTGCGTCGGCCGGGTCGGGATCCTGCGTGAAGGCGTCGAGGGCGGCGGCGACCGTGTGGAACGCGCTGGGGGACAGGTCGCCGTGCAGCTCGCCCCCGCCGAACAGCCGGGGCGTGAGGGTCAGGCGGTGCCGGTGGACCGGGCGGACGGCGAGCTCCTGGTCGCACAGGGCGGACCAGTGCGCCACGACGGCGGCGAAGTCGTCGTCGTGGACGGACGTGTCGGATGCACGGAGGAGCGCGTCGAGCGAATCGGCGAGGAACGTCGACCGCTCGGCGGTGGCGGCGAGGGCGAGCAGCTCGGCCCGGGCGATCGGCAGTCGGCCGGCCCGGACGGCGTCGTGGAGGTCGGGGTGCTCGTGGCAGCGGCGAGCGAGCGCGATGGCCCGGCGGACCTCGACGGGCGAGAGGGCGGTGGACGAGGTGAGCCAGTCGCGAGCCGAGCGGGCGCCGGCCGCCCGCCAGCCGGACGTGGCCCACAGCTCGACGAGCACGTCGAGCAGCGCGACCTTGGCCTCGGCGACCGCCCGCGCGAGCGCGGCGCAGGCGTCGAGCTGGGACTGCCGGGCGCGCAGCGCGCCGAGGTGCGTGGACCGGTCGGCCGGTGGGGGCCCTCCGTGCTCGTGCGCCTCGGTCATGGAGCCATCATCCCTGCAGGGTCTGACGAGAACGCGGGCCCACGACGCCGGCCGGGCTCACCCCCGGAACCACCCCGCGACCCGTTCCCGCCACGACGGCCGGTACCGGAGCACGGCGGCCACCGACCCGGGCGGCGGGGGCGGCAGGAGGAGCGGCACGAAGCCGTCGGGCACGTCGACGCGCTCGAGCACCACCGCTGCGCCGAGCGCCCGTGGCCAGTTCCGGCACATCCGCAGCTCGGCCCCCGGTCCCACGTCGACCCACTCGGCCGGTTGCATCGGGTGGACGTGCACGACCGCCGACGTCCCCGGCGCGACGCTGCGGAGGGCGGGGTCGGGGAACGTGATCGGGCCGTGCATCGGCCCGCCGTCGGGCGCGGCGGTCCAGTCGGCCCGGTAGCCGGACGGCAGGTGGCGGTCCTGGCCGCCCTCGGAGACGTCGAACAGGTGCAGGCGCACGACGAGGTGGCCGTCGTGGCCGATCACCTCCCGCCAGTCGCCACGTCGCACGGCACGAGGATGCCCGGCCTGCTGGTGGCGAGCGGCCCGGGTTCAGCCGCCCAGCTCCTCCAGCGCCTCGCGCAGCGCC
Source organism: uncultured Acidimicrobiaceae bacterium (assembly GCA_964497795.1). Classification (GTDB taxonomy): domain Bacteria; phylum Actinomycetota; class Acidimicrobiia; order Acidimicrobiales; family Salinilacustritrichaceae; genus Salinilacustrithrix. The sequence continues at coordinate 1,385 of CAZCEZ010000146.1, read as the reverse complement.
CGCAGCTCGGTGCCGACCTCGTCGAGGCGCGACGTGGGCGCCCGGGTCACGGCGACCTCGGCGGCCAGCGCCCCGGCGAGGGCCACGACCTCGCCCAGGCGCAGCTGCAGTCGGTGCAGCTCGGCCTCGGCCGACTCGACCGCGTTCCAGACGGCGTGGACCGAGCCGAGCTGGCGGTCGAGCGACTCGGCCGTGGCCCGCAGCGCGCTCGCGTCCCGACCGTCGTCCTCGGCCCGGGCCAGGGCCCGGCGGGCGTCCTTGAGGCGGCGTGCGACGTCGTCGGGGCGCAGGTCCTCGAGCGTGGCCAGGCGGCGGTCCGTGGCGAGGGCCGCAGCGAACACGGCCCGCACGGCCCCGTGCACCTCGCCCGTCAGCGCCGCGAGGCGGTCCCGGACCGGTCCGTCGTCGGTCCGGGCCAGGATCGACGCGTAGCGGTCGGCGGCGGCCCGGGCGTCGAGGACGTCGTCGGCGAACCGAGGGGAGACCGCGGCGGGGTCCACCCCGGCCAGCGGATCGGTGGGCTCGTCTCGGCGCCGGAAGACCACGGGCACAACCTAGGAGCGGCTTGCGGGCCGGGACGGACGCCACCGGTACCGTGGCGCCCCGCATGGAACGCTTCGGATTCGTCGGCCTCCCCAACGCGGGCAAGTCGTCCCTCTACAACGCCCTGTCGGGCGGCGGCGCCCTCGCCGCCCCCTACGCCTTCGCGACCACCGACCCGAACGTCGGCGTGGCCAAGGTGCCCGACGACCGGCTCGGGAGGCTGGCCGAGATGTCGGCCTCGAAGAACGTCATCCCGGCATCGGTGCAGTTCGTCGACATCGGCGGCCTCGTCGAGGGCGCGAGCCAGGGCGAGGGGCTCGGCAACCAGTTCCTGTCCCACATCCGCGAGGTCGACGCCGTCGTCTTCGTGCTCCGCGCCTTCGAGGACGGCGACGTCCCCGGTCCGTCCGACCCGCTCGAGCACCTCCGCATCGTCGAGCTGGAGCTGACCCTGGCCGACCTGGAGCGCGTCGAGAAGGCGCTCGACAAGAAGCGGCGCATGCTCAAGGGCGACAAGTCCCTCGGCCCCGAGATCGCCCTGCTCGAGGAGGCCGTCGGGATCCTCGGCGAGGGCACGCCCCTGTACCGCTCGGACATGAAGCCGGCCGACCGAGCCGAGCTGAAGGAGCAGTTCCTGCTCACCAACCGGCCCGTCATCGCCATCGTCAACGTCGGCGACGACCAGCTCGACGCGATCGACGAGGCCGTCGCGCCGGTCGAGGCCGAGCTCGGCGGCGTCGCCGAGGTGATCGGCATGTGCGTCCAGCTCGAGGCGGAGGCCGCGACCCTCGACACCGAGGAGGAGCGCGTCGAGATGCTCGAGGGCCTCGGGCTCGGCGAGG
>CAZCEZ010000145.1:0-6097 GCA_964497795.1 uncultured Acidimicrobiaceae bacterium | reverse complement strand
TCAACCACAGACCCGGCGAAATTGAAGTACGAGTAAAGATGCTCGTTAGCTGCAGAAGGACGGAAAGACCCCGTGGACCTTTACTACAGCTTGATATTGAGTCTGGATTTGCGTTGTGTAGGATAGGTGGGAGACTTGGAAGCATTGGCGCTAGCCAGTGTGGAGTCATCGTTGAAATACCACCCTGCGTATGTCTGGCCTCTAACCTACGTCCCTTATCGGGATGGGGAACAGTGTCAGGTGGGTAGTTTGACTGGGGCGGTCGCCTCCCAAAGAGTAACGGAGGCGCCCAAAGGTTCCCTCAGACTGGTTGGCAATCAGTCGTCGAGTGCAATGGCACAAGGGAGCTTGACTGTGAGACTGACAAGTCGAACAGGGACGAAAGTCGGGCATAGTGACCCGGCGGTGGCGTGTGGAAGCGCCGTCGATCAACGGATAAAAGGTACCCCGGGGATAACAGGCTTATCTTCCCCAAGAGTCCATATCGACGGGAAGGTTTGGCACCTCGATGTCGGCTCATCGCATCCTGGGGCTGAAGCAGGTCCCAAGGGTTGGGCTGTTCGCCCATTAAAGCGGTACGCGAGCTGGGTTTAGAACGTCGTGAGACAGTTCGGTCCCTATCCGCTGCAGCCGGAGGAAGCTTGAGGAAATCTGTCCCTAGTACGAGAGGACCGGGATGGACGCAGCTCTCGTGTGCCAGTTGTCCTGCCAAGGGCACGGCTGGTTAGCGACCTGCGGAATGGATAAGCGCTGAAGGCATCTAAGCGCGAAACCGGTTCCAAGATGAGGCTTCCCACTGGGTCAACCAGGTAAGGCCCGTGGTAGACCACCACGTTGATAGGCCGGATGTGTACGCACAGCAATGTGTTCAGCAGACCGGTACTAATCGGCCGAGGGCTTGGATCCCTCGATGTTCGTGCTCGCTATGGAACGCTCAGGGAACACGACGGCTCCGCCGTCCGTCCCTTGACAACACGAGCCCGGTCCGCCGGTAGCTCGACACCGATCTCGGTGGTGATAGCAGCGGAGATACACCCGTACCCATTCCGAACACGGAAGTTAAGCCCGCTTGCGCCGATGGTACTTGGGGGGAGACCCCCTGGGAGAGTAGGTCGCCGCCGGTTTCTTGAAGGGCCCCCGCAGTGCGGGGGCCCTTCGCCGTTTTCGGGCCGTCCAGGCGTCGGGACGGCGGAACCGGGGCCGATCGCGGCCTCATCGCGTGGAGCGCGAGCCGGCGATGGCAGGGAGGCGGGGTTCGGGCCCGGAGGCGGGGGACCGGTACGCTCGGCGGGATGCCCACCGGCCGCCGAGACGACGATCGAGACGACGACCGCCCCCGAGGCGGGCGGTCCGGCCGAGACGGCGGCCCCCGCGGCCCCCGGCGCGACGGCCGCTCGGGCGGCACGGGTGACCGTGGCCGCAGCGGCAGCGGTCGGCCCACCCGGGGCGGTCGCGACGACCGACGATCCGGCGGCGGACGTGGACGCGACGACCAAGGGCGTGGTGGCAGCCCCAGCGGTCGCCCGGGTGGTTCGGGCGCGCGCAGCGGCGCCCGACGAGGCGACGACCGAGGCCGGCCGGGCCGCCCGGGCGGGAGCGACGAGCGCCGTGGCGGCCGCAGCGGTAGCCCGTCCGGAGGTCGCGGCCGCGACAGCGGGCGTCGTGACGACCGCTCGGATCGCGGACGTCCCGGCGACCGTCGGGGCGGGCCCCGCCGCGACGACCGCGCCGGCCGCAGCGACGCCGGTCGCCCGGAACGCGGTCCCGATCGCGGCGAGCGGGACGACCGTCCACGCGAGCGCCCGCCGATCAAGGGGCGGCGACGCACCTTCGACGTCGACTCGGCGCCGAACGAGCGCGAGCGCGACCGGGCCGAGCGGGGCCCGGAGGAGCGTGGCGAGCGCTGGGTCGACGAGGGCCCGGTGCGTCGAGCGGCCAGCCAGGCCGTCGAGCGCGGCGGTGCGAAGAAGCCGAGCCGCGCCACGGGCAACCGTCGGACGGCGCGTGCCACGAAGCGGGCCGAGCAGGCGCTCGAGGTCGACAAGGCGCGGCTCCGTCGCCAGCTCGGCGACGGGCGCGCCGAGCGGACCCTCGGGCGACTCGGCGAGGCCACCGCCGCCTACGCGGAGGAGCGCTACGAGGACGCTCGCAAGACCTTGAAGCCGATCGCCGAGCTGCTCCCGAACGAGCCAGCGGTCCGCGAGCTCTACGGCCTGACGCTGTACCGGCTCGGACGCTGGAAGGAGGCGGTGGTCGAGCTCGAGGAGCTCCACCGGATGACCGGCACGACCGAGCAGCACCCGGTGCTCGCCGACTGCAACCGCGCCATGGGTCGCCACGAGCGGGTCGAGGAGCTGTGGGACGAGCTCGCTGAGGCATCCCTCGCCGCGCCGCTCGTGGCCGAGGGCCGCATCGTCTGGGCCGGCTCGCTGGCCGACCGAGGCCGGGTCGTCGAGGCGATCGGCGTCCTCGAGGACGGTGCGCTCGGTGGCAAGGACCTCAAGGAGCACCACCTCCGCATGCGGTACGTGCTCGGCGACCTCTACGACCGGGCCGGCGACCACCAGGCCGCCCGTCGGTGGTTCGAGTCCGTCGCGTCGGCCAGCCCCGGCTTCTACGACGTCCAGGACCGGCTCCGCTCCCTGTGAAGCCGGTGGCGGGCCGTCGCCAACCCAGCTGCGGCCGAGGTCTGGAGCGGGAGGGGGCCGGGACGCGAAGATGGCGACCTCCCACCCCCGATCCGAGCTGGAGCGACGCAGGATGAACCACGAGATGCTGGCCAAGGTCCGACAGGGCGACGGCTTCATCGCCGCCCTCGACCAGAGTGGCGGCTCGACGCCCAAGGCGCTCGCCGCCTACGGCATCTCCGAGGACGCCTGGAGCTCCGACGAGGAGATGTTCGACGTCATCCACGAGATGCGGACCCGCATCATGACGTCGAAGGTCTTCGACGGCGACCGCGTGCTGGGCGCCATCCTGTTCGAGGACACGATGGACCGGCAGGTCGAGGGCGTCGACACGCCGACCTACCTCTGGGAGCGCAAGCAGGTCGTGCCGTTCCTGAAGGTCGACAAGGGCCTCGCCGACGAGTCCCAGGGCGTGCAGGTCATGAAGCCCATGCCCGGGCTCGGCGACCTCCTCGACCGGGCCGTGGCCAAGCAGGTCTTCGGCACCAAGATGCGCTCGGTGATCAAGGTCGCCGACCCCGCCGGCATCGCCGCCATCCTCGACCAGCAGTTCGAGGTCGGCCTCGAGATCGCGGCCAAGGGGCTCGTGCCGATCCTCGAGCCCGAGGTCGACATCCACAGCCCGTCCAAGGCCGAGGCCGAGGCGCTGCTGCTCGACGGCGCGCTGTCCCGCCTCGACGGGATCGGGGACGACGCCCCCCTCATGTTCAAGCTGACGCTGCCCGAGGCCGACGGCCACTACCAGGCGCTCGTCGACCACCCGAAGGTGGTGAAGGTCGTGGCCCTCTCCGGCGGGTACGACCGGGACGAGGCCAACGCCCGCCTGGCCCGCAACCCCGGCATGATCGCCTCGTTCTCCCGGGCCCTGACCCAGGACCTGTCGGCCCAGCAGAGCGACGATGCCTTCGACGCCGCCCTCGAGGAGGCGATCGCCTCGATCCACGCCGCGTCCGTGGCCTGAGCAGCTCGACCCGCAGGGTGCGCCCTGCTCGCCGCGCGAGCCGCTCACCGACGACCGACGGGCCGGCCCTCCGGGGCCGGCCCGTGGCGCGCCCGGGTGGGGCCCGGGGTCTCGCGGGCGCCGCTAGGGTCGGCGCCACAACACGACGACGCACTCCGGGGGGAGCACGTGTCCGACACCATCGAGACGGCCGACACGACCGAGGTCGAGTCGATCGACCGGGTCATCATCCGCTTCGCCGGCGACTCCGGCGACGGCATGCAGCTGACGGGGGACCGGTTCACCAGCGCGTCGGCCCTGTTCGGGAACGACCTGGCCACGCTGCCCGACTTCCCGGCCGAGATCCGCGCCCCGGCCGGGACCATCGCAGGCGTGTCGGCCTTCCAGGTCCACATCTCCGACCACGACATCACCACGCCCGGCGACGCGCCCGACGTGCTCGTGGCCATGAACCCGGCCGCGCTCAGGAGCGACCTGCACCGCCTCCACCACGGAGGCTCGGTGATCCTCAACACCGACGCCTTCGGGGAGCGGAACCTGGCCAAGGCCGGCTACGACGTCGACCCGCGCACCGACGGCACCCTCGACGGCTACAAGGTCTACGAGGTCGGCATGACCGAGATGACCAAGAAGGCCGTCGAGCACCTCGGCGTCAAGCCCCGCGACGCCGAGCGGTCCAAGAACTTCTTCGCCCTCGGCCTCGTGTCGTGGATGTACACCCGACCGGCGGAGCCGACCCTCGAGTGGATCCAGACGAAGTTCGCCAAGGACCCCCAGGTCGTCGACGCCAACACCGCGGCCTTCAAGGCGGGGCACGCGTTCGGCGAGACCGCCGAGCTGTTCGACCACCCGTACCAGGTGCGCCCGGCGGACAAGGAGCCCGGCACCTACACCAACATCACCGGCAACGTGGCGCTCTCGTGGGGACTCGTGGCGGCGAGCCGCCTGGCCGACATGCCGCTGTTCCTCGGCACGTACCCGATCACCCCGGCCTCCGACATCCTCCACGAGCTGTCCCGGCACAAGAACTTCGGCATCCGCACGCTGCAGGCCGAGGACGAGATCGCCGGCGTCGGGTCCGCCGTCGGTGCGGCCTACGGGGGGCACCTCGCCATCACCACGACCTCCGGGCCCGGCGTCGCGCTCAAGGGCGAGACCATCGGGCTCGCCGTCAGCCTCGAGCTGCCCCTGGTCGTGGTCGACATCCAGCGCGGCGGACCCTCGACCGGGCTGCCGACCAAGACCGAGGCCTCCGACCTCCTCATGGCCCTCTACGGCCGGCACGGGGAGTCGCCCATGCCGATCGTGGCCGCGTCGACGCCCTCGGACTGCTTCCACGCCGCCATCGAGGCCTGCCGGATCGCCCTCAAGTACCGCACGCCCGTCTTCCTGCTGTCCGACGGCTACCTGGCCAACGGCGCCGAGCCGTGGAAGCTGCCCGACGTGGCCGACCTGCCCGACATCTCCACCACCTTCGCCACGGCGCCGAACGGCACCGACGCGCAGGGGGACGGCGTCCACTGGCCCTACGTGCGCGACCCCGAGACCTTCGCCCGGGAGTGGGCACTGCCCGGGACCCCGGGCCTCGAGCACCGCATCGGCGGGCTCGAGAAGGCCGACGTGACGGGCAACGTCTCCTACGACCCGGCCAACCACGAGCGCATGACCGAGCTCCGTGCCGCCAAGCTCGCCGCCATCGCCCACGACATCCCGCCCGCCGAGCTCGAGGGCGACGAGGACGCCGACCTCGTGGTCGTCGGTTGGGGCTCGACGTGGGGGGCCATCTCGGGCGGCATCGATCGCGTCCGGGCCCGAGGACGGAAGGTGGCCCGCATCCACCTGCGACACCTCAGCCCGTTCCCACCGAACCTGGGGGAGCTGCTCGCCCCCTTCTCCGGCGTCCTCGTGCCCGAGCTGAACCTGGGCCAGCTGTGCCGGGTGCTGCGGGCCGAGTACCTGGTCGACGCGACGCCCGTCACCAAGGTGCGGGGGCTGCCCTTCACCGCCCCCGAGATCGAAGCCGCCATCCTCGACCGCCTGGGAGCCTGAGATGACCGACACCCGAGCCGAGCGAGCGGAGCGCCAGCGGCGCTCGGCTCCAACCCGACGAGCGAAGCGAGTGGGCGCATGAGCGCAGTCCCCGAGACCACCCGCAAGGACTGGATGTCGGACCAGGAGGTCCGCTGGTGCCCGGGCTGCGGCGACTACTCGATCCTGGCCGCCGTCCAGCTCGCGCTGCCCGACATGGGCGTGCGGCGCGAGGACGTCGTGTTCGTCTCCGGCATCGGGTGCGCGGCCCGGTTCCCGTACTACATGAACACCTACGGCATGCACTCGATCCACGGCCGGGCGCCGGCCATCGCCACCGGCCTGGCCATGGCCCGTCCGGACCTCCACGTCTTCGTGGTCTCCGGCGACGGCGACGCCCTGTCGATCGGCGGCAACCACC
>CAZCEZ010000144.1:0-6326 GCA_964497795.1 uncultured Acidimicrobiaceae bacterium | reverse complement strand
GAGTGCGAGGCGCAGCCGAGCACTCGACCGGACCCGAAGGGTCCGCGTGCCCGGGGCGGGACTCGAACCCGCACGGCCGTGAGGCCAGCGGATTTTGAGTCCGCCGTGTCTGCCAGTTCCACCACCCGGGCGCTGCTGCCCGGGCACGCTACCGCCGGGACGGCGACCGCCGGGAGCCGGCGGCCGGCGTCACCCGACGAGCAGCGGGCTCTCGCAGCGGACGTCGGCGAGGAGGAGGTCGGACTCGCTGATCCCGACGCCGAAGGCGTCGAGGAACCGGCTGCCGCGTGCGTCGAGCTGGCGCATCAGCAGGTTCAGGCGGGGGACGAGCCGGTCGATCAGCAGCGACGTCGACACGCCGATCGGCAGCAGGCCGGAGCGGACGGTGGCGACGAGGTCGCCGGGTCCGAAGGTGACGCCGAGCGACGGGTCCGCACCCGGTCCCTCCTCGACGACGCCGATCTGGTGGTCGAGGATCGACTCGGCGGATGCGGCCGACGGGTTGACGGTCTTGTTCACCTGGATCTCGACCTGGGCGACGGGGAGGCCGAGGGGCCCGAGGACGTCGAGGACCACCTCGGGGTCGGGTCCGCCGATGTCGAGCACGAGGGGCTCGGGGACGACGGTCGAGTCGGTGCGGCTGTCGCCGGTGGCCCGGTCGCAGCGGATGGCGTCGAGCTGCGAGGTGGCGCCGGCGGCCGTGATGCGCACGGGCATGTCGATCGTCCCGGTGAGCAGGCCGGCGATGTCGAGGTCGCTGCCCAGGGTGTTGGCCAGGTCGAGCTGGGCCGTCGACAGCGTGTCGCCCGGGCGCCCGTCGTAGAGCCACTGGGCGGCCTGGACGACGGTCGTGCAGACCTGGGCCGTCGGGTTGGCCAGCTCGGCGACGGGGTCGAAGAGGAGCCCGGCCCGGGGGATCCCGGCGTAGCCGTCGTCGTAGCCCGGCACCGTGCTGCACACCTCGAGGCCGGCCTGGCCGTTGATCGCCTCGAGGTGCGAGATGAGCAGGTCGGCGACGTTGGCGTCGGCCTTGGCCCACCCGTCGTCGGAGCCGACCTCGATCCCGAGGATGTCCCGGATGGACCGGCGGCGGTTCGGGTTCGGGATGGCGGTGTCGCGGGCGATGGCGCGGTCGCGGATCATGAGGGCGATCGACGCGTTGCCCGGTTCGCCGCGGGCGTTGAAGGCGTTGGCGCTGGCCTCGGCGAGCTCGGCGGCGGAGAGCTCGGCGTCGAGCAGCTCGTCGGGGGAGGCGAAGCCGGCGCCGGCGGCGATGTCCTCGAAGGTCACGTCGCTGGCGGCCAGGCCCTGGTAGCCGACGGCCGTGACGCCCAGGTCGGTGCCGTCGAGGCGGTTCCCGAACAGGAAGTTCAGGCGCTCGGCCTCGCCGGACTCGAGGTCGGCGAGGCGGGAGCCGAGCTGGAGGTCGGCGACCCCGTCGAGCGCGGCGATCCCGGTGCGGGAGGTCTGCCCCTCGGATGCGCCGATGACGGGGGCGAAGAAGTAGCGGGTCGTCCCCTCGGCGATGACCCGGACGGCGTTCGGCACCTGGTCGTCGGCGGTCTCGACGAAGGCGCCGGTCTGGGTGTCGAAGGTGCCGTAGGCGGCGGTGACGTCGGCGGGGTCGATGTCGTTCGCTGCGCTCGACCGGGCCAGCGTCGCCGCGTAGTCGGGGTCGGCGAGGATGTCGGCCTCGATGCGCCCGTCGGCGAGGCGGACCAGGTCCAGCGCGATGGCGTCGGCGTTGGCCTGCTGGTCGCGCCGGTCGAGCGACTGGCGGCCGAGGTCGACGGCGAAGGCCACGGACAGCACGAGCGTGGCGAGCAGCAGGCCGACGAGGGCGATCACGGCGCCCCGGTCGCCGCGGCGGGCGTCGTGGACGAGGCGCCGCCGGCAGGTGGCAGCGCCGGTGGGCGAGCCGGAGGGGGAGGAGGTCACGGGTTCGTCTCGGCGGTGGAGGAGGCGGACAGGGTGTCCGGGTACATGGCGGCGAGGATCGGGAACTCGGGCAGGAGCGGGAACGCGTCGTAGTCGTAGGTGACCTCGACGGTGATGCAGTCGTCGACGGCGGGGTCGTCCACGGCGTCGGGCAGCGGCTCGCCGCAGTCGCCGACCTGCCAGGTGCAGGTGAGGCCGTCGACGTTGCAGGTCTGGTCGAACGACGCCACGGCCTGGGCGGTGGCGGACTCGGCCTCGGTCAGCACGTCGGCCGACAGGGCCGTGGCGCCGGCGCGGGCGCCCTCGGCGGCGGCCTGGGTGAGGTTCTGCTTGAACGACAGGATCAGCCCGAAGCTGATGAGGCCGGTCAGGAGCAGGACGAGCAGGACGCCGACGAAGGCGAACTCGACCATGGCCGCACCGCCCTCGCGGCGGGCGCGGGCGAGGGTGCGCCCTCGGGCTCGTCGTCGCTGGTCGTGGGTTCGCTCGGCCATGTCTCCACCTCGTTCCGCCCGCCCGGATCGGGGTGATCCGGTGGCATTGGGGCGTTGTGTCCAGTATCGGTGCGTCCCGGCGACGGGTCGATGACCCGGTCCGGTCATTCCAGACCCACCCGAAGGGACTAGTCCGCTCCCGCGGCGTCCCGGTCGGCGAGCGCCCGCAGCGCGGGCGGTGGGGGTCCCTCGACCAGACGGTCGACCTCGACGGGCAGGGCGATGGACCAGTTCGGCCAGGCGTCGACCGTGCCGGGCATGTTCGGCCGCTCGGCCACCCCGAGGACGTCGTCGATCGAGCCCATGGCCACGGCCACCCGGGAGGTGGCCAGGGCCCGGTGGGCGGCGGTGACGGCCGCCCCCGGGTCGTCGGCCGCGTGCGCGGCCGCGCCGTCGCCCTCGTCGGGGAAGGCGACGCGGGCGAGCCGGTCGGCCAGCACCTCGCTGCCGTCGGAGCCGAGGCCGGCCTCGGCGCGCTGGCGGGCGTCCTGCCCGGTCGCGGCGCCGACGGCGGTGGGCAGGTCGTGCGTGGTGACGGCGCCGACCACGTCGGGGTCCCAGGTCGAGGGCGGTCCGTCCTCGAACCACACGAGCCGGGTGCCGAGGACGCCGGCGCCGTCGAGCGCGGCGCGCACGCCGGGGCCGACGGTGCCGAGGTCCTCGCCGACGACGAGCGCGCCGGCCCGCACCGACTCGATGGCGAGGACGGCGAGCAGGTCCTCGGCCGGGTAGCGGACGTAGGCGCCGGTGCGGGGGTCACCGCCGGGCGGGATCCAGAACAGCCGGAACAGCCCGAGCACGTGGTCGATGCGGATCCCGGCGCCGTGGCGCAGGTTGGCCCGCACGGTGCGGGCGAAGGTCTCGTAGCCCTCGGCCCGCCACCGGTGCGGGACGGCCGGGGGCAGGCCCCAGTCCTGCCCGGCGGCGGCGAACTCGTCGGGTGGGGCGCCGACGCGGGCGTCGAGGGCGAGGAGGTCCTGGTCGATCCAGGCGTCGGCACCACCGGGGTCGACGCCGACGGCCAGGTCGGTGATCAGCGGGCAGGCCCGGCCCAGGGCGCGGACCTGTGCCTCGGCCTGGAGCTGGAGCCAGCAGTGGAACCGGATCCGCTCGGCGTGCTCGACGGCGAAGCGGGCCACGCCGGGGGCGTCGGGGTGCCCGAGCTCGTCGGGCCAGTCCCTCCAGCCACCCGGATGGACCTCGGCGATGGCGCAGAAGGTGGCCCACGCCTCGAGGTCGGCGCCCTCGGCGGCCCGGTGGGTGGCGAGGGCCTCGTCCTGGGCCGTGTCCCGGGCCGCGAAGAGCGCCTCGAGCGCCGCCGCCTTGGCCCGCCAGGCCGCCGACCGGTCGATGCGCCGACCGGCGAGCGGGTCGCCGGTCGCAGCCGCGGCCAGCTCGGCCTCGGTGGCCCGCAGGTCGGCGAGGGCCGCGGCGACGGCGGGCAGCCGGGCGGCCCCCGGGACCTCGTCGACGCACAGGTGCAGGGGGTTCAGGCGGCGCCGGCTCGACGGGTAGTACGGGCTGGCCTGCGGGTGGGGGCCGGGGGTGGGCGCGTGCAGGGGGGACAGGGCGAGCAGGTCGATGCCGGCCGCGGCGGCCCAGGTGCCGAGCCGCCGGAGGTCGCGGAGGTCGCCGATGCCCCAGGAGTCCGTCGAGCGGGCTGCGTAGGCCTGCACGGCGAGGGCCGAGGCCCGGAGGTCGGCCGGCCGGTGGCAGCGGCGGGGCCGGACGAGGAGCAGCGTCGACGGGCCGCCGTCGGTGGGGTCGAGGTGGTGGCGGCCGAGGGGGAGGTCCGGGGGGAGGGCGGTGACGACGCCGGCGTCCGTCCCGTCCTCGAGCCGGAGGCGGCAGGGGCCGAGGAGGGGCTCGCCCCACCCGACGGGCACCGTCCACACCGGCGGGCCCGACGGGGCGCGCGCCTCGTCGGGGGCGCCGCCCATGGCGAGGTGGATCGCGGCGCGCGCCTCGTCGCCGGTGGCGTGCCACGCGCCGTCGGTGCCGTGGTAGCCGTCCTCGACGCCCCAGCCGTCCGCTCCGCTGCTCGCCACCGGCACCTCCTCGCACCCCTCGGGCCGGCGCCACCACCGGCCGGCGCCGGCGAGGGTAGGCCCGGGGCCGGGCGACTGGGGCCGATGGCAGTCGGTCGGCGGATCCGCCCTCCCGCCCGGCGCCGGCGAGGCCTCGACTCCGGCACCCGCCCGCCGTCGGCGGGGCCTCGGTGGCGGGCGTGGTCCTCGGCGCCACGTAGGTGCGACAACCGACCTGAGCGCCGGGCCGTTGTCGCACCTACGTGGCGAACTGGGCCGACCGCCTCTTGCCAGTCACCCAGCGGGCGGTCTCCAGTCGCTCCGAGTGGGAGCGCGCCACGTCCAGCACCCCGAGACCGCCGGCCCGCCGGCTCCCCGGCCGCGCTGCACGACCGGCGTAGGCTCGGCCCGTGTCCCGACGGCAGGTGGAACGACGACTGCGGGAGGTGGGCGACCGCCTCAAGCGGCTCCGGGACGAGCTGCGCGTCGCCGAGGAGCAGCTCCAGCACCTGACGGAGGCTGCCGACGACGCCCGGCTCCGAGCCCTGGTGTCCGAGACGCCCGTCGCCGAGCGCGAGCACCGCGAGGCGTCGCGGCACGCCGAGGCCATGGCGGCCCACCGGGCCGAGGTGGCCGCCGAGATCGCACGGCTCGAGACCACCCAGGACGAGCTGCTCGACCGGCTCCTCGCCGAGTCGTCCTGAGCGCGCCCCGTCGGGGGTCCCGCCGTGCCGGCGGTGTCGGCCGATGGCTTTCGACCGGGACTCGACGGACGTGGCAGCATCGTCGTCCCCGTTCGTGCAGCCACCCGGGAGGGTGGGGAAGGAGCTCCTCGTGGCCACCCGAGTCGTGATCGCCGAGGACGAGGCCATCATCCGGCTGGATCTCAAGGAGACCTTGCAGGAGGAGGGCTACGAGGTGGTCGGCGAGACCGGTCGTGGCGACGAGGCCGTCACCCTGGTCCGCGAGCTCGAGCCCGACCTGGCCATCCTCGACATCCGGATGCCCGGCATGGACGGCCTCGAGGCCGCCCGCGAGATCTCCGAGCACAAGACCTCCGCCGTGCTCATCCTCACCGCCCACTCCCAGCGGGACTTCATCGAGCAGGCTCGTGACGCCGGCGCCCTCGCCTACCTGGTCAAGCCCTTCCAGCGCTCCGAGCTGATCCCGGCCGTCGAGATCGCCCTCGGCCGCCACCGCGAGATGCGGGCCCTGCAGGACCAGACCGAGAGCCTCGAGGACCAGCTCGAGACCCGCAAGCTCGTCGACCGGGCCAAGGGCGTCCTCATGGACAACCACGGCCTGGCCGAGGCCGAGGCCTTCGACTGGATCCAGCGCCGGGCGATGGACACCCGGGTCAAGGCCCGCGACGTCGCCGAGCAGGTCATCGCCGGCGAGGTCGCGCCCGACGCCGACGGCGAGTAGGCAGGAGGGCGATGGCCCGCTACCTGCTCATCGACGGCAACTCGCTGACCTACCGCGCCTTCTTCGCGCTGCCCACGGACCTGGCCACGGCGTCGGGCCAGGTCACCAACGCCGTGTTCGGCTTCACGTCGATGCTGATCAACATCCTGCGCGACCACCCCTCCGACGGGATCGTGGTCGCCTTCGACCGGGCCGAGCCGACGTTCCGCCACGAGCGGGTGGAGACCTACAAGGCCGGACGGGCCGAGACGCCCGACATCCTGCGCCAGCAGATGGGCCTGGTCCGCGAGGTGCTCGGCGTGCTCGGCATCCGCATCGTCGACCAGGCCGGCGTCGAGGCCGACGACATCCTGGCCACGCTGGCCACCACCGCCCGCGACGCCGGCCACGACGTGATCCTGGTCACCGGCGACCGCGACGCCTACCAGCTCGTCGAGGACCC
>CAZCEZ010000143.1:0-6478 GCA_964497795.1 uncultured Acidimicrobiaceae bacterium | reverse complement strand
CCGGTGACGAGCTGGTGCTTGGAGAGGTTCCGGAGGCGGAAGCGCTCGCCGGGCTGGAAGATGACGCCCGGGCTCCGGACCAGCTGGGACACCACGACGCGCTCGGTGCCGTTGATGATGAAGGTCCCGCGGTCGGTCATCATCGGGAAGTCCCCCATGAAGACCGTCTGCTCCTTGATCTCCCCGGTGCCGGCGTTCATGAACCGCGCGCGCACGAAGATCGGCGCCGCGTAGGTCATGTCCTTCTCCTTGCACTCCTCGACGGAGAACTTCGGATAGGGCTTGAGGTCCTCGTCGAAGGGGTCGAACTCCAGCTCGAGCTGGAGCTGCTCGGAGTAGTCCTTGATCGGGGACATGTCCCGGAAGGTGTTGGCCAGACCCTCCTCCAGGAACCACTTGAACGACTCCGTCTGGATCGCGATCAGATCCGGGATCGGAAGGATTTCGTCGAGGTTCGCGAAGGAGTAGCGCTCGCGGGAGCCAGCGGACGTCACGGATGTCCTCCTCTACAGCGCCGGGATGCGGCGCTGGGTGGGGGCGGCAAGGATGCGGACGCGCGAAGAGGGGCCGGATTCGACGACTGGGTTGTTCGACCACCGGAGACCCGAAACACGCACGACCCCACCATGCTAGGGGGGTCGCGAAGGTGAGGGCAACCCGCAGCGACGCGGAGCGGGTCCGACGTCGGCGTTGCCCTCGATTTCCCCTCCCCCGTGCACGCCGGAGCGGCCGTGGGAGATCGGTGAGAGGGTAAGCCGGGTCGGTGGCTTCGTCAAGGATGTGCGGCCACGGACGGTGGCCGGTCGGGGCCCGCCCGCGGGACCCGCTCAGCCCGACGTGGCGACGCGCTCCGGGCCGCTCGCCGCCGCGTCGGAGGTGGCGACGAGGCCGGCCAGGAAGGCGTGCACCGGCAGGGGCGCCGACAGCCGGTGCCCCTGCCCGAGCCCGACGCCGAGCTCGCGCAGGGCCTCGACCTCGGCGGTGGTCTCGACGCCCTCGGCGATCACGGTCGCGTCGAGGGACTCGGCGAGGTCGACCAGCCCCGCGACGATCCGGCGGGCCCGGGCTCCGGGCAGGGCGGCCACGAGCACCCGGTCGACCTTGATCGAGCGGAAGGGGAGCTGCTCGAGCAGGTCGAAGCGCCCGAACCCGGTGCCCGCGTCGTCGAGGCTCAACCCGAAGCCGCGCCGGGTCGCCGAGGCGAGCACCTCGAGGTGGCGGGGCTCGTAGCCGACGAACTCGAGGACCTCGAGGTGGAGCGACGACGTCGGCAGGCCGAGGGCGGCCAGCTGGTCGCCGAGGAGGCGGACGAGGTGGCCGTCGTGGATCGACGACGGGAACACGTTGAGGTGGAGGGCGACGTCGTCGCGGACCCGGGCGACGGCCACGGCGAGTCCGACGGCGCGGACGGCGACGGCCTCGTCGAGCCGCCGCTGGAGCGCCTCGTCGCCGAGGGCGAGCACCGCCTCGGTCGGGGGGCGGCACAGGGCGCCGAGGTGGTCCCGCCAGCGCATGAGGATCTCGCCGCCGTCCCACGCGCCGGTGGCGAGGTCGACGATGGGCTGCACGACGACCTCGAGCCGGTTGTCCCGGATCGCGGCCAGGAAGTCCCGGAGGACGGCGCCCTCGGCGCCGAACCCGGACCGCCCCGGCGACACCCCGACGCCCGCGCCGCGGTCGGCGGGGAGCGCGGCCACGGCGTCGTGCAGGGACGCCGGTCGGTCCTCGTCGCCGCTGGCCACGCCGATGCGCAGTGCGGGGCCGCAGGGGTCGGCGCGGAGCACGTCGAGCACCTCGGCCAGGGCGGTGGGGCGGGCGGGGCCGAGGGCGACGTGGAGGAAGGTCCCGTCGTCGCTGCGGAGGTCGGCGACGGCCCGGTGGACCGCAAGCGCCCGGCGGAGCCGACCCACGGCGTCGGCGTGGCCGACGGGGACCTCGACGACCACGACCGTGCGGGCGGGCGGGAGCGGGCCGACGGTCGCCACGGGCCCGAGGACGGGTTGGACGCCGCACAGCGCGAGCAGGTGGAGGTCCTCGCCGTCCTCGGAGAAGCGGTCGAGCCGGAGCTCGCCGTGGACCGGGATGCCGTCGACGACGAGCGTGGCCGGCATGGTCGACGGGCCGGTGGTCGCCAGGGCGACGTGGATCCGGTGCCACAGCGCCGGATCGGCGGGGACGAAGCAGTCCTCGAGCGGGGTGTCCACCCGGGGCGCCGCCACGCCCGGCACACGTGAGCGGCCGAGCCGCACCACGAAGTCGGAGTCGACGAGGACCCCGACGTCAGCTGCCTCGAGCCCCTCCAGCAGACGGAGCGACTCGGTGATGCCCATGGCGATGTTCCTTCCGGGAGCCCGACCCCCGACGTCTCCAGTGTGGTTGATTCCGGACGGTTCGTCCAGTTCGGGACGATACGTCAGTCCGACACCGGGAGCGGGCACCGGGCCCACCGCCGGGCGGCCGGCGCTCAGCGGGCGCGCGCAGCGGCCCGGAGGTCGGCGGCGTCGAAGGCGCCGGGCACCGACCGCCCGGTGACCTGGCGGTACAGGGCGGTCTGGAAGATGCCCTCGAGGGTGGCGACGGTGGCGGCCACGCCGACGATCCACACGATGCCCGCCACGATGCCGAGGACGGCGAGTGCGCCCACGCCCGTGGAGCCGAGGGCGACCATCACGACGATGGCGGGCAGGAAGAGGACGAACTGGAGCAGGCCGAAGCCGACGTTGCCCGTGACCTGCTCGCCCCAGGTGCGCTTGACCAGGCCCGACGACTGCTTGATGCCCTCGATGGCGCCGGTGCCCTCGAGGACGATCACGGGCAGCACGAGGTAGGTGAGCAGGCGCCACGCGGCGCCGCCGATGAACGACGCGATCGCGCCGAGGATCCCCTGGTCCTCGATGGCCTCGAGGATCAGGCCGACGGTGACGGCGATGGCGGCGAAGCCGGCCACGGCCGGCCAGTGGCCGGAGGCGCCGCGCAGCGAGGTGGACACGGTCGGGTCGCCGCCGTCCATGCGCAGGTTGGCGCCGTGGACCACGGCGGCCCGGGCCAGGAAGATCACCGTGGACACGGCGACGTAGCCGAGGAAGGCGAGGATCCAGCCGGCGAGGGGGATCGAGTCGTTCTCGGTGCCGCCGAGCATGGCGGCGACGGGACCGAAGAAGGCCCCGGCCACGACGAGGGCGACGATGCCGCCGATGACCGGGAGCCATGCCAGCTCGCGGTCCTGCTGGAGCACCTGCCAGGACGACTTGGCCAGGTTCCAGGCGTTGCGGATGCGGTCGAAGAACACGTGGGGTCCTCACTCGGGATCTGGGGTCGCGCGGGCGCCGGGGGACCGGCGTGCGGCCTCCAGGCTGCACCACGGACGACGCCGGGGGGAAGGCCCCGGTTCCCGGACGCGCACCGGGCGCCACCGCGAGGTGGCGCCCGGCAGGCGTTCGACCCGTCCCGGCGCGGAGCCGGGCGGGGTCAGGGGCGGCGGGCGGGCCCGCCGCCGATCACTTCAGCTCGACCTCGGCACCGGCGCCCTCGAGGGCCTCCTTGGCCTTCTGGGCGTCCTCCTTGGAGGCCTTCTCGAGCACGGGCGAGGGGGCGCCGTCGACCAGCTCCTTGGCCTCCTTGAGGCCGAGGTTCGTGAGGGCGCGCACCTCCTTGATGACGCCGATCTTCTTGTCGCCGGCGCTCTTGAGGATGACGTCGAACTCGTCCTGCTCCTCGGCCTCGGCGGCGGCAGCGCCACCACCGGCGGGGGCGGCGGCGACGGCGACGGGAGCCGCGGCCTCCACACCGAACTTCTCCTCGAACTCCTTGAGCAGCTCGCTCAGCTCGAGGACGGTCATGTTGGCGATGGCGTCGAGGATCTCTTCCTTGGTGGCCATGTCAGCTCTCCTGGGTCTCGGTGGCCTCGGAGCTCTCCGCGGCCGTGTCGTTCTCGGGGGTGGTCTCGGGGGACGCGTCGGCCTCGGCGACCGGCTCGTCGGCCGGGGCGTCGGTGGACGCCTCGGCGGTCTCGGGGGCGGTCTCGTCGGCCGGGGCGGCAGCCGGCGCACCGGGTGCACCGCCCTGGTCGATGAGGGCCTTGAGGCCGTACGCGAAGTTGCGCGGCAGGGCCTGCAGGAGGCCGGCGAACTTCTGCATGGGGGCGGCCATGCCACCGGCGAGCTTGGCGAGGAGGACCTCGCGGGGCTCGACGTCGGCCAGCGCCTTGGTGTCGTCGGCGGAGAGCAGCTTGTCGCCAAGCAGGCCCCCCTTGACGACGAGGGCGGGGTTGTCCTTGCCGAAGTCCTTGAGGACCTTGGCGACATCCACGGCATCCCCATCGGCACCGTCGGGCTTCGTACCGACGAAGGCGATGGCGGTGGGGCCGGTCAGCAGCTCGTCGATCTCGAGGCCGAGGTCGCGGGCGGCGAAGCGGACGAGGGTGTTCTTGTACACCGTGAACTCGCCGCCGACGTCACGCAGCTTGGAGCGCAGGTCGGCCAGCTGGCCGACGCTGAGCCCGCGGTACTCGGCGAGGATGGCCGCGCTCGTCTCGTCGAGACGGGTGCGGACCTCGTCGACCACCGCGACCTTCTCGGGTCGGGGGTTCTCCATGGACACCTCCTTCGTCGGAATGCTCGGGCTCGCACGCATGCAGAGCCGGCGACGAACACGCCGGGCACGGAAGGTGTCGCCTCGTCGGGCGGGCCTCGGGCCCATTGCGCACCCTCGCGGGCGCACCGGATGTCTGCGGCGAGCAGTTCGGTTGTGAGCGGGAGACGCTACCGGGCCGGTGGCCCGGGCGCCGAATCGCCGCCGGGGGCTACTGCTCGTCCTTGTCCCGCTTGAGGCGGGAGGGGTCGACCTTGATGCCGGGGCCCATGGTCGAGCTGACGCCGACGCGGCGGAAGTAGCGGCCCTTGGCGGCGGCGGGGCGGACCCGCTGCAGCTCCTCGACGACGGCCCAGAAGTTGTCGGCCAGCTGGGCGGGATCGAAGGAGGCCTTGCCGATGGGCACGTGCACGTTGCCGTAGCGGTCGGTGCGGTACTCCACCTTGCCGCCCTTGAACTCCTCGACGGCCTTGGCCACGTCGGGGGTGACGGTGCCGGTCTTGGGGTTCGGCATGAGGCCACGGGGGCCGAGCACGCGGCCGAGCTTGCCGACCGTGGGCATCATGTCCGGGCTGGCGATGGCGACGTCGAAGTCGGTCATGCCGCCCTCGACCTGCTCGGCGAGGTCGTCGGCGCCCACGTAGTCGGCGCCGGCGTCACGGGCCGCCTGGGCGGCGTCGCCCTGGGCGAACACGGCGACGCGGACGTCCTTGCCGGTGCCGGCGGGGAGCGCCACGGTGCCGCGCACGATCTGGTCGGCCTTGCGGGGGTCGACGCCGAGACGGGCGATCAGGTCGATCGTCTCGTCGAACTTCGCGCCGGCGAGCGACTTGGCCAGGCCGAGCGCCTCGTCGGGGGCGTGGAGCGCATCCCGGTCGTAGCGGGCGCTCGCGTCGATGTACCGCTTCCCTGCAGCCATGTGACTGGTCCTCCTCGGACTACCTCGTGGATGGCGTCACTCCGGACGAGGTGCTTCCGGAGGAGTGGCTGGCACCGGACGGTGCCGGATGGTCTTCTGGGGCGAGTTGCGAGGCCCTGCCGAGCAACTCGGGTGGCCGGAGGCCCGCCGGGGCCGACGGCCTACTTGACCTCGATGCCCATGGACCGGGCGGTGCCGGCCACCTGCTGCTTGGCCGCCTCGATGTCGTAGGCGTTCAGGTCCGGCATCTTGGTCTGGGCGATCTCGGTGAGCTGGGCCTGGGTGATCGAGCCCACGATCTGGGAGCCCACGGTGGAGGCGCCCTTCTCGACGCCCGCGGCCTGCCGGATCAGCACCGGCGTGGGCGGGGTCTTGGTGATGAAGGTGAAGGTCCGATCCTCGAAGATCGTGATCTCCACCGGCACGATGGTGCCCCGCTGGCTCTCGGTCTGCGCGTTGTAGGCCTTGCAGAAATCCATGATCGCCACGCCGTGGGGACCGAGCGCGGTACCGACGGGCGGGGCCGGCGAGGCCTGGCCGGCGGGGATCTGGATCTTGACGACAGCCGCGACCTTCTTCTTGGCCATGGGACTTCTACTCCTGGGACGTGTGGCGACCGACCAGTGTGGCCGGGCGTGCGGCGGCGCCGCCAATCGGCGGGCGCCCGTGGTTCGTGCGGGTGCGGGGGTGCCGGCGGCCGGCACCGCGCTACATCTTGGCGACCTGGCTGAACTCCAGCTCGACCGGGGTCTCCCGACCGAAGATGTTGACCAGCACCTTGACCTTGAGCTGCTCGGAGTTGAGCTCGATGACCTCGCCCGAGAAGTCGGCGAAGGGGCCGTCCTTGACCCGCACCGTCTCGCCCATCTCGTACTGCATGCGGGGCTTGATCTTGGTGGTCGCGGGGTCGGCGGCCTCGTCCTTGGTGCCGAGGAAGTTCTCGACGTCCTTGCGGCGCAGCGGCGAGGG
>CAZCEZ010000142.1:0-6525 GCA_964497795.1 uncultured Acidimicrobiaceae bacterium | reverse complement strand
TGGTCGAGGGCGTGCACGACGCCGAGCTGGTCGAGAAGGTGTGGGGCGACGACCTCCGCCACGAGGGCGTCGTCGTCAAGCGGCTCGACGGCGCCGACGACCTCCCCGCCGTCGTCGCCGACTTCGGTCCGTCGGGCGACCGCCGCCTCGGCGTGCTGCTCGACCACCTCGTGTCGGGCACCAAGGAGACGCGCATCGCCGAGGCCGTGACCGGTCCCCACGTGCTCGTCACCGGCCACCCCTTCGTCGACGTGTGGCAGGCGGTGAAGCCCCGCGTGCTCGGCCTCGACGCCTGGCCGGAGGTCCCGATGGGGGAGCCGTGGAAGGAGGGCGTGCTCGCCCGCATCGGGCGGGCCGGCGAGCACCCCGGCGCGTTCTGGCGCGACCTGCTCGGCCGGGTGCGCTCCTACGCCGACCTCGAGCCCGGCCTCGTCGGCGCCGTCGAGCAGCTCATCGACTTCGTCGCCCCGCCACCGACGGACTGACCGTGTGCAGGGCCGTCGGCTCCGCCGCCGTCGTGCCGGCCGCTCGCTGCGCTCCCGACGCCGGCGGCTACAGGTCGAGCAGGGCGTTCTCCAGGACCTCGGTCAGGGCCGGGTGGATCCACATCTGCTCGGTGGCCATCTCGTCGACAGTCTGGCCGAAGCGCATCCCCTGGATGAGGGTCTGGATCAGCGTCGAGGCCTGCGGGCCGATGATGTGCGCGCCGAGCAGCCGCCGGGTCTGGGCGTGGGCGACCAGCTTCACGAACGACGTGGTGTCCTCCATGGCCCAGCCGTAGGCCGTCGAGCCGTAGTCCTTGATCGCGGTCACGAACGGCACGCCCTCGGTGGCCGCCTCCCGCTCGGTCATGCCCACCGATGCGACCTGCGGGTTGCCGAACACGGCGTGGGGGATGATCGAGTGGTCCATGGTCCGCTGGTCGTCGGGGTGGGCGACGTTGTGGAACACGACCTTGGCCTCGGCGTTGGCGACGTGCTTGAGCTGGTAGCGGTTGGTGAGGTCGCCGAGCGCGTAGACGCCCTCGACGTCGGTCTCCATGGTCTCGTGGACCACGACCCGCCCCGACGGGTCGGTCCGCACGCCCGTGCGCTCCACGGCCAGCTGGTCGCTGTTGGGGATGCGGCCGGTCGCCACGAGCAGCTCGTCGACCTCGAGGGTGCTCGGGCCGTCGGCGGAGGAGAGGTGCAGCCGGATCGTGCCGTCCGGGAGGCGCTCGACCCGCTCGGTGCGGGTCTCGAGGCGCAGGTCGAAGCGCTCGACGGCCAGCTGGGTGTAGCGACGGGAGACGTCGCCGTCCTCGGCGCGCAGCAGCTGGGGGCCGCGGTTGAGGATGGTGACGCGCGTGCCGAACGCGTCGAAGACGTGGCCGAGCTCGGTCGCGATGTAGCCCCCGCCGAGGACGGCCATGCGCTCGGGGAGCTCGTCGAGGCGCATGACGGTGTCGGAGGTGTGGAACCCGACCTCGGCCAGGCCCGGGACGTCGGGCACGTAGGCCCGGGCGCCGGCGGCGAGGACGAAGCGGTCGGCGGTGATCCGCTCCCCGTTCACCTCGAGCACCTTGTGGTCGACGAAGGCGCCGGAGCCCTGGTGGACGTCGATGTTGTCGCAGTCCTCGACCCGGTACCGCTCGCCGCCGGCGGCGATCGGGTCGATCCGGCCGAACACCCGGTCGCGCACGGCGCGCCAGTCGACGTGGTCGAGGGTGGCGTGGACGCCGAAGCGCTCGGACTCGCGGACGTGGAGGGCGACGTCGGCGGCGTAGATGAACATCTTCGACGGGATGCAGCCCACGTTCAGGCAGGTGCCGCCGAACGTGCCCCGCTCCACGACGGCGATCCGCCTGTCGTCGAGCTCGGCGGGGATGGCGTTGCCGGATCCGGTGCCGACGATGATCAGGTCGTAGTGCTCCACGGTCGCTCCGTCAGGGGTCGGGGGTGCGTGCAGTCTGGAACACGGGCGACGGTCGGGCTGTTCCGCCGACCGGATCTCAGATCCGGCGCAGGGGGGTGACCGTCGGCGCCGGCGGCGGGTCCGAGCGCCCGATCCGCTCGGCGAAGACGATGACGTTGTCGGTGTAGGAGCGGTCGCTCGGGCGGAACGAGCCGCCGCAGGTGACGAGCCGGAGCTCGTCGTCCGGTGTCGGCCCGTAGACCTCGTCGGTCGGGAACGCGTCCTTGTCGACCTGGCGGACCTCGGTGACCCGGTAGGTGACGCGTGCCCGGTCGGCGCGGGTGACCTCGACCTCGTCGCCCTCCTCGAGCTCGGAGAGCCGGAGGAACACGGCGGGCCCGGACCGCAGGTTCACGTGGCCCACGACGACCGTCGGACCCGGGGTCCCGGGGGCGGAGCCACCCGACCACCATCCGGCCTCGGCTCGGCCCTCGGGGACCTCGAGGGTGCCGTCGTCGGCCAGGCCCAGGTCGACGACGGGGGCGTCGACGGCGATGCCCGGGATGTCGATGCGCTCGGGCCGCGCCCCGGCCCGGGAGGCGGCGCCGGCCTCGTCGTCGGGTCCGGGCACGGCCAGGCTCGCCCGGGCGAGCTCGCCGGCACGGGCCGGCAGCTCGACGGTGGGGAGGCCGCCGAGGAGCGCCACGGCGGCGAGGTCCATGGCCAGCACGGCCACGAGCCAGTGGCGCAGCACCCGGGCCCGCCCGGGGAGATGCGGCCGCGCCCCCCACCGACGGCGGGGGGCGGCGACCGCTGCCCTGGCTGGCGGTCTCACGGCTCGATCAGGTCCGGCGCCGGCTCCACAGCACGGAGCCGGCGAGCGCGGCCGCACCGACGGCGGCGACCGGCAGGAGGGGGAGGTCGTCCCCGAGGGGGGCCTCGCCGGCGGCGACGGCACCGGCGGGGGTGGCGGCGCCGGTGGCGGCCGGCCCGGACGTGGCGGCCTGCCCGGCGCCCTGGAAGGTGAGGACGATCCGGTCGCTGACCGTGGCGTCGGCGCAGCCGTTGCCCTCGGGGTCGGCGCAGAAGGTCACCTGGGCGATGCCCGCGCCGGTGCCGACGATGCGGGCGTGGTACTCGGTGTTGTCGGCCTCGAAGCCGCCGAGGAGGCACTGGTTGCCGTTGTTCGTCGCCGTCTTCGGGCCGTCGCCGTCGGGGTCGGGGCAGCCCGAGAACTGGGCCGGGCCGATCAGCTCGAACGCGGCGGGGACGTCGACGGGGTTGCCGGCGGCGTCGAAGAGGCAGGCGTCGTTGTGGACGTTGTTCTCGCCGGTGGCCGGGTCGCCCGTGGGCTGCATGTCGGCCTGGTCGGGGGTCTCGCACGAGGAGCCGGGGTCGACGTCGGGGTTCTCGCTCGCCGCGCCCGTGTCGGGGTTGACGTAGCTGGCGGCCCGGGCGGGCTCCGCCGACTGCGCCGACGAGGGTGCGGCGACGGCGAGCAGGCCGCCGACGGCGAGGGTGCCCGCCGCGAGCGCGGCGAGGGCGGAGCGGGTGCGGGACATGGGGCCTCCTGCAGGGGTCAGGTGTTCAGGACGTCTACGAACCCCAGCCGTCCGCGGATGACGATCTGCGCGAACCGGGCACCACGGGAGCGGCCGTCGGGAGCCCCGGGCGGGTTCCGGGGGTGGAGGCCGCCGTCGGCTCCGTAGCCTCGGCCCATGGCTCGTCCGGGGATGCCGACCGATCGCCGCCCGCTCCCGCTGCCCGTGGAGGGCGCGTCCGCGCTCCGGGAGACGCTGCTGATCATGTCCGAGCACCTCGCGTTCGGCGACCCCCACCTCTTCGCCGAGGTCTCGGTGCGGGTCCAGGAGGTCTTCACCGAGGAGGAACTGGCCGGCCTCGACAGCGAGGACGTCCGCACCATCGAGCTGTCCATCGCCGAGGCCGACCTGCTCCTCGACGGCCTCCGCTTCACCGAGGCCGCCTCGGTCGACCTCCCCTGGTACCCGATGGTGGTCCAGACGGTCCGCTTCGTCGGCGAGCAGCTCCTCGGGCTGTTCAGCGACGACGAGTGGCTGGCCTGGAACGCCGAGCGACCCGCCTGACCACCCCGACCCCGACGACCGCACCCCTGCGAGGAGCACCATGAGCGACGCCGACCAGACCCCCGCCGCACCGCCCGACGGGCACGACATCCTCTTCCACTTCGATCCCGTGTGCCCCTTCGCCTGGATCACCTCGCGGTGGATCCGCAAGGTCCAGGCCCAGCGGGGCGACACCGTCGACTGGCGGTTCATCTCCCTGCGCCAGATCAACGCGCACGTGGACTACGACAGCCACTTCCCGGAGGGCTACGAGCAGGGGCACACCGCCGGTCTGCGCATGCTCCGCGTCTGCGCCGCGGCGCGCGACGCCCACGGCCTCGACGTGGTCGGCCCCCTCTACGACGCCATGGGCGGCGCCGTGTTCGACGTCGACCCGCCCGGGGACCCCCTCGCCCACCAGGCCGCCCTCGGCACCCGCGAGGCGGTCGTGCCGCTCCTGGAGCGGGTGGGCCTGCCCGCCGCCCTGGCCGATGCGCTCGACGACGAGTCGTGGGACCCGGTGATCCAGGCCGACACCGACGAGGCCCTCGCCGCCACCGGCAAGGACGTCGGCACGCCCATCATCCGCTACCGCCCGCCCGAGGGCCCGGCCTTCTTCGGGCCGGTCATCTCCCGGGTGCCCCACGACGACGACGCCCTCGTGCTGTGGGACGCGGTGCTCACCCTCACGTCGTTCCCGGGCTTCTCCGAGCTGAAGCGGAGCCTGCGGGAGATGCCCGCCCTGCGGATCCTCGGCCTCGACCCCGACGAGGGGGGCAAGGTCGAGGACTGGCACCAGGGGAGCCGGCGCCTGAAGAAGTAGCCGGGTGGCGGTCCTGCTCAGCGTCGGACGCGGAGCAGGACCTCCTGGGCGACCGAGGCGACGTGGTTGCCTGCCGTGTCGAACACCTCGCCCGAGGTCAGGCCGCGGCCGTTGACGTGGCCCTTGGAGCGGAACTCGTAGAGGTGCCACTCGGTCGGGTCGACGGGGCGGTGGAACCAGATGGCGTGGTCGAGGCTGGCGCCCATGAAGGGGTCCTCGTTGCCCTCCTCGGCGAAGCGGGCGGCGAGGGGGTGGCCGGAGCGGGCGGCGCCGAACTGGATCGTGTCGGAGGTGAAGGCGAGGCCGCACTCGGCGACGCCGGGCTCGTCGGGGAGCTCGTCGGTGATGCGGACCCACCCCGTGCTCCGCCCCGTGCCGGGCGGGTGGGGGATGGTGCGGCGCTCGATGGTGAAGCCCCAGCCCATGTCGGTGTTGCCGTCGGGGGTGCCGGCGTCGGGCGGCGGCGCGACCTGGGACCCCTCCGGCTCGTCCTCGGGCACCTGGTAGGAGGCCGAGAGGGAGAGGATGGCGCCCCCGGACTGGCGGGCGACGACCCGGCGGGTGCAGAACGAGCGGCCGTTGCGGATGCGGTCGACCTCGAATCGGACCGGCTCGGACGCCGTGCCCCCGCGGATGAAGTACGCGTGGCAGGAGTGGATGCGGTAGTCGGGGTCGACGGTGTGGCCGGCGGCCCGGATCGACTGGGCGATCACCTGGCCGCCGTAGAGGCGGTCGCCCCACGGGTAGCGGGCCGGGGGGCCGACCCAGGCGTCGGTGCCGTGCGGCTCCAGGGTCAGCAGCTCTGCCAGGTCGGGACGTGCCATCGCCCCGATCCTGTTCGTCAGCGCCGCGGCGGCGCCACTCCGGTGCCGATGGCCACCGCCAGGTCGAGCTGGTGCTGCATGGCCGACTCGATGCGGGCCTGGAGCGCCTTGCGGCTCTCGCCGGCGACGTGGGGGAGCCGTCCGGCGGTCAGGGTCACCCGTCCACGGCGCCACGGGCGGGTCACCGGAGCCTGGAGGTCGGCGGGCCAGACGGCGTCGGCGCCGTGGATCCCGCCGACGAGGACGTCGACCCCGGTCCGCTGGGCGAGGAGCGCCGCGCCGGGCTCGACGCGCAGCAGCTCGTCGGGCGGCGTCCCGACCGGGGCGATCCGGCCCTCGGGCATGATGATCACCGACACGCCGGCGGCCAGCAGGTCGCTGGCCTGGCGAAGGGCCGAGCGCGCCGTGGACTGGTCGAGGGGGATGGCCCCGACCATGCGGAGCTGCAGCTTGAACCGGCGCTGGTCGAAGTACCGGGCCGCCACGAGGAACGCGGCCCGGTGCCGCCACCGCCGCATCAGGGTCACGCCCACCATGACGTCGAACAGGCTGCGGTGGTTGGCGAGCAGCAGGACGGGCCCGTCGTCGAGCCCGGGCGGGGGCGGCGGGGTCCGGACGCGGGCGAACAACGACTGGAGCGGCCAGACGACGTACAGGAACAGCCGGTACCCACGGGGCGGTCCGAGCCGGGCCGGGCCGGTGCTCGTCGGGCGGGAGCGCGACACGGAACCGGACGCTAGGCCGTGGCGGGTCAGCGGACACCGATCCGCGGATCCGGTGGATCCGGAGGCGTCGGCAGGGACGGAGGTCCGATGGGGCGAACGATCCGCCGGGTCGGCCAGGACCAGCCGTGGCCGCCCGGCACCCGCCGACCAGCCGCGGGTGCCGGGCGGTTCCTCGC
>CAZCEZ010000141.1:0-6548 GCA_964497795.1 uncultured Acidimicrobiaceae bacterium | reverse complement strand
GCACGCCACGACGCTACCGACGCCCTCCGACGGGAACGCCCGCACCGCCCGATCGGGGCGGGTCGCCGGTCACCGGCCGGTCGGCGTCGTCCGGCGGTCAGCGGGCGGGGAGGAAGGACGGCTGGCAGTCGACGGCGCCGTCGGCGTCGACGGCCCGGAACACGAGGAGCTTGCGCTGCCAGGTGGGCCGGGCGTCGACGTCCCGGCCGTCGTAGGTGACCGGCTCGCCGTCGACGGTGCCGCGGACGACCACGGCCCGGCCCGCGATGAAGTCCTCGAGCTGGACCTCGGGCAGCAGCCAGCGGTCGACGTAGCCCTCCAGGCGCGGGTCGGTCGTGTGCTCGATGGCCACCAGCCGGTCGTGGGCGTCGGTGAGGGGCAGGCCCCGGCGGACGACGAGGTGGTTCGAGGCCCCGTCGACCACCGACAGGTTGCCGTACATGTTCCAGCCGAAGCCGCTCTTGAGCTCGAGGTACGGGGTCAGGCCGTTGGCCACGGCGAGGGCGGGCACGAGGAGCAGGAGCACGGCGTGCCGCCAGGCCGTGCGGCTCACGCCCGGGACCAGCGCTTCGTCGGTGCCCACCCACGGGCTGCCGGTCGCTCGTGCGGCCCGCCACACGAGGATCGGGAGCGCGGTGCCGATGCCGATCCAGACGAGGACGCCGAGGTCCCGGAGCAGCGGGGGCGCCGGCCAGCTCCGAGGCCCCGCCACGACGACGACCGCGAGCGCGGCGACGGCGAGCCCGAGGAGCCGTCCGAGCTCGGGGGCCGAGGCCCGTCGGGTGGCGACGGCCCGGGTGGCGCGCTGCCCGGCCTGTCGGAGCTGCCCGAGGACCTCGGGGGGCAGGAAGAGCACGAACAGCACGGCCAGGACCGACGAGAAGTCGAAGAACTGGTGCGTCCGGTCCAGGGCGAGGACGAGGTGGAAGGTGAGGGCCACGACCACGCCGAGCACACGGGTCCTCCGGAGGACCAGCAGGACCGGCACGGACAGCTCCACGAAGGCCACGAGCGGCGCGACCGAGGCCTCGACCGGCCCCGACACGACCCCGTCGGCGAACCCGTCGCCGCCCCACGAGGCGATCGACTCCCGGAGGTAGAAGGTCGCGCAGCTGACGGCGGGGTCGAGGAAGTCCGCGTTCAGCTTCGCGAAGGCGGCGAAGCCGTAGAAGCCCAGCAGCAGGAGGCGACCGGGCCCGACGAGGCGCCGGTACCAGCCGGCCGGACCCGACGGGTCGGCGACGACGGCGAGCACCAGCAGGGCGAGGAGGCCGTGGAGGAGCCAGTGGTTGGCCAGGACCGGTGCCTCGGCCCACACGCCGACGACGACGGCGACGGCGAGGCCGGCTGCGGCGGTCCGCCGACCGCCCGTGGCGAGCACGGCGACGGCGGCGCCGCCGACGAGGGCCTGCACCGGGGCCGGCGCGAGGCGGGTGTTGCCGGCGAGGTGGAGCAGGACCGAGACGGCCCAGAGCACGGCGAAGGCCCGCCACGCCCAGGTGGCCAGGTCGTCGAGGCCCCCGCTGCCGTCGGCCCGGTCGACGTCAGTCGCGGACCGGGCCACCGGCGTCGATCCGCGCCCAGAGCGCGGCGACCTGGGCGGCGAGGTCCTCGGGCGTGCCCGAGTTGTCGAGGACGACGTCGGCCTTCGCCAGGCGGTCCTCCCGGCTGGCCTGGGCCCGCATGCGGTTCCGGGCGTCCTCGGCGGCGAAGCCCCGGTGCTCGACGAGGCGGTCCACGGCGACCTCGGGGTCGACGTCGACCACGATCGTCGCCTCCGTCTCGTACCGGCCGCCCTCGACCAGGAGGGGGACGTCGAGGACGACGACCTCGTCGGTCCCGGCCAGCTCGCCGATGCGCTCCAGGATCCGGGCCCCGACCGCGGGGTGGACGATCTCGTTGAGGCGCGCCAGCTCCGCGTCGTCGTGGAAGACCAGGTCGGCCACGGCCTGCCGGTCGAGCGTGCCGTCCGTCGCGACGATGCCCCGCCCGAAGGCCTCGACCATCGCCTCGAACACCGGGGCGCCCGGCTCCTGGAGCTCGCGGACGATCCGATCGGCGTCGACGATCACCGCCCCGTGCCCCTCGAGCAGCGACGACACCGTCGACTTCCCCGACCCGATGCCCCCGGTCAGCCCGAACACGCGCACGGGCCGAACCTAGTGCGGGGCCTCGCTCCACGACGCGGACTAGTCACAGCGGAGCCGGTGAAATGACCCGGATTCGCCATGGCTGCGCGAACCGGACAACTGCGACGATCACCCCGTCGGGCCCGAACGCGCCGGCATCCGCTCTCGGATGTCCGACGCGGGCGGTACGTTGCGCCCGACCGCGCGGTCGCCCCGGGGGGCGGTCAGCGTGCACCCACCACCGGGAGGAACCCCGTGCGACAGCGCTCCAACCTGATCATCGCCTTCGGCATCGCCTTCTTCCTGATCGGCGGCGCCATCGTGTTCCTGGTCCTGAACGACGAGGACGACGGAGGCGGGGGCCCCTCGGCGGGCGGTCCGGCGCAGGTGACGGTGTTCGTCGCCGCCCAGGACATCGCGCCCAACACGCTCGGCGCCGACGTCATCGAGCAGGGCCTGCTGACCACCGACCAGGTGCCGGCCGGCAGCCAGCCGGTGGGGGCCATCACGAGCGCCGGCGGCCTCGACAACCAGATCTTCGCGGTCGGCGTCTCCGAGGGCGAGATCATCACCTCGAGCCAGCTCGCGGTCCGGTCGCTGTCCAACATCCAGGTGCCCGACGGCTTCGACGGCGTGGCCGTGACGCTGCCCTACACCAACGGCGGGGCCGGCTACGTGGCGCCGGGCGACACGGTGAACATCTACGGCCTGTTCGGCACGGGCGACGAGGCCGCCGGCCTGGCCACCCCGCCGCAGGGCGACGGCTCGGCCGTCCTGCCCCGCACCGAGCTCATCCTCACCAACGTGCTCGTCCTCGACGTGTCCGCCCAGCAGGGCACCTCCATCGAGTCGGCCAACGCCGAGCAGCAGACGACCGTGGGCCGCCAGGCGCTGTCGACGCCGCTCACCTACCTGCTGGCCCTGCGGCCGGCGGACGCGGAGCGCGTCGTGCAGGCCTCGACCTTCGCCCAGCTGTACTTCAGCCTCACCGCCGACGACGCCCCGCCGGCCGGCGACACGCCGGGCAGCGACCGTGGCACCGTCAACGGACCCGTCTCCTCGTCCAGCGCCGCCCCGCAGGGCTGAGCAGACGGCCCTACCATCGACGACGGGGAGAGGCGACGTGACGAGGATCCTGGTGCTCGACCGAGGCGACGGGCTGGCCGACAAGGTCCGTGACCTCGCCGGCGAGTTCGACGAGCCGCCGGAGGTCGTCGCCTGCACCCGCGTCGGCTCCGTGGGCGAGGTCCTCGAGCAGGAGGGCCCCTTCGACGTCCTCGTGGCCGGGCCGAGCCTCGGCACCCGCTCGGGCCTGGCCCGGCTGCGGATCATCCACGAGGAGCTGCCGGAGATGAGCCTCGTGCTCGCCTTCTCCCGCCGCCCCGACGCCTCGCTGCGCGACATCGTGCGGACCGGGGCCGTGGACCTGCTGCAGCTCCCCGTGGACGACGCGGAGATCGTGGCCGCCCTCGACCGAGCCGCCTCGCTCGCCACCCGGACGCCGCTCCCCGCCCCGGCTCCCGTCGTCGTCGACGGCCACGACGCCGCCCCGGCCCCGCAGCGGCTCGGGACCGTGTACACGATCGCCTCGGCCTCGGGCGGCTGCGGCAAGACCTTCTACGCGACGAACCTGGCCTGGTTCCTCCACCAGCACACGGGCGAGTCCGTCTGCATCGTGGACCTCGACCTCCAGTTCGGCGAGGTCACCACCGCCCTGCGCCTGCGCCCCAAGTACACGATCTTCGACGCCCTCCAGCGCGAGGACGCCGACGAGTCCGACCTCCAGGCCCACATCGAGGAGTACACGGTCGTCCACGAGACCGGCATCCACGTGCTCGCCGCCCCGCGGGAGCCGAGCGAGGCCGACCGGATCACCCCGCCCGACGTCACCCGGATCGTCGAGGCCGTCCGCAACCGGTTCCGGTACGTGATCGTCGACACCCCGCCGGCGCTGGCCGAGACGGTGCTCGCCGCGTTCGACCTGTCCGACCTGCTCTACGTGATGGCCACGCTCGACCTGCCCAGCGTGCGGAACATGAGCGTGTTCCTGTCCACGCTCGAGCGGCTCAAGATCGAGACGTCGGACCTGCGGCTCGTGCTCAACAAGGCCGAGGACGACGTCGGCATCGACATCGACCAGGTGACCAAGCTCTTCCCCCAGGGCTTCGAGTCCATCCTCCCCTACGCCAAGGAGGTGAGCCGCTCGATCAACCTCGGCATGCCGGTCATGGCCGCATCGCCCGACGCCGAGATCACCCGGCTCCTCGGCGGGGGGATGAAGCACGTCCTGCCCGGCCACCTGCAGGACCGGATCGCCGAAGAGACGGCACCGAAGAAGACCGGCCTGCGCCGGATCTTCTCGAAGTGACGACCGGGAGGTCATCGACATGAAGCTGTCAGAGAAGCTCGCCGCCCTCGAGGAGCAGGAGAAGGGCAAGGACGCCCCGGCCGAACCCGAGGACGCTCCTGCCAAGAAGGCGCCCGCCCGCAGCCGGTCCAAGGCCACGGGCACGTCCTCGACGTGGGACGCCACCAAGCGCCAGGTGCGCACCCTCGTGCTCGAGGAGATGGCCGACCGGATCAAGGCCCTCGACGCCGACGAGCGCGAGGAGGAGCTGCGAGCCGCCCTGGACCGGATCCTCCAGCGCGAGGACATCTCGGT
Organism: uncultured Acidimicrobiaceae bacterium; assembly: GCA_964497795.1. GTDB lineage: Bacteria > Actinomycetota > Acidimicrobiia > Acidimicrobiales > Salinilacustritrichaceae > Salinilacustrithrix. The sequence continues at coordinate 1,757 of CAZCEZ010000141.1, read as the reverse complement.
CACCCCGCTCGAGCGCCGCCGGTTCGTCGCCGAGATGGTGTCCGACACCCTCGGCTACGGCCCCCTCGACGGCCTGCTGGCCGACGAGGCCGTCACCGAGGTCATGTGCAACGCCTACGACGACATCTGGGTGGAGCGCGACGGCAAGCTGACCCCGACCGACACGCGGTTCACCGACGACGTGCAGTACCGCCAGGTGATCGAGAAGATCGTCACCTCGGTCGGCCGGCGCATCGACGAGTCCTCCCCCATGGTCGACGCCCGGCTGCCGGACGGCTCCCGCGTCAACGCCATCATCCCGCCGCTGGCCATCCACGGCTCCGTGCTCACCATCCGCAAGTTCTCCAAGGACCCCTTCACCGCCAAGGACCTGGTCAACTTCGGCACCTGGACCCTCGACCTCGTCACCGTCATGGAGGCCGCGGTCCGGGGCAAGCTGAACGTCCTCGTCTCGGGCGGCACGGGCACCGGCAAGACGACCAACCTCAACGTGCTCTCGTCGTTCATCCCCGACGGCGAGCGCATCATCACCGTCGAGGACTCCGCGGAGCTCCAGCTCCAGCAGCCCCACGTGATCACGCTCGAGACCCGCCCGGCCAACGCCGAGGGCGCCGGCCAGGTGTCCATCCGCGACCTCGTGAAGAACACGCTGCGCATGCGCCCCGACCGCATCATCGTCGGCGAGTGCCGCTCGGCCGAGGCCCTGGACATGCTCCAGGCGATGAACACGGGCCACGAGGGCTCGATGACCACCGTGCACGCGAACACCGCCCGCGACGCGCTGTCCCGCCTCGAGACCATGGTGCTCATGGCGGGCTACGACCTCCCGGTCCGGGCCATCCGCGAGCAGATCGCGTCGGCCATCCACCTGATCCTCCAGGTCACCCGCCTCCCCGACGGCCGGCGCGTCATCACCTCGCTCACCGAGGTCCAGGGCATGGAGGGCGACACGATCCTGCTCCAGGACGTCTTCCACTACGAGATGCGCGGCCACGAGGGCGGCGAGCTCGTCCCGACCGGCCTCCGCCCGAAGTTCGTCGACAAGCTCGCCGACCACGGCGTCGAGGTGCCCGCCGCCGCGTTCAAGGCGCCCCGCAAGCAGGCCGCTCCCCCGGCGGCGAGCCGCAAGCGGACCGCCCGGGCCCCGAAGGCGTCCGAGATCGCCGACAAGGAGCGCCTGCGATGACCACCACCGCCTGGGTCGCCGTCGTCCTGGTGGGCGGCGGGCTCTCCCTGCTGGTCGTGGGCGTCCTGAGCCGGTTCAGCGCCCGCGACGAGGAGCTGGCCGCCATCCTCGACCTCCCCTGGGGCGAGCAGGACGTCGACCTCGGGGCCGTGACCGCCCAGCGCGGCAACCTGCTCGAGGGCACGATCGGTGCCGCCGGCTCGCTCGTGGAGTCCCTCGACGCCCGGGGTGCGCTGCGCTCCCGCCTCGAGCGGGCCCGGCTCCCGCTCCGGCCCGGCGAGTTCGCCCTGCTCGTCGGCGTGGGCGGCCTCGTCGGCGGCGCCGTCGTGGCGCTCTCGACCACCAACGCCGTCTTCGGCCTCATCGCCCTGCTCGTCTCGCCCGCGCTCGGGCGCGCCTACCTCGACCGACGGATCAAGAAGCGGCGGAAGCGCTTCGAGGAGCAGTTCCCGGAGGCCCTCACGCTCATCGCCTCGTCGCTGACCGCCGGCCACACGTTCCTGCGGGCCATCCAGCTGATGAACGAGGAGGCCGAGGGCCCCATCGCCGAGGAGTTCGGTCGGGTCGTGTC
>CAZCEZ010000140.1:0-6815 GCA_964497795.1 uncultured Acidimicrobiaceae bacterium | reverse complement strand
CCTTGCCGTTGATGTCCCGTCCGACGGCGACCTCGAGGGGGTGCTCGGCCTCGACGGCCTCGCGGGAGGTCAGGATGTCGCCGACGGTGACGAGCTGGCGGCGGCTGTTGGGGACCTCGATGCCGATGGCCTGCTTGCCCGGGATCGGCGCCAGGATGCGCACGTCCGGGGTGGCCATGTTGTAGGCGATGTCCTTGGCGAGGCTGGTGACCTTGTTGACCTTCACGCCAGGGCCCAGCTCGAGCTCGTAGCGGGTGACGGTCGGACCCACGACCATGCCGATCAGGCGGGTCTCCACGCCGTGCTGGGCCAGGGAGGCCTCGAGGCGACGGCCGTCGGCCTCGACCGTGGCACGGTCGACCTCCTGCCCCCCGGAGCGGTCCAGGATCGTGATGGGCGGCAGCTTCCAGTCCCCGACCGGCCGGTCGGCGGACAGGTCGAGCACGTCGTCGCCCACGGGCGCCGACTCCGGCACGTGGACGGCGACCTCGCCGGGCTCGAAGGGCTCCGGCGGCTCCTCGGGCAGCGGCTCGGGCTCGACGGCCGTCGGCTCGAACAGCACGTCGTCGCCACCGTCGTAGAAGGTCGGGTCCTCGGCGTCGGCGACGCGGTCGGAGCCCACGGTGAACAGCGAGGCGAACGTGGCGCGGATCGCGTCGCCGACGGGGCGGACGGCCCCCGCCGCGCCCTCCGCGGCGACCCGGACCGGGATGCGGGTGCACACGAAGAAGGCGATCGCCGCCAGGGTGAGGAGGGCCAGCACGGCGCCGGCGGTGGCGGCGACGGCGACGAGCGGTCCGCCCGTGGCCATGCCGAGGAGGCCACCGGCGGCCCCCCACTCGGCGACGCCGTCGTCCCAGGTCGGCTGGCCGCGGAGCACGTGCAGCAGCCCGGTGCCGGCGAGGGCGGCGAGCGCGCCGCCCACGACGAGGTGGGCCCGCCCGATCAGCCCGCCGCCCTCGGCGGCGGCGTCGGCGTGCCCGTCCTTGACGCAGGCGATCCCCACGAGGACGAGCACGGGCGGCAGCAGGACGCCGGCCAGGCCGGCGAGGCCCGTGGAGGCGGTGGCGAGGAGCCGGCCGACGGGCCCGGCGGCGTCGGCGTAGAGACCGGCACCGGCGAGCGCGCCGACGCCGACGAGGGCGAGGCCGACGACGTCGCCGCCACGCCCGTCGAGGGCGGCGCCGACGGTGGCGCCGACGCCCGTGGAGGCCTGGCGGGCTGCGGCGCGGCCGCCGCTGCGGGATCCACCCGAGCCGCGGGACCCGCTGGCAGCCTTGGTCCTCGGCGCGCTCCGCCCCTTGCCCGTGCTGCGGGAGGCGGACCCCTTCTTCGGACCCTTCGTGGAGGACGAGCGCGCGGTAGCCACAGTGGCCACAACGGTAACACCAGCCTCAGGAACCTCGGGGGAGGGTCAGAGCTTGGCGCCGAGGTCGGCGAAGCGCACCCGCAGGGCCTCGCCGACGAAGTTGAAGGCCAGCACCGTCAGGAACATCACGATCGAGGGGATGAACACGACGTGCAGGTGGGTCTCGTCGTGGCGGCGGCCCTCGGCGATCATCGACCCCCACGTGGCCGCCGGGGGCTCGACGGAGAGGCCGAGGAAGGCGAGGGTGCCCTCGGCCACGATGACGACCCCGAGGGCGGTGAGCGCGAACGCGAGCAGCGGGAGGATGACGACGGGCACGATCTCCTTGAACAGGATCCGGGTGCGGGTCGCCCCGAGGGTCTCGGCGGCGAGGACGAACTCCCGCTCCGACACGGCCAGCGAGTTGGCCCGGGCGACCCGGGCGTAGATCGGCACGGACAGCACCCCGATGACCAGGGAGATGTTGACCAGGTTCTGCTCGAGGACCGACACGAGCGCGAGCAGGAGCACGATCCCGGGGAAGGCGAGCATCACGTTGATGCCGGCCACGAAGGCCATGTCGAACCAGCCCCGCACGTAGCCGGCGACGACGCCGAGGAGCCCGCCGACGACCACGCCGACGGTCACGGCCGTGAGGCTGACCGTCAGCGACACCCGGGCGCCGTCGACGATCCGGGCGAAGATGTCGCGACCGAGGCCGTCGGTGCCGAGCAGGTGCCCGGCGCTGAAGGGGTCGGCCAGCTTGTTGGGGATGTCGATCTCGTTGGGGTCGGGCGTCGGGATGAAGGCGGAGAAGGCCCCGGCGACGAAGACGAGGCCGAGCCACACCACCGCAGCCCAGAAGGTGATGCCGAAGCGGTCCCGCTCGCTGACGCCGTCGTCGGCGTCGGCGGGTCCCTCGAGGGCGGCGTCGGCGACGACCTCCGGCTCGGAAAGGTCGAGGGGCTGGCGGGCCAGCTCGGGCCTGCCGGCGGCGGGATCGGTGCGCGGGGTGTGCTGCTCGGTGTCGGACACGTGCGCCTCTCAGACCGAGATCCGGGGGTCGAGCAGTCGGTAGACCACGTCGACGACGAAGTTGACGATGACGAAGGAGGCGGCGATCACGAGCACGACCCCCTGGACGACGACGTAGTCCCGCTCGTAGATGGCGTTGAGCAGGTACGAGCCCATGCCCGGCAGGGCGAAGATCTGCTCGACGATGATCGAGCCGCCGATCAGGGCCCCGAACTGGACGCCGATCACGGTCATGAGCGACAGCGTCGAGGGTCGCAGGGCGTGGCGGAACAGGATCCGGGAGGTCGTGAGGCCCTTGGAGCGGGCCATCAGCAGGTAGTCCTCCTGCAGGGTCTGGATCATGTCGCTGCGCAGGATGCGGGTGTAGACGGCGAGCTCGGCCACGGCGAGGGACAGCGCGGGGAGGATGGCGGTCTGGAGGTTCCCCCACGGATCCTCCGACAGTCGGGTCCACCCCGACCGCGGCAGCCAGCCGAGCCGGACCGACACGACGTAGCCGAGCCAGTAGGCGAGCAGGAAGTTCGGGATGCTCAGCAGACCGAAGGTGACCGTGCTCGTGCCCTTGTCGAACCGGCTCCCGGCCCGGTAGGCGGTGAGCACGGCGAGCGGCACGGCGAGCGCCAGCGCCAGGACGATGGCCAGCAGCCCGACCTCGGCGGTGACCGGGACCCGCTCGCCGATGGCCTCGGTGACCTTCTGGTTGGTCTTGTACGAGCGCCCGAGGTCTCCCTGGAGCACACCGCCGACCCAGTCGCCGTACTGCTCGAGGAACGGCTTGTCGAGGCCCAGCTCGGCGCGGACGGCGGCCAGGCTCTCGGGGTCGGCGTTGTCGGCGCCGACGATGGCCAGCGCCGGGTCGCCGCCCAGCACGTTGAGCATGGCGAAGGTGAGGAAGGAGACGGCGAGCAGCACGGCCGTCAGCACGACCACGCGGATGCCGATGCCTCGGATGCCCATGCCGTCTCCTCCCTCCTCGCCCTCAGCCCCTCACTCGGCCAGCCACAGGAAGGGCGTGCGGATCACGGCGCCTGCGGCGGCGTCGATCTGCTGGCCGTCGGGCGTCGTCGCGGCCAGGATCCCCTTCACCCCGTCGTGGGCGACGATCGCCGTCGCGGTGCTGCCCGTCCAGAACTCGGGGATCTCCTCGGCGAGCACCAGGGAGATCTCCTCGATCAGCTGCTTGCGGACGTCGATGTCCCCCTCGACGCGCAGGGCGTCGAGGTTCTCGGTGATGGTCGGGTGGGTGAAGTCCGAGACGTTGAGGACCTCGCTCTCCACCGGGCCGTAGGCGCTCGACCAGGTCGAGTAAGGGTCGGCGTCGCCACCGAGGCGCCAGCACTGCACGTCGTAGTCGGCGGCGAACAGCGGGGTGTTCTCGGTGCCGATGCCCTGGGTGATGTGGGCCGACTGCTCCTTGGAGTCGAGGTCGACCTCGAGGCCGACCTGCTGCCAGAAGGCCTGGTACGCCTGGCTGAGCTCGACCAGGCTGGGGTCGGGCGGGCAGTCGTAGGTGAAGGAGATGGGCGTGCCGACGGGGAGCCCGTCGGACCGCTCCGGGTCGTCGATGTAGTCCTGGAGCAGCTCGCGGGCCCGGTCGGGGTCGTAGGTCGGGTACGCCTCGGCCGCGGCCTCGGAGTACCAGGGGCTGTCCTCGGTGAACCACTGCGACCGGGGCGGCGTGATGCCGGTGCCGCCCAGGACCTCGATCATCTGCTCCTGGTCCACGGCGTGCACGAGGGCCTGGCGGACCCGCTTGTCGTCGAAGGGGGCCTTGCCGGTGTTGATGATGCCGGCGCCGCTGTTGTTGCCCAGCCACTCGTAGCTGTTGAAGCCGCCCGAGTCGACGAGGTCGCGCGCGCTGCGCACGATGCTCTGGCGCAGCGTCTGCATCACGTCGACGTCGTCGGATGCCACCGAGTCGAGGCGCGTGTCCTCGTCGGGGATGGGCCGGAACACGATGGCGTCGAGGTAGGGCAGCTGGTTCCCGTCGGCGTCGGTGCGCCAGTAGGCCTCGTTGCGCGTCACGCGCAGCTCGCCGTCCCGGGTCCAGGACTCGAACACGAAGGGTCCGGTGCCGACCGGGTTCGCGCCGGCGTCCTCGCCGAAGGAGGCTGCGGCCGTGGGCGAGAACGGGTAGCCGGCGGTGCCGGTCAGGTTGTCGAGCCACGCCGCGTCGCCCTCGGGCAGGACGTATGCGTAGGTGAGCGGGCCCGTCACCTCGAGCTGCACCCCGGCGAGCGTGCCGGCGGTGACGGAGCCCTCGGCCAGCAGGTACTCGTCGAAGATCGTCTTCATGACGTCGGCGGTCAGGTCCGTCCCGTCGTGGAAGGTGATCCCCTCTCGCAGCGTGACCTCGTAGCGGTCGAACGCGTCGTTCACGTCGATCGACTCGGCCAGGTACGGCTGCAGGCTCCCGTCCTCGATGCGGGCCACGAGCGGGTCGTAGATCGCGGAGTAGACGCTGTAGCCGGCGTTGGCCGGCTGGGACTCACCGGGGAGCCAGCTGTTCGTCTCGGCCTCCAGCGCGATGGTGATCGTGCCGCCGTAGACCGGACCGCCGGCGTCCTCCTCATCGGTCTCGCGGATCCCCTCGTCCTCGGACTCCCCGGAGCCCTCCTCGGCCCCCGGGGACCCGTCGTCGTCACCTCCGCACCCGGCGAGGAAGAGCGCGACGACGGACAGCAACGCGAGTAGACGACGCAACGGCGTCATGAGAGATCCCCCTGATCGATGTCGTGGATTCCATCCGGCCCCCCGACCGGATGGCAGCACCGTAACGGGACTTGACCCGCGAGTCAGGGCACTGTCCGAGATGTCCGATCCGCACCGGACAGCCCGGCGGGACCGGCAGGACCGGGGGTGCGCCGCCGAGCGGCGCCCCCGCTCACGCCTCGATGACGACGGGGACGATCATCGGGCGACGCTTGGTCTCCCGGTTCACGAACCGACCTGCGGCCCGCCGGGCGGCGCGCTGCACGGCCTCGATGTCGCTGAAGTCCTTGACCTCGGAGACGGCCTTCTCGACCTCGTTGGCGCACTCGGCGAGCAGCCCCTCGGCCTCGGCCTCGTACACCCAGCCCCGGGTGACGATCTCGGGGCGCGAGATCAGCGCACCGGTCTCGACGTCCACGGTCACGATGACGACGACGACGCCCTCCTCGGCCAGCACGGCGCGGTCGCGCAGCACGCCCTGGCCGACGTCGCCGATGGTGCCGTCGACGTAGAGGTAGCCGGCAGGCACCTTGCCCACGGGCTTCAGGCCGTCGTCGTTCAGCTCGAGCTGGTGGCCGTCCTCGCAGACCCAGACCCGGTCGTTGGGCATGCCCATCTTCCGGGCGAGCTTGGCGTGGGCGACCATGTGGCGGTACTCGCCGTGGACCGGGATGAACCACTCCGGCCGCACGATCGAGTGGAACGTCTTGAGCTCCTCGGACTTGGCGTGGCCGGTGGCGTGCACGTCGGCGATGCCGGAGTAGACGACCTCGGCGCCGAGGCGGACGATCCCGTCGATCACCTTGGACACGTTCATCTCGTTGCCCGGGATCGGGTGGCTGGAGAGGATGACGGTGTCGTCGGCGGTGAGCTCGAGCCACTTGGAGTCGCTGGCCGCCATGCGGGCGAGCGCCGACATGGGCTCGCCCTGGGAGCCGGTCGAGATGATGCAGACGTCGCTCGGGTCGTGGTCGCCGACGTCGCCGATGTCGATCAGGTGCGACTCGGGGATCTGCAGCAGGCCGAGCTCGCGGGCCAGCTTCACGTTCTTCTTCATCGACAGGCCGAGCGTGGCGATCTTGCGGTCGAAGGCCACGGCGGCGTTGACGATCTGCTGGACGCGGTGCACGTGGCTGGCGAAGCAGGCGATGACGATGCGGCGCCCCTCGTGCGCGTGGAACAGGTCGTAGAGGACCTGGCCGACGGAGGACTCGCTGGCCGAGTGGCCGGGCTCCTCAGCGTTGGTGGAGTCGGCGAGCAGGAGCCGGACGCCGGGGTCGTGGGCCATCGCCCCGAGCCGGGACAGGTCGGTGAGGCGGCCGTCCACGGGGGTCAGGTCGATCTTGAAGTCGCCCGAGTGCAGGATCGTGCCCTGCGGGGTGTGGAACGCGGTGGCGAAGCCGTGGGGGACCGAGTGGGTGACCGGGATGAACTCGAGGTCGAAGGGCCCGAACCTCCGGCGCTCGCCGTCGGTGACGGTGATGAACTCGGTGCGGTCGAGGAGGCCGGCCTCCTCGATGCGGTTGCGGGCGAAGCCGAGCGTGAGCGCCGAGCCGATGATCGGGAACGACACGTCGCGCAGCAGGAAGCTGAGGGCGCCGGTGTGGTCCTCGTGGCCGTGGGTGGCCACGCAGCCCTCGATGCGGTCGGCGTTGTCGTACAGGTAGCTGAAGTCGGGCAGCACCAGGTCGACGCCGAGCATGTCGAGGTCGGGGAACAT
>CAZCEZ010000139.1:0-6833 GCA_964497795.1 uncultured Acidimicrobiaceae bacterium | reverse complement strand
CGCCGGCCCGATCACCACGACGAACAGCGCCGGGAAGATGCAGAACACCATCGGGATGAGCATCTTGACCGGGGCCTTCTGCGCCCGCTCCTGGGCGAGCTGGCGTCGCTTGACCCGCATCTCCTCCGCCTGGGCCCGCAGCACCCGACCGATCGAGACGCCGAACGTGTCGGCCTGGAGCATGGCCAGGATGAAGGACCGGACCTCGGGGACGTCGACCCGGGCCTCCATGGCCCGCATCGCATCGGACCGGCTGGACCCGGCGCGGACCTCGCCCAGCATCCGGCTGAACTCGTCGGTCAGCGGCCCGGGCACGGCGTCGGTGACCCGGTCGAGGGCCTGCTCGAAGCCGAGGCCGGCCTCGACGCTGATGACCAGCAGATCCATCACATCCGGCAGGGCGATCGAGATCTTGTAGACCCGCTCCTCCACCTGCCGGTTGAGCACGGCGTCCGGACCGGCGAGGCCGATCCCGGCCAGGAGCGCGGCCATCGTGACGCCGAGCAGCCCGCTCAGCTCGAGCACGCCGTACACGAGGAGCAGTGCGACGGGCGCCCACACGATCCCGAGGATCTTGACGACGAGGAAGCGGTCGACCTCGCCCGGGTCGGGCTTGCCGGCCTGGACGTGCTTGTGGCGGACCGAGTCGAGGTACCCCACCGGCGTCACCCGCCGGCCGAGGTCCACGACGCGACGCAGCGCCGGGGCCACGGCCCGCTGCGAGATGGGAGCGAGCAGCTCCTGGCCGCGGGTGTCGGCGATGTCGTAGCCCTCGAGCTGGCGGAGCGACGAGCGGATCGCGGCCTTGTCCTCCAGCTGGAAGCCGACCCCGACCACGACGAGGCCCACGGCGATGGTCGCGAGGAGCACGCCTGCGATCAGCACGACGACTCCACTGCGATGGCGATGTCCACGAGCTGCCCCACCGTCACACCTCGATGTCGATGATCTTGTACATCCACGCGAACCCCGCGCCCATGAGCAGCAGGCTGGCGACCACGAGGACCGTGCCGAAGCCACCCTCGAACAGGCCCCCGATGTAGTCCGGGTTGATGGCGAACATGGCGGCCCCGAGGCCGATGGGCAGCAGGCCGAGCACGAAGGCCGACACCCGCCCCTCGGCCGTCAGGGAGCTGACGTCCCGGCGCAGCCGCTCCCGCTCGGTCATGGTGTCGGCCACGGTGACCAGCAGCTCGGCGAGGTTGCCGCCGACCTCCCGCTGGATCCGGATCGCCATGACCGCCCACTCGAAGTCCTTGGAGCCCATCCGCTCGGCGACGCCGTCGAGGGCCTGCTCGACGGGGAGGCCGAGGCGGCTCTCCGAGGAGACCCGGTGCAGCTCCCGGGCCATCGGCTCGGCGACCTCCATGGCGGCCGCGTCGATGCCCTGCATGAGCGAGTAGCCGGCCCGCAGCGTCGACGCGAGCAGGTTGAGCATGTCGGGCAGCTGGGCCTGGAACGCCTTGCGCCGGCGGCCGGCGAGGAACGACACGGTCGCCGGGGGGATGAGGGCGGCGAGCAGGAAGATGACCAGGGTGCCGGCGACGCTGGCGGTCAGGGCGGCCCCGAGGGCGGCGACGACCACGACGCAGGCGAGGTAGAAGAAGAGCGCCTCGCCGGCGCGCAGCGGCAGGTTCGCCTGCTCCAGCTGCGACTCGAGCCAGGTCAGCACGCCACGACGCTCGGCGAAGCGGCCGGTGATGTCGACGGCCCGCTGCAGGATCGCGGTGGTGGCCAGCCGGTCGTCGTCCTCGTCGGGGGCGACGAAGCCGTCCTGGTAGGGCTGCATCACCGTGTCGAGCGTGGAGCGCTCCCGCACCACCGACGTGACGACGGCGTAGACCGCGCCGGCCGCCGCGACGACCAGGAGCAGGAGGGCGACCCACAGGAACGCGTCGGACTGGAGCGCCTCGATGCCGCCGGGCTCCGGTGCCGGGACCGGCTCGACCTCCAGGGCCGAGTCGAGGCGGGCACCGGCCTGGTACGAGGCGGTCGTCTGGTCGTTGCCCACGGTCAGGGTCAGCGACAGCGGCCCGGCCCGCTCGGCCTCGGACACGAAGGTGGTCCGGAACTGGCGGCGGAGCGACGACTGCACCTCGGCGTACACGCCGGCCAGGTCGCCGGCGTCGGAGGACAGCACCTGTCCCCCGGTCGGCCCGGCCAGCGCGTCGAGGGGCGCGAGGTCGAGCTCGTCGGTCTCGATGCCGATCGCGAACAGCAGCGTGCCCGACTCGGCCAGCGCGCTCTGCGCCGCACCGAGGGATGCGGCCGAGTCGGTGTCGGCGCCGTCGGTCAGCAGCACCACGTTCGGGACGAGGTCGGTCTCGTCGAAGAGGGCGACCGAGCGGAGCACCGCGTCGTGGACGGCGGTGCCCCCGTCGGCCTCGAGGCCCTCGATGGCCTCGACCAGCTCGTCGGCGTCGTCGGTGAAGCCCTGGACGACCTCGGTGGTGAAGTCGAAGGTGACCACGGCGATCTGGTCCGCGGGCTCCTTGGCCTCGACGAAGGCGACCGCCGCGTCGATGGCCTCGGCCATGGCGTCGCCCTCGCGCATCGACCCCGAGGTGTCGATGGCCAGCACGATGCCGAAGTCCTGGCTGTCCTCGAGCAGCACGGCGGGCTCGTTGGCCACGATCCGGCCGTTCTCCCGGATCACGAGGTCGCCGACCGCGGCCCGCTCTCCCGTGTAGAGGAAGTCCACGACCACGGCGTCGGGGTCGCGCCCGTCCACGGCGCGCACGACCAGGTCGCCCTCGCCCGCAGGCTCCTGCGCCGTCGCCGCCGTCGTCGCCAGGCCGAGCCCGAGGAGGACGACGACGAGCGCGGCCAGGAGCTGGCCGGGTCCGCGCCGCAGCCGGAGTCGCACTAGCCCTTGACCGCCCGGCGGGCCATGGCCTCGGGCTGGAAGACGTCGGGGCCCAGCTTGATGCCGTGGTCGGCCAGCTTCTCGGCGAACTTCGGACGGACGCCGGTGGCCTTGAGGTGCCCGCGGAACTTGCCGTGCTCGTCGACGCCCATGCCGTAGTCGAACAGGAAGATGTCCTGGAGGGTGATGACGTCGCCCTCCATGCCCTGCACCTCGGTGATGTGGGTGATGCGGCGGGTGCCGTCCCGGAGGCGCATGAGGTGCACGATCACGTCGATGGCCGACGCCATCTGCTCGCGGATGGCCCGGACCGGCAGGTCGAAGCCGGCCATCAGGGTCAGCGTCTCGAGTCGGGCCAGGGTGTCGCGGGGGCTGTTGGAGTGGACCGTGGTGATGGAGCCGTCGTGGCCGGTGTTCATGGCCTGGAGCATGTCCAGGGCCTCGCCGCCACGGCACTCGCCCACGACCAGGCGGTCGGGGCGCATGCGGAGGCTGTTCTTCACCAGGTCGCGGATGGAGATCTCGCCCTTGCCCTCGATGTTCGGGGGCCGGGTCTCCATGCAGAGCACGTGCTCCTGGTGGAGCTGGAGCTCCTTCGCGTCCTCGATGGTGCAGATGCGCTCGTCGTCGGGGATGAACGACGACAGCACGTTCAGCGTGGTCGTCTTGCCGGTGCCGGTACCGCCGGAGACGATCACGTTGAGGCGACCGACGATGCAGGCCTGCAGGAACCGGGCCGCGGCTGCGTTCAGCGTGCCGAAGCGGATCAGGTCGTCGACCTGGAAGGGGTCCTTGGAGAACTTCCGGATCGTGAGGAACGGGCCGTCGATGGCGAGCGGCGGGATGATGGCGTTCACGCGGGAGCCGTCCGGCAGGCGTGCGTCCACCATGGGCGTCGACTCGTCGATACGACGGCCGATCTGGCCCACGATCTTGTCGATGATGCGGCGCAGGTGCTCGGCGTCGACGAAGGACGCGTCGGACTTGGTGAGCTTGCCGGACTGCTCGATGAAGACCTGGTCCGGGCCGTTGACCATGACCTCGGTGACGGAGTCGTCCTTGAGGATCCGGTCGATCGGGCCGTAGCCGAGGATGTCGTCGGAGACGTCCTGGATCAGCTGGGCCTTGTCGGCCGCGGACAGCGGCGCCCGCTCCTGGGCCAGGGCCGACTGGAGCTGCTCCTGGACCCGACGGCGGAGGTCGTCCTCGGACAGCCGCTTGTCGTAGAGGATCGGGCCCAGCTCCTCGATGAGGTGGTGGTGGATCCGCTGGCGGAGCTCGTCGAGGACGGGATCGCGGCGGCTGCCGTTGGGGGCCGCCTCGGCGACGGCCCCGCCCTCGTGGATGCGCTTGTACAGGCTCATGGGTGGGTCACCCTCCCCGGGTGCTGCGGCGGTTGGCGGTCATCGGACCCGCTCCTCGACCAACCGGGTGACCAGGGCGTCGATCGCCTTGGCCGGCCCGGAGCGGGGTGCGTCGAGCACGATGGGGACGCCCTTGTTGACGGACTGGGGCACGGCGACGTCGGACGGGATGCGGGACTCCGCCTCGACCTGCAGGGTCCGCTCGACCTCGGAGACGTCGAGCTTCACCTTCGAGTTCGACCGGTTCAGGACCAGGCTGATCTTGGCCATCGGGGTGTCGAGCAGGCGGAGCGTCTGCAGCCCGATCCGCACGTTCTTGATGTTGGGGATGTCCATGCCGGCGAGCAGGAGCACCCGGTCGGACTCCTCGATGAGCCCGAGCACGACGTCGTTGAAGTATGCGGGCGTGTCGACGATCACCCAGTCGACCATCTCCCGGAGCATCCCGACGATGGCCAGCACGTCGGGCGCCGTGATCTGCTCGGCGATGGCCGGCTCGAGCGGTGCCGGCAGGACCTTCACCTTCGACGGCTCGTGGGTGACGAGCAGCTCGTCGAGCAGGGCGTGGTCGAGGCGGGACAGGTTGTTGACGGCGTCGACGATCGTGTGGCGCGGGGCGAGCTTGAGCATGACCGACACGTCGCCGAACTGCAGGTCCGCGTCGACGATCGCGACCCGCTGCCCGGTGCGCTCGGCGAGGGCGACGGCCACGTTCGTGGCCAGCATCGTCTTGCCGGCGCCGCCCTTGGTCGAGAACACCGTGACCATGCGGGCCTTGTCGGGCTCCTCGGCGGGCGTGGCCGGGACGGGCAGGGTCGGTCCGGGCAGCGACGAGGCGACCCGGCCGATGGCGTCGACCAGCTGGCCCTGCTCGATGGGCTGGGCGACGACGTCGCGGAACCCGGCGCGGAGCGCGCTCTGGAGCAGCTCGGTGGTGAGCGTCTCGGCGATCAGGATCGCACCGACCGATGGCGTCGCCGCGAGGAACGGGCCCACGCTCGCCATGCCGTCGGCATCGGCCAGGCCGGGGCCGAACAGGACGACGGAGGGGCCGGTGAGCACGTCGCGCAGGCCGGCGAGGTCGGCGACCTCGTCGACGTCGCCGAGCGGGCGGGCGAGCGCGCTGCGGGCGACGTCGTCGGGCTCGACGACGACGATGGGTCGCTCAGCCACGGGTGCGCGCTCCTCGTCCCGTCGACCGTCGAGCATCGTCATGTCGGGGCCTCCCCTGGATCTCCGGGTGCGTCGTGTGGTGCGTGGGGTGGGTGCGGACCCGTGGCCGGCGACCGCCGGGGGTCACGGGCTCTGCTGGCCGTCGGGGCCGTAGGGCGTGAGCTGGTCGGGGTTCTCCGCCGGGAACGTCGGCGTCGGCGCGATCGGGCCGACGTCGACGGGCGTGTAGTCCTTCGCGACCAGGGTCAGGTAGAAGTCGGTGGCCGAGGCGATCCACTGGGCGGCGTCGACGGGGACGGCGAGCGTCAGCAGGCCGGTGCCCTGACTCACCGGGGAGCCGTCCGGGTTGGTGGCCACGGTCTCGCCCGGCTGGAGCGCCCGCTGCTGGCCGATGGCCAGGATCTGGACCTTCTGGTACAGGTACCGGGCGTCGGGTCGGATGGTCGCGGTGTCGCCGCTCTCGACCGGGTTGCCCTCGGCGTCGAGGACCACGTCGGGCGAGTCGTTCAGCCCGCCCGAGCCGTCGGTGACGAGCACGTTGACGAAGTCGCCCGGCACGAGGAGCCCGGCCACGCCGCGGACCTGGTCGACCGAGATCGTGATGGCGACCTGGTTCGACTGCAGCAGACCCGAGAAGGTGGTCAGCGCCGCGGACTGCGGGGCGAACTGGTCCGTCACCACGACCTGGTTCTGGGCCAGGTCGGAGATCGCGACGCGCCCCGCGATCTGGCTCGGGTCGGTGATGGCGGTCGGGGGCCGGAACTCCTGGGAGATCTCCGCCTCCACGATCCAGCCGTTGGCGAACGCGTCCTCGGCGAAGGTCCCCTTGGGGACGTTCGCGCTCAGCTTGAAGACGCGGACGCGGACCGCCTCCTCGTCGGCGTCGTCCCGCACGCCCTGGACGTAGTTGTAGACGAGTCCTCCGGCCACCAGGCCCAGGACCACGGCCACCGCGAGGATCACCCAGCGACGAGAGCTCACGCCAGTGCCCACCCTTCCTTCGATCGTTGTCGGTGGAGCGTACCGAAGGCACACGTTCCGTGTGGTCATCGGCACGGAAACAGAAAACCGAAGCGAATCCGGAAGAAAACTCCCCCGCGAACCGGCGGGAACGGCAGAGCCCGCACCGAGGTGCGGGCTCTGCGCCGATCGATGGCCCGCGGGCAGCCCGCGGGGTCTGGTCGTGGGCGGGCGGTGCCGCCCCGGAGGGGGTCAGTCCTCCTCGGGGGCCTCCGAGGTGGCGACGATCTCGTCCTCGGTCGAGGCCTCGACGGCCTCGCCCTCGACGGCGCCCTCGCCCTCGGCCTCGGGCTCCTCCTCGACGACCTCGCCGATGTAGTTGCCCTCGTCGTCGTACATCTGCTCGCCGAAGGCGTCCTGGTACTCGGCGGCCACGACGCCGCCCTCGGCGGCCTGCTTGATCGACAGGC
>CAZCEZ010000138.1:0-6886 GCA_964497795.1 uncultured Acidimicrobiaceae bacterium | reverse complement strand
GTTCCGGGCCTGAGTCGTCGACGCCTGGGGGGTCGCCACGTCTCACCAGGTGGGGCCGGACAGGTCGGATGGAGCTGCGGTGGATCCGGGGCGATCGGCTGCGGTCAGCGCTGGCAGTCGACCGTGCGGAGGGGTCGGGGTCTACTCCGATCGTCCCACCGCCCACCCGAGGATCTCCTCCAGGCGATCGGTGCAGGCGAAGAAGCCGCCCTCGACGACGGTGGTCTCCGCGTCGTGTAGTCGACCGGCGAGGCCGTCCGCCATCGACCTCGGGTGGACCGAGTCGAGCGATCCGACCCAGATCCGCACGGGCTGGTTCGTCGAGCCGACGAGGTCGCGCCAGTCGCTCGCGAGCACCTGCAGGTCGACGGATGCCGCACGGCCCATCAGGCCTGCTCACGCTCTCCAGCGTGAGCGTCCGGACCTCCTGCCGATCCATGCGCCTGGCGGCGACCTCGGGGCGCTGCCCGGCCACCATCCGCAGCAGGAGGTGCGGCGCACGACGACCGACCACTCCCATCATCCGCATCGATGCGCCACCGACGCGCGGGAGGCGGGCAGCCAGCTGGAAGCTCCTCCGCTGTGCCGGATGCATGTCCCGCATCCCGTCGGCATCGGCGAACGGCGAGATCGGGCCCACGATCGCCACCCGGGAGATCCGCGTCCCGAGGGCCGCAGCGGTGGCGAACGCGAGCGGGCAGCCAGCGGAGGAACCGAGCACCGCAGCCTCGGCGACTCCGAGGTGATCGAGGAGCTGGCGACAGGCCACGGGCCAGGCCATGCGGGGGTCGCCCGACCGTCGAGCAGAGGCCCAGTAGCCGGGGCGATCGGGGCTGATGACCCGTACGAGGTCCCGGTCCGCGCGGGCGGCGGCCATCTCGCCGAGCAGGCGGGAGCCGTAGCCGTCGAGGACGACCACCGACGGCGCATCGCTCGGTCCCGCCTCGAGGTAGCCCATCGCACCACCGTCGAGATCGACCGAACGACGTCGGTCCGTGCCAGCCCGCATGGCCCGGAACGTAGTCAGGTTCCTGCTCCTGCGCGCCCGGCGCCGGCTCCAGGTCCGTGAGGTCGACGTGCACGCCGTGGACCTCCCCGGCACACGCCGCGACCCCGATCGAGGACGGCACGCCCACCCGCCCGCGGGCGGACGGCGGTCCCGTGCACGGGGACCACCCGGTTCCGGGGCTCCTCGGCGTGGGGGCAGCGCCTCGACCACCACGGCGACGTGGAGCGGGACCTCGCCGCCCTCAGGCCATCGCCGTGAGCAGCGCGACCTCGGGGTACGTCCCGGGCGGGCCGTAGCCGTTGTCGATCAGCCAGCGCACCGCCGTGAGGCAGCGGTACGACCACCACGCCCGCACCAGGTCGCGGTCGACCCCCTCGCCGTAGCCGTCGAGCAGGTCGTCCAACCGCTCCGGGTGCGCCAGCGTGAGCGACGCGAGGTCGAAGGCGGCGTCACCCGGCGCGGCCTCCGACCAGTCGATGATCCCGGTCACGGCGTCGTCCTCCACGAAGACGTGGCGGACGTGGAGGTCGCCGTGGACGAACACCGGCGACCACGGTCGGAGCACGGCCTCCGCCCGGCGGCGGTTCGACGCCACGACGTCGGCGGTCAGCACGCCCTCGTCGACGAGTCCGGCGCACTCGTCGGCGAGCCGCGCCGCGAGCGAGTCGACGTCGGTCCACCGTGCGGGGTCGGTGTGGGGCAGGGGCCACGGGGGGAGCGGCGAGTCGTGGAGGCGGCGGACCGCCGAACCGACGGCCCGCCAGGCCTCCGCGGAGGCGACGGACGGCTCGCCCGGGAGGTCGAGCGGGGCTCCGGGGACCCGGGCCAGCGCGAGCACCGGCGCCCTCCGCCAGAGGATCTCGGCCGTGGGGACGGGTGCCAGGGACATCGCCTCGACCTCGCGGGCGGAGCGCCCGTGGTCGACGTCCACCTTCAGGAACACGTCGCCGACCCGGAGCGTCGCCCGGTCGTTGTTGGCGAGCACGACCTCGACAGCCCTCGCATCCCCGGCTCCCTCCATCCGCGACCCCCTAGGTCGATCGTGGCCGCGTCCCGATGCGCAGCCGGTTCCCGTCGGGATCGGTGGCCTCCACCTCGCGACCCCACGGCTGGTCCCGGACCGGGAGGCCGAGCGCTGCGGCGACGCCGTCGACGTCGTCGACCCACAGGTAGGCCAGCGACCCGGGCGGCGCGTCCCCCCGGTGCTCGGAGAGGTGCAGCTGCGTGTCCCCGCGCTCGAGGAAGAGGTAGGCGGGGAGGTCGGGGGCGAAGCGGTGCTCTCCCACGACGCGGAAGCCGATCCGCTCGTACCAGGCCGCCGCGGCGGCTGCGTCGGCGACCCGGAAGATGGGCACGATCTCCTCGGGCACGGGCCGCATGGTGTCGGCTCGGGACGGTGCCCGCAACCGGCTTCGGGTCGACCCGGACCTCAGTCGTGCACGAAGACCGGCACCAGCGCAGCGCGCAGGTAGCGGCGCCTGGCCGCTCGGCTCGCCTCGTCCCGGAGGCCGAACGTGGCCAGCGAGTGGATGGTGCGGACCAGGCACTCGACGGCCACGATCGGGTCGAGGTCGGCGCGGACCTCGCCGGGGAAGTGGTGGAGGAGCGGCTCCACGAAGGCCGTCAGCCGGGCCACGAGCGCCTCGAGCGCGGCGTCCGACACCTGGGCGGCCAGGAGCGTCGGATCGGCGAGCAGCTCGGACAGGACCGGGCTGGCACGGACGAGCTCCACGACGTGCAGCACACCCTCGACCAGGAGCGTCTCGATCGACGACGCCCGGTCGAGTCGTGAGGCGAGGGCACCCCACAGGGCGTCGATCTCCCGCAGCACCACGGCCACCAGGAGGTCGTCCCGCCCGCCGGCGTGCCGGTAGAGGGTGGCACGGGCCACGCCCGACGCACGGACCACGTCGTCGATCGTCGTGGCCCGGACCCCGAGCTCGCGGAAGCATCCCTCGGCGGCGTCGACCGCCCGCTCCCGCACCTCCGTCGACGTCCCTGGCATCGCACGCAGGATACCGCCGACCCGTCGGTGTGAGACGCATGCCGCTTGACGTCTCATCGGCCGTGGCGGACACTCCGTGGGACGAATCCATCGATGTGTCTCACGAGCGGCGCATCCACCGAGCGATCCGGGAGCCCCCATTGTCCGACGCCGACGCCGACGGCCTCGTCCTCCGCTTCCTGCTGGAGGCGGACGGGCGCAAGGATCCCTATCCGCTCTACCGGGAGCTGCGGGAGACGGCGCCCGTCCACCGCAGCGGCCTCGGGCCGGTCTTCCTGTCCCGCCACGCCGACTGCCAGCTGGTGCTGCGCGATCCCCGCTGCGGGAAGCCGGATCCGGACTTCGAGGCCGCCTTCCCGCCGCCGCCGGGGATGTTCGGCCAGCGTCGACCGTCGATGGAGGTGGGGGAGGACGGCGAGGCGGTCCCCGCGCTGGGCCGCTCGATGCTGACGCTCAACCCGCCCGACCACACCCGGGTCAGAGGGCTCGTGTCCCGCGCCTTCACGCCCCGGCGCGTCGCGGGGCTCGAGCCGGCCATCGCCCGGATGCTCGACGAGCTGCTCGATCCCCTCGCCGAGGCCGGCGAGGCCGAGATCATCGGGGATCTCGCGTTCCGCCTGCCGGTCGCCGTGATCGGGGAGCTCGTCGGCGTGCCCGAGGGGGATCGGGACCAGTTCCGGGACCTCGTCCGCTCGGCGTCCGCGCTCGTGGAGCCGATCGCCACCGACGACATGATCGCCACGGCCCAGGAGTCGGCGGGGGAGATGGTCGCCTACTTCGAGGAGCTGATCGCCCGGCGCCGGGCCGAGCCCCGCGACGACCTGCTCTCCGCCCTCATCGCCGCCCGCGACGGCCAGGACCGCCTGAGCGAGGTCGAGCTGCTGTCGACGGTGATCATCATCTTCCTCGCCGGGTTCGAGACCACGACCAACCTCATCGGCAACGGGCTCCACGCGCTCCTGACCCACCCCGACGCCCTCGAGGCCCTCCGGTCCGACCCGTCGCTGGACGAGACCGCGGTCGACGAGCTGCTCCGGTGGGACTCGCCCGTGCAGCTCGACCTGCGCGTCGCCTTCGAGGACGTCGAGCTGCCCGGTGGCGAGGTGCTCGAGGCCGGCACGCAGATCGTCACGCTGCTCGGCGCCGCCAACCACGACCCGGCAGCGTTCGCCGCGCCCGACCGGCTCGACCTGGCCCGCCACGACGCGCCGATCCTCAGCTTCGCGGTCGGCCCGCACTACTGCCTCGGGGCGAGCCTGGCCCGGGCCGAGGGTCGCATCGTGCTCCGCGGCCTGCTCGACCGCTTCCCCACGATCGAGCTGCTGGACGACGACCCGCCCCGCCGGGCCGGCTTCACCCTCCGGGGCTACGACCGGCTCCCGGTGTCGCTCGCCGGCTGACGGTCGCGCCTCGACGGGCGTCGCTCAGCGCGGCGTCGAGCCGAACCGGTCGTCGTGAGCGCGCACGATCCGGGCGACGTCGTGGGGGCCGAGGTCGTTGCGGTCGGCGTCGGCGCGCACCATGGCGGCCTGGCGGTGCAGCGCCTCGCGGATCGCCTCCCGGCGCCTGGCCAGCCGGGGGGCGTCGTCGCCCTCGTCGTCGTGGTCGAGCGTCCCGTCGAGCAGCTCCAGCACCTCCAGCAGGTAGGTGCAGACCGTCGGGAGGCCGCGGGCCGCGACCCGGATCTCGTCGAACGCGAGGGACACCAGCTCGGCGTGGTCGCTGCGGTGGGCGCGCACGACGCTGCGTCCGTCGAGCTCGACGACCTGGGGCGGGGGGAACCGGTGGAACGCCTCGCGCAGCACCGACCCGAGGTGGAACAGGGCGTCCTGGGCCGTCGTCGGGTCGTTGACGCCGGGGGAGAGCGCCCGCAGCGCCACGTCGGCCAGCTGGCGCACGCCGTAGCCCACGTCCTCCTCGACGGTGCGCGCCGCTCCGACCACCACGGCCTCGCGGGCCGCGGTCCGGGCATCGGCGGCGCGCGCGTCGTCGAGCGCCGGCTCGATCCAGCACATCGTCGACCCGGCCACCCCGTAGCGCCCGACCTCGAGGTCGAGGTGCACGGTGCCGCCGTCGGGCGCCGCCCGGGCCAGTGCGGCCAGGTCGATGCGCTGCACCCATCCGTCCTCGTCGAGCACGACGCGCAGCGCCTCTCCCCGCTCGGGCGGATCGGCCTCGGCGCCCGGATCGTCCTCGGGCCACAGGCGGGCGAGGTCGGTGCGGGCCTGGTCGGTGGCCCGGTCGAGGATGCGCGACACGTCCATGGTGTGCGCGGCGTGGTCGATGAACGCGACGACCGCGAGCAGCGCGACGATCCCCGCGACCGACGCGACGAGCACGGCCAGGTAGGGCACCGACGCCTCCACCCCGTCCCCGCCGTCGCTCGCCTGGACGCTGCGGAGCACGACGAGGCAGTAGGCGAAGGTGCCGATCACCACGCCCATGACCCGCTTGGCGAACGGGTCGCGGAACAGGCCCGGGACGACCCGCGGCGAGTACTGGCTGGACGCGAGCTGGATCACGAGCAGCGAGATCGAGAAGGCGACGCCGGCGAAGGCGATCGTGGCCGAGGCGATCGTGCCGAGCACGGCCCGGGCCGACCCGACGGTGGCCGTCAGCTGCACCGGGACCCGGCGTCCCCGCTCCAGCAGCGCCTGGTCGACCTCGACGGCGACGAGGCCGAGGACGACGGCGGCGACCACCATCAGGAGCGGGACCAGGAAGAGGCTGCTGCGCAGCCGTTCGGCGAGGGACGACAGCCGGACGAGCACGACGCATCCTTGCCCAGGAGCGCCGGTGCCTGCCCAGGCCGCCGGTCCCGGACCGGAGGCTCCGGTCCGCTCGGCACGGCGACCGCCGCGTGCGGGGTGGCAGGCTGTGCGCCCGAGAGGAGGGGACCCGTGACGACCATCGAGATCGAGGCGCCCGAGGAGGTCCGTGCCCGGCTCTGCCTGGCACTGGACACCGACGACCTGGTCGAGGCCCGCCGCCTCGCCATCCACCTGGGCCCCTGGTTCGGGACCCTGAAGGTCGGCCTCGAGCTGTTCTCCTCCGCGGGCCCGAACGCGGTGGCCGTGCTCCAGGAGCTGGGACTCGACGTGTTCGTCGACCTCAAGCTCCACGACATCCCGACCACCGTGCACAAGACCGCCAAGGTGCTCGGCTCGCTCGGGCCGTCCTACGTCACCTTCCACGCCCACGGCGGCGTCGACATGCTCCGAGCGGGCATCGAGGGACTCGCCGAGGGCGCGACCAACGCCGGCGCCACGCCGCCCAAGGCCCTGGCCGTGACCGTGCTCACCTCCGACGACTCCGCACCGCCCCACATCCTCCCCAAGCGGGTGGAGACCGCCGTCGACGGCGGCTGCGACGGCCTCGTGTGCGCCGTGGCCGACGTCGCCGAGGCCCGGGCGGTGACGCCGGCGCTCTTCGTCGCCACGACGGGGATCCGGGTGGCCGAGGGGCCCGTCCACGACCAGCGGCGCACGGCCACGCCCGGCGAAGCCTTCGCCGCGGGCGCGGACCTGCTCGTGCTGGGTCGGACGATCACCCACGCCGACGAGCCGGCCGAGGTGGCCGCGCAGCTGGTCGACGACGCCCTGGGCTGAGCGCCTGGCTGGTTCGCGGCGCCGACGGACGGCGTGAGTACGCTCGCGCCCCATGCCGCAGCCCCCCTCCCTGACCCCGGAGCAGCGCCAGGCGGCGCTCGAGAAGGCGGCCGAGGCGCGCCGGGCCCGGGCCGAGCTGAAGGAGCGGCTCAAGATGGGCTCGCTGAGCCTCGCCGAGCTGCTCGAGCAGTCCGCGGGCGACGAGACCATCGGCAAGATGAAGGTCCTCGCCGTCCTCGAGTCGCTGCCCGGCGTCGGCAAGGT
>CAZCEZ010000137.1:0-6922 GCA_964497795.1 uncultured Acidimicrobiaceae bacterium | reverse complement strand
CGAGCGGAGCGAGCGGCCGCATGAGCATCGCCGTCCTCGGCCTCGGCAAGGTCGGCCTCCTCGCCGCCCGCCTCCTCGACGAGCTCGCCTACGACGTCGTCGGCCACGACCTGCGCGAGCCGAGGGTCGCCGACGGCGAGCCCGCTGTCCCCTTCGAGGTGCGCACCACCGACGTGTCCGACCCGGCAGCGCTGCACGCCGCCCTCGAGGGCGTCGACGCCGTCCTGTCGTGCCTGCCCTACCACCGCAACATCGCCGTGGCCGACGCCGCCGCCGCCACGGGCACCCACTACTTCGACCTGACCGAGGACGTCGCCACCACCAGCCACATCCGCGGCCTGGCCGAGGGGTCCGACGTGCTGTTCGCTCCCCAGTGCGGCCTCGCCCCCGGGTTCGTCGGCATCGTCGCCGCCTCCCAGATCACCTCGCTCGACACGTGCCGCGCCGTGCGGATGCGGGTCGGGGCCCTCCCCCAGCACCCCACCGGGCTGCTCGGGTACGCCTTCAACTGGTCGCCCGAGGGCGTGGTCAACGAGTACCTGGAGGACTGCGAGGTCATCGAGGACGGCGTCCGCAAGTGGGTGTCGCCCATGGAGTGGAAGGAGACCATCCAGGTCGCGGGCCAGCGCCTCGAGGCCTTCACCACCTCGGGCGGGCTCGGGACGATGTGCGAGACGTACCTCGGCCGCGTCGACAACCTCGACTACAAGACGATGCGGTACCCGGGCCACATGGACCTGATGAACTTCTTCTTCCACGAGCTGCTGCTGCGCCAGCGCCGGGAGCTGGCCGGGGAGATCCTCACCCACGCCAAGCCGCCCGTGGACGACGACGTCGTGTACGTCCACGTGTCCTCCGAGGGCACCGTCGACGGCGAGGTCCGCCGCCTCGAGTACGTGCGCTCGCTCCTGCCACTCGACGTCGCCGGGACGCGGGCACGGGCCATCGCGTGGACGACGGCCGGGTCGGTGTGTGGCGTCATCGACCTGGTGCGCGACGGGACCCTGCCCGCTCGCGGCTTCCTCAAGCAGGAGGACGTGCCCCTCGGCGCCCTGCTCCGCACCCCCACCGGCAGCCTCTACGAGCGGGCCGAGCACCGCTGACCACGGCCCGGCCGGCAGCTCAGGGGTGGGGGGCGTCGCTCCGCCGGACGTGGGGATCGACCTCGGCGAGGGCGGTCAGCAGCTGCTCCAGGGACGACTTCTCCACGTATGCGTCGGCACCGGCGTCGAAGGCGTCCGCGCCGAGGTGCTCCCGACTGAACCCCGACAGCACCACGATCCGGGCGTCGGGCGCGACGCGCCGCAGCTCGGGGATCGCGTCGAGGCCGCTGCCCCCGGGCATGGCGAGGTCGAGCAGCACGACGTCGGGTGCGGTCTCGGCGGCCACGGTGACGGCCTCGGGACCCGAGGCCGCCTCGCCCACCACCTCGCAGTCCCACGAGGTCGTGAGCTGCAGGCGGAGCAGGAGGCGGAGGTCGTCGGCATCGTCGGCGATCACGACCCGCAGGCCCGGGGGGTGGTCACCCCCGCCCCCCGCCAGGTCCCCGGTCGGCTCCGCACGGGCCGCCACCCACCGGTCGCGCAGCGGCGCCGACGGGGGCTCCTCGCGGACCAGGCCGGCGAGGTCGAGCTGGGCGTCGCCGCTGAGCAGGCGCCCCATCAGGGCGCGTGCGGACTCCAGCGTGTCGACGGCAGCCAGGTGCGCGGCGTCGAGGTCGCCCCGCTCGGTGGCCCAGACCACGCTGGTCAGGCCCTGGAGGACGGTGTCGTTCAGCTCGAAGGCCTGGCGCCGACGGCTCTCGGCACGATCCATCGCGTCCCGCCGCTCCGCGGCCTCCACCCGCTCGGTGATGTCGAAGCAGATGCCGCGCATCCTGGCCGGGGTGCCGTCGTCGCCCACGACGACCTCGCCGGTGGTGGCCAGGATCCGGACCGAGCCGTCGGGTCGGACGATCCGCTCCTGCATCTGGTACGGCTCGAGCGTCTCGAAGGCCCGCCGGTGCGTCTCCATCACCGCGGCCCGGTCGTCGGGGTGGATGCGGGCCAGGAACTCGTCGTAGGAGGCTGCGAAGGCGCCCGGTTCCTCGCCGTAGATCCGGTAGAGCTCGTCGCTCCACACGTTGGTGTCGGTGGCGATGTCCCAGTCGTAGCTGCCGAGGTGGGCGAGCTCGTTCGCCTCGACCAGCCGCCGCTGGTGCCCCTCGATCCGGTCGACCAGGTCCCGGCGCTCGAGGCCGGTGCCGAGGAGCCCGGCGACGGTGCCCACGAGTGCACGGGTGTCGGCGTCGGCGCCACCGGGCAACCCGAACACGCCGAGCAGCCCGGCGTGGCCACGGGGCAGGTCGACCCGTGCGACGAGGCCGTCGCCCAGGTCGTGGGCCCGCAGCAGCCGCGCCGCCGCCAGCTTGGGGAGCTCGTCGAGCCCGTGGACGCCCGAGCCGACCGGGCCGGGGTCGGGGACGCGCCGGGGCTGGACGTGGGGCAGCCAGCCCTCCCCGGCCGTCACCTCGAGCCCGTCGGCGCGGGGCTCGAGGAGGGCGCAGGCCCGCACGCCCAGGGCGTCGGCCAGGCGGGCCACCACGTCGGCCCGGAACCGCTCCGCCGACGACCCGGACAGGGCGGCCTCGCCGATGGCTGCCTGGCAGCGGAGGTGCCCCCGGAGGCGCTCGGCCGCCCCGCCGTCGTGGTCCTCGTCAGCTGTGGTCACGCCGTCTCCCCCGACCGTCGTTCCGCCCCCCGCCAGTCTGCCCGTCGTGTCGTGCGGCTGCGCCGTCAGACGCCGTCCACGTAGACCCACCGGCGGCGGTGGCGCACGAAGCTCGACCGCTCGGCGAGCACGTGGTCGCCGGTGCCGTCCCGGTAGCGGGCCTCGAAGGCCACCTCGCCCGCCTCGTCGTCGGCGCCGCCGTCGACGACGTCGCGGACCTCGAGGCCGAGCCACTCCTCGATCCCGAACTCGACGTCGGCGGGACGGGTCCGGGGGTGCCAGGTGGCGAGGAGGTGGTCGGCGTCGTGGCGGACGTGGGCCGTGTAGCGGCTCCGCATCAGGGCCTCCGCCGTCTCGGCGGGGGCGCCCCGCAGCAGCGGCAGGCAGCACGCCGCGTCGTCGCGGCCGGACCCGCAGGGGCAGGGGGCGTGGAGGGAGAACCCGGGCACGGCCCGAGTGTGCCCGACGACTCGCCCGGCACGGCACCGCCCGGTCGTGGCACGCTCGGTCCATGGCCGCACACGACCTCGTCCTGCGCAACGGCACCGTGATCGACGGCACCGGCGGACCCCGGCGGGTCGCCGACGTCGCCGTCACCGACGGGGTCGTCACCCACGTCGGAGGACCCGACGGCAGCGGTCGCGTCGAGGGCGTCGGAGCCCGGGAGGTCGACTGCGACGGGCTGCTCGTCACCCCCGGCTTCGTCGACGTCCACACCCACTACGACGGCCAGGCGACCTGGGACACCCGGCTCCAGCCGTCGTCGTGGCACGGCGTCACGACCGTCGTCATGGGCAACTGCGGCGTCGGCTTCGCCCCGGTCCACGACCACGACCACGAGCGGCTCATCCAGCTGATGGAGGGCGTCGAGGACATCCCCGGCGCCGCCCTCGCCGAGGGGCTCCGCTGGGGCTGGACCGGCTTCGACGGGTTCCTCGACGCGCTCGACACGCCCCACGACATGGACCTGGCCGCCCAGGTCCCCCACGCCGCGCTGCGGCTCCACGTGATGGGCGAGCGGGGCGCCGACCACACCGAGCGGGCCACCGACGCCGAGATCGCCGAGATGGGCCGCCTCGCCGCGGACGGCATCGCGGCCGGCGCGCTCGGGTTCACGACGAGCCGGACCCGCAACCACCGCACCTCCACCGGCGACTACACCCCGACGCTCACCGCCGAGCGCGCCGAGCTGGTCGGCATCGCCGAGGCGATCGGCGTGGGCGGGCAGGGCGTGCTCCAGATGGTCGGCGACTTCCTCGACGTCGACGCCGAGTTCGGCACCCTCGTCGAGATGATGGCCGTGTCGGGCCGGCCGCTGTCGTTCTCGCTGGCCCAGAGCCCGCTCGCCCCCGACCAGCACCGGGAGCTGCTGAAGCGCCTCGAGGCCGCGGTCGACGACGGGCACCGCATGCGGGCCCAGGTCGCGCCCCGCGCCGTGGGCCTCCTGCTCGGCCTCGACGCCACCCTCAACCCGTTCCTGGCCAACCCGGTGTGGCAGGCGGAGGTGGCCGGTCGGCCGCTCGCCGAGCAGGCCGCCCGCATGGCCGACCCCGACGTCCGGGCCCGGATCCTGGGGGCCCACGCCGACGCCAGGGCGAAGGGCAAGCTCGGCGGGTCGCTCATCGGGGCCTTCGACAACATGTACCCGCTGACCGACCCGCCCGACTACGAGCCGGACCCCGCGACCTCGATCGGTGCCGTGGCCCGGGCCCGAGGCGTGGAGCCGGCCGAGCTCGCCTACGACCACATGCTCGGCGACGGCGGCCGGGACCTGTTCTACGTGCCGTTCCTCAACTACGCCGACGGGAACCTCGACGCCACCCGCGAGATGCTCGCCCACCCGCTGACCGTGCCGGGCCTGTCCGACGGCGGCGCCCACGTCGGCACGATCTGCGACGGCTCGTTCCCCACCTTCCTGCTGACCCACTGGGGCCGGGACCGGACGCGGGGCGAGCTGTTCGACCTCGAGTACCTGGTGTCCCAGCACACCCGGGCCACGGCCGAGGTCGTCGGCCTGCTCGACCGGGGCGTGCTCGCCCCGGGCATGCGGGCCGACGTGAACGTCATCGACTTCGACGCCCTCGCCGCCCACCGCCCCGAGATGCACCACGACCTGCCCGCCGGCGGCCGTCGCGTCCTGCAGCGGGCGACCGGCTACCGCCACACCTTCGTGGCCGGGGTCGAGACCTACGCCGACGGCGAGGCGACCGGCGAGCTGCCGGGCCGCCTCGTGCGCGGCGCCCAGCCCGCGCCCGCCTGATCGGTCAGGTCCGCACGCGGCGGATGAGCACCTCCTGGGTGAGGGTCGCGACGTGGACGCCGGATGCGGTGAACACGTCGCCGATGGCCAGGCCCCGGGTGCCGATCACGCCGTGGCCGGTGCAGGTGTGCAGCTGCCAGTCGGTCGGGTCCGCGTCGCGGTGGAAGAAGATCGAGTGGTCGAGCGACGCGTTCATGAACGTGCGCTCCCAGTCGCCCTCCTGCTGCAGCAGCACCCGGTCGGGGTGGAGCGTGACGACGCCGTCGGTGGGCAGGTCGTCGGACACGTAGGCCAGGGCGCAGGCCCGCAGCAGCGGGTCGTCGGGCACGTCCTCGGTGATCCGGAACCAACCCCGCGCCACGGGACCGGGGCGGGCGTCGTAGTCCCAGGTGTCGACCATGCGCCGCTCGAAGACGTGGCTCCACGTGTCCCCGGGCAGCCCGTCGGGCCCGGGCACGGTGGGGTCGACCTCGACGGGCACGTCGGGGCCGTCCTCGGGGCGGTGGAACGAGGCCGACAGGTTGAAGATGGCGCCCTGCCCCTGGCGGACCACGACCGCCCGGGTGCAGAACGAGCGGCCGTCGCGCAGCCGGTCGACCTCGAAGCGGATGGGAGCGTCCGCGTCGCCCCGGCGGATGAAGTATCCGTGCAGCGAGTGGGGCCGGAAGGCCGGGTCGACGGTGAGCCCGGCGGCCCGGAGGGCCTGGGCCACGATCTGGCCGCCGTACAGGCCGCCCCACGGGTAGGAGGGCCCCTCACCGACGAAGGTGTCGGGGCCGTGCGGCTCCAGGGCCATCATCTCGGCGAACGTCACGTCTCCCACGGCGGGGAGTCTCCCAGCGACCCCGACGTCGGGCAAAGCCCGGGCGCGCCGCTCCTCAGCCGGGACGGTGGACGGTGGCCCGCCAGTCGCCGGTCAGCGGGATGCGGGTCAGCGCCCGCGTGGCCCGCAGGGTCCAGTCGAGGACCTCGGCGTGGGGCACGTCGATGGGCACCCAGGCCACGAGGCCCCGCTTGGAGTGGTCGGCCACGACCTCCCACCGCTCGGGCACCACGACGTCCTTCTCGGCCAGGCGTGCCACGGCCTGGCTCCCGGTGGCGTGGAGGATCCCGACCGACACCGGCTCGCGCCGGGCCCCGCGCGCCTCGGCCGGCACCCACGTCGCCCGGGGCACGGCCGGCCCCCGCCCCGACATGAGCCGACCGACGACGGTCTGGGTCGGGGGCGGGAAGCGGTCGTCGTAGGCCGGGTCGAGGGTCAGCCAGCCCGAGCCCGACACGATCGTGCCGTCGGGCTCGACCCGGCCGCCGAGCTCGGACATGGCCGCGAGGACCCCGTCGAGGTCCTCGGGCGTGAAGTGGAGCTCCTCGGTGGCGATGCGACCCACCGGGCGAGTCTGCCCCGCCGCCCGTTCAGGAGAAGATCTGCCCGATGCGACCCATCACGTCGTCGTCGAGGCGACCCAGGACGTCCAGGGCGGCGAAGTTCTCCTCGACCTGGCTGACCTTGGACGCACCGGTGATCACCGTGGACACGTTCGGGTTCCTGGCGCACCAGGCCAGGGCGAGCTGCGCCGCGGTGCAGTCGAGCGACTCGGCCACGGACACGAACTCGCGCACCTTGGCGTTGATCTCCTCGTCGGTGACGCGGTCCTTGATCCACTCGTAGCCCGACAGGTCGGCGCGGGAGCCCTCGGGGATGCCGTCGACGTACTTGCCGGTGAGCAGGCCCGAGGCGAGCGGCGACCAGGTGGTCAGGCCGAGGCCGATGTCCTCGTAGAGGCGGGCGTACTCCCTCTCCACCTTGCGGCGCTCGAGGATGTTGTACTGCGGCTGCTCCATCACCGGCTTGTGCAGGTGGTGCCGCTCGGCGATCTCGTAGGCGGCGCGGATCTCGTCCGCGGTCCACTCCGACGTGCCCCAGTACAGGGCCCAGCCCCGGTCGATGGCGTC
>CAZCEZ010000136.1:0-6930 GCA_964497795.1 uncultured Acidimicrobiaceae bacterium | reverse complement strand
GGTCTCGGTGTCGCTGGAGCGCGGCTTGGCGAACTGCCCGGCGATGCGGCCGACCTTCACCACGGGGACGCCCGAGGAGTAGGTGAGCACCACGGCCATCTGGAGGATGACCTTGAGCTTGTCCCGGATGGCGTCCGCGGAGAACGCCTCGAAGGACTCGGCGCAGTCGCCGGCCTGGAGGAGGAACGCCTCGCCGGCGGCCACCTGGCCGAGCTGGGCGGTCAGGTCGCGGGCCTCCCCGGCGAACACCAGCGGGGGATAGGTCGACAGCTCCTTGAGGACGGCGTCGAGCGCGCCGGCGTCGGGCCAGCTCGGCTGCTGGTGCGCCGGGAGGGTCCGCCAGGAGGTCGGGGTCCAGGTGTTCACGTCTCCAGCCTTCCACGTCGGTGGGTGTGGGCGAAAAGCAGTTCGGACCGCCGGGGGAAGCGGTCCGAACCCGGCAGTTCGCGCACTCGGGCGCCTGCCAACGGCCCGACGGGGGATCGGGCCTCTGCGGGCGCCGCCGAGGGGGGACGGCGGCGGCCCGGTGCGGGTCCGAGGGGGGATCGGACCCGGGGGTGGGGGGGAGGTGGCCTCAGGCGGCGCCGCGGGCGCCGGCCTCCTCGCGGACGGTGCCGACGGCACGCTTCACGAGCCGGCGTGCGGCCTCGGCGGTGACGCCGAGCTCCTCGCCGACCTCCCGGTAGGACCGGGTGCGACCGTCGTTGAGGCCGAAGCGCTGCTCGACGGCGTAGCGGGCCCGGGGCTCGAGCACGTCGAGCAGGCCGACCACGAACTCGTCCTCGGCCGACTTCAGGGTGAGGGCCTCGGGGCCGGGCTTGGAGTCGGCGAGCAGGTCGACGAGCTCGGAGCCGTCGGCGTCGTCGCCGACGGTGCGGTCGAGGCTGGTCGGGGTGGTGAGGCGGTGCAGGCGGGCGTGCTCCTCGTCCAGCTCGGTGCCCTCGCCGCTGGCGTGGCGGAGGGCGGCCCGGAGGCTCGCGGAGCGGTCGCCCGGGAGGCGGACGAGGCTCGCCTTCTGGTCGAGGGCCCGGCCGATGGCCTGGCGGATCCAGAAGGTCGCGTACGTGGAGAACTTGAAGCCCTTGCGCCAGTCGAACTTGTCGACGGCGTGCTCGAGGCCGAGGTTGCCCTCTTGGATGAGGTCGAGCAGCTCCATGGACGGGGGGAGCGGGTAGCGGCGTGCGATGGAGACGACGAGCCGGAGGTTGGCTCGGATGAAGCGGTCCTTGGCGGCGGCCGCCTCGTTGATGGCCTTGCGCAGCTCGCGGGTCTTCGGTTCGCCCGCGTCGACGCGCTCGGAGGCCTCACGGCCCTTCTCGATGATCTGGCTCAGCTCGCGCTCCTCCTCGGCGGTGAGGAGGGGGACCATGCCGATCTCGTTCAGGTACTGTCCAACGGAGTCGCTCATTGCACCTGCTTCAACGACGGGGGTGGGTGGGGGATTCCGGCCGGGGCGATGACCTCGGTCACGTCGACGCCCGCTCCGAGGGGGCGTCCTGCACTCGGTACCCAACGCTGCCCGGAGGCAGACCATTCCCGGGGCGGGAATTTAGTACTAAGAACTTCGCAGCCGATCCGGACGTCCGGCCGACCGCTCGGCCACCGGTGGTGGCGGTGCGTCGCGGGCGACCCGACACCTCCTTCTACGGCGCCGTGCCGGGCCTCGGATCACGTGGGGCGTGCTGGTCCGGCGGGGCTCCGGACGTTGCGTAACGTCTCCCGGATGCGCATCGGGGTGTTCGGCGGGACGTTCGACCCACCCCACGTCGGTCACCTGGTCACCGCCGTGGACGTGGTCCACGCCCTCGACCTCGACCGGATGCTGCTCGTGGTGGCCAACGTGCCGTGGCAGAAGGTCGGCTCCCGGACGATCTCCCCGGCCGAGGACCGCCTCGCCATGGTCGAGGCCGCGGTCGCCGGGGTCGACCGGCTGGAGGCGTCCGATATCGAGATCGAGCGCGGCGGACCCTCCTACACGGCCGACACCCTGGCCGCCCTCGCCACGGCGGAGCCGGGCGCGTCGCTCCACCTGGTGCTCGGCGCCGACGCAGCCGCCGGCCTGCCCACCTGGGAGCGGGTCGACGAGGTGCGCCGGGGCGCCGAGCTCGTCGTGGTCGACCGTCCGGGCAGCGCCCCGCCGGTCCTGCCCGAGGGGTGGCGCTGGACCCACGTCGAGGTGCCGCACCTGGAGGTGTCCTCGACCGAGCTGCGCCGACGGGTGCGCGAGGGGCGGCCCCTCACGTACCTGCTGCCCCGCGACGTCATCGCCTGCATCGAGGCCCGGGGCCTCTACGCCGGCGCGGGGACGGATCCCGCGTGACGGGGCCGGACCGACCGGTCGTCGACGCCGGTGCCGCGCCCGACGACCTCGCCGCCCGCCGGGCCGCCGAGCGCGCCGCACGGCTCGAGGCGCTGCTGCGGGTCGACGTCGGCCCGGTGCCCGCGCGCGGCGGGGACGAGGGCGACGACCCGGTGCCCGTGGTCGCCCCGGGGCCGGCCCGGTCGGCGCCACCGGACGACCCAGCCGATGCAGGCGACCCGGTCCTCCCCGCGCCCTCGCCGGCACCCGCGGCCGCGCCGGGGTGGCGGCGGCCCGGCACGGCCCAGGTCGTGTCGGCCCTCGTGCTCGTGGTCCTCCTCGTCGCCGGCGGGGTGCTGGTGTGGGCCGGCGTGGACCTGCTGCGCAGCAGCACCGAGGGCGAGCTGGTCGTGCCGCTCCGGGACCCGACGGCGCCCGGCTACGAGGCGCTGATCGACCCGACCCCGACGCTCGCCGTGCTCCACGACCTCGACGGCGAGGTCGACGCGATCACCGTGCTGACGCTGCCCGATCCGGCCGACGGTGGCGGCGGCGTCGTGTACGTGCCCACACGGGTGGTGGTGGAGATCCCGGTCCTGGGTCGGACGCCGCTGGAGGCCGGCTACGACCTGGGCTCGCCCGCCGTGCAGGCAGAGGCGGTCGGGGACCTGCTCGGCGCGGCCGTCGGCGAGGTCGCCGTCGTCGACGCCGAGCGGTGGGCGGGCCTCGTCGCCCCGGTGGCCCCGATCGAGGTCGACAACCCCGACGCGATCGAGGTGGACGGGGAGGTGGTCTTCCCGGTCGGCACGATCGCGCTCGGCCCCGACGACGTCGGGCCGTACCTCGAGGCCCGGCTGCCGGGGGAGTCCGACCTGGCCCGCCTGTTCCGCCACCGGGCGCTGTGGGAGGCGTGGCTGCGGGCCGTGGCCGACGCGGGCGGCGGCGACGCCGTGCCCGGCGAGCTCGAGGCCGGCATCGGGCGCTTCGTGCGGCAGCTGGCCTCGGGCAGCGTGGAGCACGACCAGCTCCCCGTGCGCGAGTCCCCGGTCGGCGGGGACGGCACCGGACCCTTCGGCGAGGAGCCGACGTTCCGGCCCGACCGGGACGCGATCGACGCGCTCGTCGCCCGCCTGGTGCCCTTCCCGCGGTCGCCCCGCCCCGGCGTGCGGCCCCGCGTGCGGGTCCTCAACGGCACGCCGGACGTGGCCGCGGCCGCTGCCGTCGCGCCCCTCCTCCCCCCGGCCGGGGTCGAGGTGGTGCTCGTCGGCAACGCGCCGAGCCTCGACGTGGCGACCACGACCGTCGCCTACGTCGACCCCGAGCACCGCGACGAGGCCCGTGCGCTGGCCGAGCTGCTCGGCGTCGGGGAGGTCGTCGTCGACGAGCGTCCCGGCGATGCCGCCGACATCACGGTTACGCTCGGGGCCGACCATGACTGATCCCGCCACGACCACCGACGTCCCCGGAACCGACCGCACCCCCGATCCCGACGACCTCCTCGACCCGACCTTCCCGATCGTCGCGGCCCGGGCCGCCCACGCGAAGGGCGCCACCGACGTGCTCGTCCTGCGGGTGGGCGAGGTGCTGGCCATCACCGACTACTTCGTGATCGCCTCGGCGTCGAACCCCCGCCTGGTGCGCACCGTGGTCCAGGCCATCGAGGACGAGGTCGCCGCCGCGGGCGGCCCCCGACCCCTGCGGATCGAGGGCCTGAACGAGGCGGAGTGGGTCCTGTCGGACCACGGGACCTTCGTGGTCCACACGTTCCACACCGATGCCCGCGAGTACTACGAGCTCGAGCGGCTCTGGGGCGACGTGCCCCGCGTCTCCTGGGAGGACCCGGACGCCCCCGGGGCACCCGGGCTGCCGACCCCCGGCGCCTGAGGGTCAGGGCCGGGCGGCGCGCCCGGCCACCTCGTCCAGCAGCGCCGCCCACGCGGTCACGGCGAGCGCGTGCCCGGCACCGGGGTGCGTGGTGCAGGGCGCGCCGAGCCGGGCGGCGACCCACCGGGCCATGGCCGGCGGCGCGGTCCGGTCGTCGTCGCCGACGTGGACCGAGGCCGGCACCGTCGCCGCGCCGTCGAGCAGCGACCCGAGGCGCGTGGCCTGCGCGGCGATCTCGCGCTCCACGCCGGTCAGGCCCCCGGCCACGGCATCGCCGAGGCCGGCGACGAGCGCGGCGCCGGCGCCGGGCACGTCGGCCACCTCGGCCAGCGACGAGGCCAGCAGCTCGGCGGCGAGCTCGTCGTCCACCACGGGAGGGACCAGCCACGGGGCCAGCTCGGCGCCGACGTCGCCCGGGTCCTGCCCGCGGTGCGCGTCGGCGAAGAGCCGACGTCCGTCGTCGGCCCCCTCCAGCACCCCGGGGTCGTCGTAGGCGTCGGCGGGGACCAGCGGGCCCACGAGGACCAGCCGGGTCACCCGCGCCGGGTGCGCGCCGGCGAGGGCGAGGGCGAAGACGGCGCCGGCGGACCAGGCGAGCACGCCGGCCTCCTCGACACCGAGGGCGTCGAGCAGGTGGACGAGGTCGTCGGCGACCGACGCGGGCGTCGCGCCCGGGTCGGCGTCGGATGCGCCGATGCCGGGTCGGTCGACGGCCAGGAGGCGGATGCCGGCTGCGGTCGCGAGGCCGTCGTCGGGGTGCCGGGCCCGCCGGGAGTCCGGTGTCCCGTGCAGGTAGAGGACCGGGGTGCCGTCGGCATCGCCCCGGTCGTCCACGGCGAGGATCCTCCCGTCGGGCAGGCGGTGGCGCAGGTCGGGTTCCACGTCGTGCTCCTCGGGGTCGTGGGGTGCCGGCGTCGCTAGGCGCGTCGACGCCCGCCCGGTGGGCGAGCGTCGGGGGCTGGGTGCGGTCGGGGGGAACCTCGGACCGTCGCCACCCCGACGGGTGGTGGTCCGCCGCCGCGGTCGGCGCGGAGGCGCAGCGTCGTCGGGGCGATCGCACCGTCGCCCCCGTCCCACCACGGCCGTGTTCCGCTCGGCCACGGACCGGCGGCCGCCGGAGCGGCTGGTCCGAGTGGAGCTAAGGGGAATCGAACCCCTGACCTCTTCCATGCCATGGAAGCGCTCTACCAACTGAGCTATAGCCCCGTGGGTGTCGGGCGACCGGACGGGCCTCCCGCTGGGAGTCGACACGATAGAGCACGCGCCGCCGGTCGGGAAATCCCGGGCCGTCACCGTCGGCACCGGGAGGCCCCCAACGCATGCCGGGGGATCCGGGGGCCGTCGGTACCATGCCCGGCCATGTCCAGCGACACGAACGCCCCCGATGCGACGGCGGCCGCGGCCGGCGGGGACGGGCGCCTGCCCGAGTACGACCCGCAGACCGTCGAGGCGCGGTGGCAGCGTCGCTGGCTCGACGAGGGCACCTACGAGGTCGACAACGACGACCCCCGCGAGAAGTACTACGTCCTGTCGATGTACCCGTACCCCTCGGGTGCGGCGCACATGGGCCACGTGCGGAACTACACCTTCGGCGACCTGATCGTCCGGTACCAGACGATGCAGGGCAAGGCCGTGCTGTCGCCGATGGGCTTCGACTCCTTCGGCCTGCCCGCCGAGAACGCCGCCATCAAGTCCGGCATCCACCCACGGATCCACACCGAGGAGAAGATGGGCGAGCTGACCTCGTCCATCCAGCGGATCGGCGCCGTCTACGACTGGCGTCGCCGGGTCACCTCGCACCAGGACGACTACGTCCGCTTCAGCCAGTGGATCTTCACGCGCTTCCTGGATGCCGGCCTGGCCTACAAGCGCAGGGCACCGGTCAACTGGTGCCCGGGGTGCCAGACCGTGCTGGCCAACGAGCAGGTGCTCGGCGACGGCACGTGCGAGCGCTCCGGCGACCCGGTCGAGAACCGCGACCTGGAGCAGTGGTTCTTCAAGATCACCGACTACGCCCAGGAGCTGCTGGACGACCTGGACCGGGTCGACTGGCCCGAGCGGGTCAAGACGATGCAGCGGAACTGGATCGGTCGCTCCGAGGGCGCCCAGTTCTCGATGCAGGTCGTCGACGCGGAGGGTGGCCCGCACCCCAGCGGCGCCCGGGTCGAGGTGTACACCACCCGGCCCGACACCGCCTTCGGCATGACCTACGCCGTGCTGGCTCCCGAGCACCCGCTGGTCGGCACGGTCGTCTCCGACGCCCAGCGCGACGCCGTGGAGGCCTTCGTGGCCCAGGCCCGGGGCACCTCGGAGATGGACCGCCTGTCCTCGGAGGGCTCGCTGGACAAGCGGGGCGTGTTCACCGGCGCGCACCTGCTGAACCCGTTCACCGGCCGGCCGGTGCCGCTGTACCTGGCCGACTACGTGCTCGTCACCTACGGCACCGGGGCGATCATGGCCGTGCCCGGCGAGGACCAGCGCGACTGGGACTTCGCCCAGGTCCACGACCTGCCCATCGTCCGCACCGTCCAGCCGCCCGAGGGCTGGGAGGGCGAGGCCTTCACCGGTGACGGCGTGGCCATCAACTCCTCGGGCACCACGGCCTTCGGGGACGTCCTGGACCTGGACGGCCTGACCAAGGACGAGGCCAAGGCGAAGGCGATCGACTGGCTGACCGGCCACGGGCTGGGCACCGCGAAGGTCAACTTCCGCCTGCGCGACTGGCTGCTGTCCCGCCAGCGCTTCTG
>CAZCEZ010000135.1:1583-7070 GCA_964497795.1 uncultured Acidimicrobiaceae bacterium | reverse complement strand
CGGCGAGCGCAGCGAGGATGTGTCCCTGGGTCTCGACGGCGCGCTCGCGGAGCGACACCGCCGCCACGAGGTCGATGCCGAGCCGTGCGCACGCCGTGCCCGGGCGACGGACGGCGATCTCGTCCGCGGCGGCGACCACGAGCGCCGTCCGGGACGCGCCGGGCCCGGGTTCGTGGTGCTGGGCGACGGCGACGACCAGGTCGTCGGGGAAGCCCCAGGCCCGGAGGTGCGCAGCACCGATCCGGACGTGGTCGGTGCCGAAGACGGCCTGCTCGGACGCGGCCCGGAACGCGGGGTCGCGCTCGGCCCGGCAGCGCTGGGCAGCCATCGGGTCCTCCTGCCACAGGAGGAGCTCCCCGATGTCGTGGAGCAGCCCGGCGGTGAACGCGACCGACGGCATCACGTCGGCGTCCGGGGCCAGCTCGCGGGCCGCTGCGCCCACGAGCGTCGCGTGCTCGGCGCTGCCCGGCAGCCCGTACCGGGTCGCCAGGAGGCCGGTCACCCCGCCCACCGCCAGGGTCCGGACGGTCTGGCGGCCGACCAGTCCCACGGCGAGCGTGGCGTCGTCCACGCTCCGGACGGGTCCGTACAGCGCCGAGTTGGCCAACCCGAGGACCCGGGCCAGCAGGCCGGGGTCGGCCGAGACCACGTCGGCCACGGCTCTGGTGTCGCTCCCGTCGTCGGCGAGCACGCGGACGAGCGCGTCGAGCGTCGACGGCGAGACGGGAGGACGTCGTGCGAGGTCGATCATCCGTGATCGCTCCCTGGCTCGTGGAGGGGCCGGCCGCGTCCGTGCGGCCGGTGGCGGACGGCTGTCCACAGGGGTTGATCGGCCCGTCTGCGGATTCCTTGAGCGCGAACTCCCGCGCCGTGCCCGGCCGGCGGGGGAGGGGCCGCTACCGTCCGCGGCCGTGGCCCCCGACGCGACCTTCCACACGCCTGCGGCCTGGATCTTCGTCGTCGATCCTGCGGAGGTCGACCTCGTCGGCCTCCTCTCCGAGGACGACGCGCTGCTGGCCCTCCCGGTGCCCCCGGGAGCCGACCTCGTGCCCGGGCCCGGCGCGGCAGCCCACCTGTGGGTGCGCGACCCGACCGGTCGCGTGCCCGAGGCGGTCTACGCCACCGGATCCGTCGTCGGACCGGTCGGTGACGACGGCACCGTGGCCGTCGGCCTCGACGCCCTGGCCCGGCCCGTGGACGGCCCGGCCCTGCTCGCCGACCCCGCCTTCGCCGGGTCCGCGCTGGCCGGGGCCCGTCCCGGTCCGGTGGCCCTGGACGCGGCGCAGGCGGCCCGCCTCGCGGCGGCCGACCTGACCCCGGGGACGCCCCACCCCGCCCTCGAGGCCGTCGGCCCCGGCGACGGGGACGCGGACGAGGACGAGGACGACGGGATCGAGCTGCCGGCCCTCGAGGTCCGCCTGGTCGAGGACACGCTGCTCGTGGTGCCCGCCGTCGACCACGACGGCTGGACGGTGGTGCACGGGGACGCCGACATGGTCGAGGTCGTCGAGCGCCCGGAGGTCCACGCCACGTTCCTCGACGCCGTGGAGTACGTGGCGGCGGTCGCCGACCGGGCCGGCGCGTCGCTGCCCGTGGTCGACCTCGACGACGGCATCGAGGCCGTGGCCGTGCTCGACGGCGGCGACGGCGTGTGGGCCGTGGTCAAGACGGCGCGGGACCGCTTCTCGCTGCTGTGGGTGGACGACGACGGCGAGACCGAGGTCGTCGACGAGTACGCGTCCCTGCGGGAGGCGATCCTGCTGCCGGTGCTGGACGAGGCGCTCTTCGGCGGCACGGACGATCCCGGCCCCCCGGCCTGAGGGAGAGCCCGGCCCCCCGGCCTGAGGGAGAGCCCGGCCCCCCGGCCTGAGGGAGAGCCCGGCCCCCCGGCCTCAGCCGGTGGTGGCGGGGACGGCGGCCCGTCCCGGGACGGGGAGGCGGCGGGTCCGGCAGGCGTAGTCGTCGAGGTCGGCCCGCTCGGTGCGGCGCCGGTACTCCCAGGTCCGTCCGACCCAGTTGTTGGTCACCTTGCCCCCTTGCAGGTACCAGGAGTCCTCGATGAGCACCCAGGCGGAGTCGGCGAGCCGTTCGGCCAGCTCGGCGTTGTAGGCGGCCTGGGCGTCCGCCGTGACCTCCACCGACTGGATGGAGCGCGCCGCCATCTGGGTGAGGAGGCTCAGCAGGTAGCGGCACTGGGACTCGATCATCACGACGATCGAGTTGTGGCCGAGGTTGGTGTTCGGCCCGTACAGGAAGAACAGGTTCGGGTACCCGTGGACGCTGATGCCGTAGAAGGCCTCGGGGCCATCGGCCCACTCCTCCTCGAGGACCCGCCCGCCCCGACCCTCGACGTGCATGGGGGTGAGGAAGTCCTGGGTGTGGAAGCCGGTGCCGACCACGAGGACGTCGAGGTCGTGGTGGGTCTCGGTGCCGTCGGACGAGCGGGTCACGACGCCGCTGGCGTCGACCCGGGCGATCGGATCGGTCTCGATGGCGACGTCGTGGGCCTCGATCGCCTCGTAGAAGTCGTCGGAGAACAGGGTCCGCTTGGCGCCCATGGGGTAGTCGGGCAGGAGCCGCTCCCGGGTGACCGGGTCCGAGACGGTGTCCTCGAGGTGCTTGCGGGACAGCGCCTCGAGCAGCGGTCGGACGCGCGACCGCTTGCGCATCAGGCTGAAGAGCAGGAAGTCGGCGCGGAACCAGAGCCCGAAGCGGCGCAGGTTCCGGGCGATCCGCGACCGGCGGATCAGGGCCTTCTCGGCCTCGGAGTAGTCGCGGTCGTTCTTGGGCAGCACCCAGTTCGGGGTGCGCTGGAACACGACGGTCCGCTCGGCCCGCTCGGCCACCTTCGGCACGTACTGGATGGCGCTCGCGCCGCAGCCGATGGAGCCGACCCGCCGGTCGGTCAGGTCGACGTCGTGGTCCCACTCGGCGGAGTGGAACAGGTCGCCGCCGAAGTCGTGCAGGCCGTCGATGTCGGGCCAGCGGGGTCGGGACAGCTGGCCCGTCGCGGAGACCACGACGTCGTAGGCCTCGGTCGTCGTGGTCGTGGAGCCGTCCGGTCCCGTCGTCTCGGTGGTGACCGTCCAGCGACCGTCGTGCTCGTCCCAGATCGCGGCGGTCGCCGCGGTGCGCAGGTGGATGTGGGGGCGGAGCGCGTACGCGTCGGCGCAGTGCTCCAGGTAGGCCTTGATGACCGGCTGGTGCGACCACTTGTTCGGCCAGTCGAAGTTCTCGAAGGAGAACGAGTACAGGGCCGAGGGGATGTCGCACTCGGCGCCCGGGTACGTGTTCGCCCGCCACGTGCCACCGATCTCGTCGGCCTTCTCGAACACCTCGAAGGTGTCGATGCCGTGCTGCTTGAGCTGGATGGCGAGGCCGAGCCCGCCGAAGCCGGCTCCGACGATGGCGATGCGTGGCACGTGAACCCCCGGTCCTGGTGCGAGAACTGGAAACGACCGTATCCAAGTCGACCCGGCCGGCACCACACGGCGGCGCGGCGGTGACGGTTGCGCCGAGGCGCTTGCGCCCGCGAGGGAAGGGGATCGGCCGGGTAGGGGATCGGGCCGTCGATGGCGAAGCATCCGGCGTGTCCGATCCGTCCGATCCGTCCGGCTCGCAGGAGATGCTGCGCAACGGGCCCGAATCGAGCCACGTGGTGGCCGCCGTCGAGGCTGCCCTGCGCGGCGACGCGGACGGTGCGACCCGGGCGCTCGCCGACGGCGCCGCCACCACGTCCTGGTCGGCGGTCCTGCACCGGCTCGACGTCGCCGGGCGCGCCCTGGCCGCCGACGACGACCCCGGCCGCCAGCCCGGCTCGGCCGCTGCGCCGCTCTGCGAGCTGCTCGACGCCGACCCCGACGGCGCCGAGGGCGTGCGGGCGGCGTGGCGCTCGGGCGGTGGCGTCGACGTCGCCGTCGACCTCGAGTCGGGGCGGGTCGACCTCCGGGACGAGGCCGAGCGGGCTCGCATCGGGCTGGCCGCGCTCGCCGACCTGGTCGAGCGGTCCGGCTTCCCGGCCGAGGTGGTCTGCTGATCGAGCCGCCCCGACGGCCGGGCCCGGGGTCCGGCCGGTCCCGGATGCGGTCCGACACCGGGCGCGGTCCGGGCCCCCGGTACCGTGACGGGACGTGGGAACCGATCAGGAGCGGAGCGAGCTCGACGTCGACGACCTGGACGTCCCGTCCCGGGGGCAGGCCAAGCGCCTCGCCGTCGTCGCCGAGGACGAGCCGGGGATCCGGAGCCTGATCGTGTCGCTCCTCACCCTCGACGGGTGGGAGGTCCACGTCACCGACACCGGCTCCAACGTCGCCGACCTGCTCGACGAGCACGGTCCGGTGCTGTGCCTGCTCGACGTGATGATGCCGGGCATGGACGGCGTCGAGGCGATGGAGGAGGGTCGCAGCCGCGGCCACGGCCCCGACGACGGGACGGTCTACGTGATCCTCACCGCGCTCGGCGGCCAGGACGACGTGATCCGCGGCGTCATCTCCGGGGCCGACGACTACATCACCAAGCCCTTCGACGTCGACGACCTGTCCGACCGCGTCGCCCGGTGGTGCGAGGCCACGGGGTGGGAGCTGGTCGCCGCCGACCACCCGGGCGTGGTGCACGAGCACCTGCTGCACACCTGAGGTCGTGGGGAACGTGGGGAGGGACGTCGAGGCAGCCGGGACCACGGGGCGCCGCCGCGCCCGCGCCGAGCTCCAGGACGTCGCGGACGACGAGCTGGTCGCCCGGTTCCAGTCCTCCCGCGAGAAGGGCGCGGTCGAGGAGCTCCTCCGGCGGCACGAGGGCCTGATCGTCTCCGTCGCCCGCCGGTACTTCGTCCCCGGCGGCGACCACGAGGACGTCCGCCAGCAGGCCATGATCGGCTTCTGGAAGGCGGTGCGCGACTACCGGGAGGGTGCGGCGGCCGCGTTCCCGTCCTTCGCCCGCACCTGCATGCAGCGCCAGGTCATCACCGCCATCAAGGCGGCGAACCGCATGAAGCACTCGCCGCTCAACGAGGCCGACCGGATCGCCCACCACGACGCCGAGCACGACGAGGACGGTGGCGCCGGGGCGACGGCCGCCCAGCTGCCCACCGTCAGCCACGAGTCGAGCGCCGTCGACCGGATGCACATGGACGACAGCGGCGGCATGCCCTTCGGCATCTCCGAGATCGAGCACCTGATCGAGACGCTCGGCCACGACGCCGTGCACGAGCTGCTCCGCGCCCACTTCGAGGGACGGTCGACGCGACGTCGCAAGGACGAGGTCGACCAGCTCTCCGAGAACGAGGCCCACGTCCTCGTGGGTCTCCTGAGCGGCAAGCGGTACCGCGAGATCGCCGAGCAGATGGACCGGTCCGACAAGTTCGTGGACAACACGGTCCAGCGACTCCGAGCCAAGCTCCGCCACCTGCTCGAGACGTGACACCGGCTCGCTCGGGCCGGGTCGTCCGTGCGCGCTCGTCACCGCTCGCGTGCCGGCTGCTCGCTGCGC
>CAZCEZ010000135.1:0-1483 GCA_964497795.1 uncultured Acidimicrobiaceae bacterium | reverse complement strand
CCGCTCGCGTGCCGGCTGCTCGCTGCGCCCGGGTGAGCCCCTAGGACGGTCGGTTGCGCCACCACGACGTGGCGAGCACGGCGATCGTGCCGACGATGCCGAGGATCCAGAGCGCGACGACGCCGCCGAGGTCGGGGGTGTCCTGCGTGGCGCGCGCGCCGAGGTCGACCGGGACGGTGGTGGTCGGTGCGGTGCTGGGGGCCGACGGCGGCTCGGTGGTGGTCGTCGTGCGCGGCTCGGTCGTGGTGGTGGCCCGGGGCGCGGTGGTCGCCGGGGCGGTGGTCGTCGCCCCGGTCGTCGTCGTGGTCGAGGCAGGCGACGTGGTCGTCGTCCCGGGGACCGTGGTGGTGGACGACCCCGGTGCGGAGGTGGTCGGGAGCACGGGTGCCGAGGTCGTCGACGTGGTCGTGGACCCGGTCGTGGTGGTCGACGCCTCGGTGGTGGTCGTCGTGTCCAGCACCTGGGCGAGCGCGGTCGTGCCCGTCGGGACGGCGGCGAGCGCGCCGATCGTGGACCCGACGGCGA
This sequence comes from uncultured Acidimicrobiaceae bacterium, assembly GCA_964497795.1. GTDB lineage: Bacteria > Actinomycetota > Acidimicrobiia > Acidimicrobiales > Salinilacustritrichaceae > Salinilacustrithrix. Next base: position 958 of record CAZCEZ010000135.1, on the reverse strand, counting down.
GGCCCAACGTGGCGACGGCACGCCGGCGCCGGCGGCGTGCGGACTCCTCCACCCGACCCACGGCGGCCTCAGGCGCAGTCGCGGCACACGGTGCCGTCGTCCTCGAACAGGTCCTCGGCCTTGGTGACGAGGCAGACCGTGCACCGGCGCTCGGCTCGCGTGGCCTGCGACGGTCGCTTCGGTGCCGGCGTGCGCGGCGTGGCGGTCCGACGCTGCCCCGAGGGCGACCGGCGGGCCCGGGGCGCGGGGACGGCGGGGCGGTCGAAGGGGTCCTGGCCGGCCTCGCCCCGGCAGCACCGCAGGGCGAGCGCCCGGAGTCGGCCGTCGGGCACGTCCTCGAGGTCGCTGCGCTGGGCCGGCACGTGGTCGAGGCGGTCGGGCAGGTCGTCGAAGGGGAGGCGCCGCCGCCAGGACACGGCGCGGCGGTGCGGCGCCCGGGCCGGGTCGACGTCGTCCCGGAAGCGGTAGTCGCCGACGACGACGCCGCACGCGAGCCCGCCGGCGACGGGATCGACCAGCATCGCCACGTCGCCGACGCGGATCCGGCGCACGAAGGACAGGAACCGGGCGACGTCGGCCTCCTGGGCCTTGGTCGGCTCGTCGTCCATGCCGACCCCGAGGGTCCGCAGGGCCGAGGTCCGGTCCACGTCCCTCCCGTCGCCGAAGCGGGGCTCGACCAGGCCGATCTCGCCGTCGTCGAGGAAGGTCCGCACCAGCCGGTCGCGCTCGCCGCCCCGCACCACCCAGACGGTGGCCATCTCGTCGGCGTGCACGGCACCGGGGTCGGGGAGGGAGGGAGCCACGGCGGTCCACCGTAGGGTGGCGACTGGCCCCCCGACCGCCCCGACCGCGAGGATTGCTTCGTGCACGTCTGGATCGACCAGGACCTGTGCACCGGCGACGGCCTGTGCACCGACCACTGCCCCGAGATCTTCGTGATCCTCGAGGACGGCATCGC